>CAZLUZ010000163.1:0-10730 GCA_964562825.1 uncultured Akkermansia sp.
AGGCCTCGCACCATCTCCTCTATCCCATTCGCAGGTGGAACGACATTCTCTCCGATCTCCTCTGTTTTTTTCCCATGTGGAGTTGCACGGATTCCTACCGGGCCAAGCATCTGGGTCATCACCTGCATCCCAATGATCCGGAGCGCGATCCCAACATGTCCGGACAGAAAATGGAGCAGCTCTACGCCCGCTTCCCCATGCCGCGGCCATCCTTTATCTGGAACTACTACGCCAAATTTTTCTGGCCTCCCTTCGTCCTGACCAATCTCTTTGACCTGTTTCGCATGCTGTCTTTCGGCCGGGTTCCCTCGGCTACGGTGCGGCGGGAGGAGACAAAGGGCCCTCTCGGGCGCTTGAGCCGGATCGCGTCTTCGCCCACGTTCCTGGGCATCCTGCACCTCGTCGCGTTCACGGTGATCACCCGGAAGCTGCTCGCGCTGGGCGATCCCGTCCTGGTCGTGGCGAGCCAACTCGGCGCCCTGGGCATCGCCACCGCCGTCTGGGCCCTGGTGCCCGCGAATCGTTTCAAGCACGCCAAACGCAAAAATCCCTCACCGGCCAAAAACAAAGCTCTCTTCCGGCTGGTGTTCTACACCGCCACGCTGGCGGCGATCGGATGGGCGCGGTTCTTCACGGGCTTTCACTGGGGCGGGTATTACCTCCTCTTCTGGGTGTTCCCGCTCGTCTATCTCTTCCCCTACCTCATGCTGCTCCGCGAGATCTACCAGCACGCCAATCTCGGCCAGGGAAACCTGGACAACTCCAGGATCATGCATGTGGACCCCTTCACCCGCTGGGCTGTGCTGGGCTACGGCAATGACTACCACCTGGTGCATCACCTCTACCCCAACATTCCCCACTACCACCTCCGCGACATCCACGACAGTCTGATGGATCGGTCGCCGGCCTACCGCGAAACCGTGGTGGAAACCTCGGGGGTGTTCGAAGCCCCCGAGGGCAAGACTTCGCTGCTGACCTCCCTGGGATCGAAAGACTCCCGCAGCTGAGGCGGAATCGACCCCGCTATTCTTTGTTCGAAGACGCTCCCCTGCTCTCCGGCGAACCGGAATCTTCTTTTTTCGCCACCTTCTCCTTTTTCTGCTCGACCGAGCAGGCTCCGGACATTCAGGTGCGGACTCCCATGGCCGGGAGAATCCAGAGCTGCAGGGCGAAGTACACCGCGATGAATCCGACAAAAAACAGGAGCGAGGAATTTTCCCGCGCGAATTGAAGTATCGCTTCCATAACTCAGTCAGACACCGCCCGAGCCAAAACCTTTCAAACTACCCGCTCTCACCCCGCAGGATCGGTCTGGCGCAGGGTCGCCCCGGACTCGAGGGTCAGGACGACTCGGGTCGTGTCGATCACGTCGGTCGGCAGCGCAGCCCCCGCCTCGGGCCCCACCAAGAACAGGGCCAATCCGCCGGCCTGTGCCTTTCGCAGCTTCTCCCCCAGCTCCTCCTCCCCCGGTGCCCCGGTTTCCACGACGTCCCAGCCTGCGTTGTGCAGCTCGAAGGCACTGACCCGGTCCGGACGCGACCAGATTTCCTCCCCATCCCCGATGATGTAGAGCTTCCGGCGCGCGTCCCCTCTCCCCCGGTATTCGCGGGCGATTGACGCGGCGGCATTCATCACCCGGCTGAACTCGGGATCGTGGCTCAGGGCGGCCCCGTCCCGATGCACCTCGGGCGCCTCCCGGAACTGCTGGTGCAGCATGCGGTTCGAGTCGTAAAGAATGACCGCGGCCATGAGGATGCCGAAGATGAAGCGTCGATAGGGTATCCGCTGGATGAGACCCCGGTCTTCGGCGGATCGGAAAAGCGCATTCACCGCATACCCGCAGCAGAACACGAAGTAAAAGCCCAGCCACCAGTTGGGAACATTTTTCGCCAGGTCCCAGAGATGCTGCGGATGGAAGGGCAGCCACGAGGGCGGGGCATGGCAGATGGAAATGACGATGACCAGGCACCACCAGGGCACCGAGAGGAAGATGGCGTAGCCGAGCCTGCCCGAACGGACGGCATGAAAGGACATGAGCAGAAACCCGGCGTAGGCGGCGATCTCGGCCAGGGTGTTGAGCCGATTCGCGCGGAACAGGTCGAAGAAGCCGGTCGCACCGTCGAGCGGCGCAAAGGGAAGGGGGGCATATCGGATAGGCAGCAGCACGACCAGGACCACCACCGGAGCGAGAATGAGCAGACCCGCGACCCAGGAGTGGAAGCGAGAACGGCTGCCGTAGCGCCCCCGCCAACGTTCGATCCCGATCACCACGCCCCATCCGATGGCGCCAGTGGCGAGGTAGATGAGGGTGGACACGAGGATGCCCTGGCCCAGCATCGAGGCGATGGAGAAGGGAACCGCGGCCAATCCGACGACGAAGAGCCGGCCCAGTTCCTCCTTGCTCACCAGGCGGAAGAGGTAGGCCAGTCCCAGGATGACGAGCAGGTAGGGCAGGGTGACCGCGGCGAATCCCACGGCGAGCCCGCAGAGCACTCCGATGGTCCACTCCGAGTGGATGCCCCCCCGGGACACGGGAGTGCGGGTGGCGAGCAGTCCGCAGAGGATGAAGACGAAGGTCATGCCCTGGGGCGACTCCTTCCCCGAGACGAAAATCCCGTAGTCGAAGAGAAAGGTGGAGAGGAAGAGGAAAAAAGCCAGACCACTCAGCCAGATACCGCGCTGCGAAAAATGGCGCTGAAAGGTCCACCAGAGCGCCATGACGACCCCCATCACGGAAAACACCTTGAGCAACCCGGCGAGATTGCCCACGAAGAGATCATCGCGGAAAAGCGCCCCGGGAAACCAGAGGATCGAGATGTAGAAGGGTGAGCCCTGGGCCGCCGCGAGATGGACCTTCTCCTGGGCCAGGGTGTATGCCAGCCAGTAGAGGGCCACGTTGTCCGAACCCATGGGCCGCTTCATGAAGGCGAGGACCCCGAAGATCGCGCTGACGAGGACAAAGAGCACGAACCAGGGATTGGGCGCCCCTTCCCGGGCATCGAAATACGGCTTCCAGAGAACGAATCGGGCGTAGAAAATGCCCAAAAAGAGGACGAGATCGAGGATCAGCCGAATCACCGCAATGGCAAAAAAGCCGGTTCCGATCGTGATCGACAGGTAAAACCAGGTGACATTCCACAGGCAAAACAGAAGCAGGGCCATGGCACCGACCTCGAGGTCCACGGAGCGCTCGCCCGGCACCAGGATGCCCTGCCATCGCACCCAGACGATCCGACAGACGGAATACTGGATGAGCCAGTAGGAAAAGACCAGGGTGAACGCTAAGGGCAGGTCCATGACGGCAAAGGCTCCCCGGCGCAGGTTCCACCGCCGAGCCAGCCTCCCCTGCTATTTCCCAGATTCCCCCGGAACACAACCTGATTTCCCCGAGAAAGCCGACATTCTTCCGCCACGCTCCCTGGCCCGGCCGCCCTTTTATTCCAGGAGGTCCGCTTCCGAAGCCAGATCGGCGCGCTGCCAGACGCGGACGTAGTCGATGACAAAATCGCCGGGTAGCCGGGAATCGTCGAGCGGAGCGTTGTCCCACCCGCCGATGGGAAGGGTGAAGATCATCATCCCGGGCACCGAAGAGATCCGATCGGATTCGACCCGACCGACTTCTTCGCCGTTGCAGAAATACGCCGCCCTCCCCGGCGTCCAGAGCAGCCCGCAGGTCACAAAACCCTCTTCGTCGGGTCGAAAATAGATCTGACTCGTGCCCAACGAGCGATGGTTCTTCCCGTAGCCGTCCCAGTGCAGGGCGATGTGGTAACGACAGGGGCCCCACCGGGTCAGGTGTTCCATGATGTCGAATTCCATGCCGCCGCGCGAAGTGTCCTGACGCCTCCACATCTCTCCCGACTCGCGCCCCCGATCGGGCATCATCCAAAAGGCGGGCCACAGCCCAGGGGTTTCCGGCAGCTTCATCCTGGCCTCGAAGTACCCGTAGCGCTGTCTCCATTTGTCGTAGGTGTCGAGGTAGCCGCCCGCGTAATCGCTGACGTGCCCGTCCGGCGCGTCGTTGTGTCGTCCCCGCCTCTTCTCCAGCCGGATCACGGCAACGCCCTCGCGCACCAGCACGTTTCTCCGGCTCCAGTGGGTGAGTTCTTTCCTTCCCCAGTAGTTCGGGCCGGTCACGTTCCAACGTGCCGGGTTCACTTCCCCGCCCTCGAACTCCTCGTCGAAAGTCACGGTCCACAGTCCCGGGACCGGCGGACGCTGACCCAGCCAAGGGGGCCGCTCCCACCTGCCAAGCCGGGCCTGGGCCGAGGCGATGAGGAGGTGGGATTCACCAGATCCATCGGGAAGCGCCACCAGTAGGGAGTCGGCGCGGTCGCTGGCAAATCTCGTTCCTCCGGGGATTTCTTCGGATTCATGCTCCTCGGCCGAAGCGGGGTCGCCCCGCCAGGGAAGCTCCGCCGCAAAGGGGACGACGATCTCGGTCTGCTCGGTGGGGCCAAGCGGTGCGACTGCCGTTCTCCAGCCGGTTCCCCGCAAGCGATCGCTCGTCACCTGCACTGACGGAAGCACCGTGTCGAGACCGGCGTTCTGCACCACCACCGCGACCTCGTTGGCCCGCCGCAGGTCCCAGCGCCCCTCCGCGGGCCGGATGCGGACCCACCTGCGGGAGGAGCCCGGGGGGAACCGAACCCGGAGCAGCCGTCCGCCATCCTCCCGTTCCCAAGTCACGCCGGCGGTGCCGTCGATGCGGTCTTCCGCACCGGCACCGAAAAGCCGGCCATCGGCGGGCACGATGCCCTTTTCCTCATCCCGCCGCAGGCTGTCCGGAGTCTGCCCCGCCACGCCCATCGCATCCACGGCCTGCACGCGGAACCGGACCGGGTCGCCGGTGACCTTCTCCGTGAAAAGAAGCACCGAGGTTACCTCGGAAGCGTCGAGGGGGAACCCCTCTCCGTAGCCGTGCTGGTAGCCGAAGAGCGTCCGCACCGTCGCCTCCTCGCCAGCTTCGACGGTCCGGCTCTCCGTGTTCCAGGGATTCTTCTTCTCCCCACGGCCCGGCGCATTGTCGACGCGCAGGTGGATGCGGCAGGCCTCCGCTCCGGTGTTGCGCACCGTGGCGGCGACATGCCCAAAGCGGGACAGATCCCATACCGCGTCCTTCGGGACGAGTCGAATGCCGGGATACCCCTCCCCGCCCGGAGCAATCTCCACCTCCAGGGCATCTCCGTCGAGTCGGGCCGTGACCTGGTCGGAGCTGGGGATGGCCCTGCCCCCACTGTGCAGCAGCGACCAGCCGGAACCTCGGGCGACGAGGGGAAACAGGAAAAGGACCCACCACAGGGCGGCGAAGAAAGGGCGGGATAGTCTGATCATGAGATTCCTCGAGTCCGGGTGCTACCGGATGGGCCAGGCCCGGAGCACATCGTCGATGTCCTCCTCCTCCAGAGTTCCGTGGGCTTCCAGTTCGTCGGCCAGGGCCGCCACCGCCGCCCACACGTCGTCGCGCTCGAAGAAGGAGAGGAGATCGTTGACGAATCGGGCCAGACGCTGGGGCGTGGGCTGGTCGCCGGGCAGGTAGGTCTCGGCCCGATCCACCGCGAGTTGCCAGTCGTCTCGCCACTCCTCGAGAAACTCCGGATCGATCCGGGTCTCGTCGTAGATCATCTCCACCACCGGTCCGGACAGTGATACTTTGATCTCCCCGATGGCGACCTCGCGCTCGGACCACGATTCGGGCCAGATCACCCCGGTCTCCCCGAACTTCCCGTGGGGTTCATCCATCACGTCGAACTCGACGGTGAGCCGCTCGATCCGCCCCCCCAGGAGAAAGGCGGTCAGGGCATGGCCACACTCGTGGTAGGCGGTTTTCGTTCTCGATTCTTCGGACATCCGGTTCGACGGAGCACATCTCCTAAGGCCGTCCCTTCGACCCGTCAATGGCGGCCTTTTCGGCAACAAAAATCCTCGTGGCGCATTCGCCATTCGCCTATAGGATCATCGGGAGGAGAGAAATCCCCTCTCCACCAGCCGATCACTTCTTCCCGAGTCATGCATACCTTCCATTTCACCCTGGAGACCCAGCCCGAACTCTGCCCCCTGCCCTGCGAACCCTGCCGCATCGACCTGGAGGTCACGGGCGAGGAAATCACACTCTACGATCTCGCCGAAATCTTCATCGAGGCAGTCGAGTTCGAATTCGATCACGCCTTCGGATTCTACAGCAACCTGGAATCCCCCTTCGGCGAGAATGAGGAAAAATACACCCTCTTCTCCGATCTCGGAGAACCCGAGGACACCGAACCCGGCGTGAAGGAAACGCTGGTGGAAAATGTTTTCACCTCCGGCAAACAGCTGGCGTTTCTTTTCGACTACGGAGACGAGTGGCACTTTCTCATCACCTGCCGCGAAGTCGGGGAGCCCAAGCACGACGGCGAATCCTGGGGCATCCAGGAAATCGAAGGCGACCTGCCTGTGCAATACGGCGATATCGAAGAACTCGAGGACCTCGACGAAGAAATCGAGGATTGATCCATGGGCGCCCTGGCCCGTTTCGACCAATACCGCAACCAGGTGCTCCGATCGGTCAACGATCAGCGGATCGTTCTCACCGGATCGGGCCTCATCCTGGTGCTTCTCTCCGCCGGGATCTGTGTGGCGCCCTCGTGGTTCGCGGGTCCGGGGTTGAAGATCACGGGGTGGTTGGTGCTGGGCGGCGGGCTCCTCATCTTTCTCCACTGGCTCCGGGGCGTCATCTACCGGAGACGCAACACCCGCGGCATCCTCTCCATCGCGATACAAACGCTCCTCCTCGTGGCCATGGGATGGCTCTTCGTCCAGAATGAGGCCGTCTCGCGACTGTTCTTCGGTTTCCTCCTGGGTCTGCTCCTCACCGTCGACGGTCTCACCCAGTTTCTCATCGGTCTGCGTCAGCCGGGGCGGTGGAATCGCTGGCTTCTCTTCGCCTCGGGGGGCGCCACCATCCTCGTCGGAGCCGGAGGCGGCATGATCCCCGTGCTGGGGCTTCCCCCACTGTGGGTCATCTATCTCGTGGCGGGCCGTTTCTTTTTCTTCGGGGCCGCCCTGGTCCTCATGGGATTGCTCTCGGGGCGGGATGACGATGTGCCGGTCTACGGCAACCCGCCGGAATCTCCGGGGGTCGAACCGGTAGAAGGCGAGACGTATGCGGTCTTCTTTGGCCCCGCCTTCCACCTCGGCGTCTACGTGGGAAACCATGAGGTGGTCCACTTCCTCGAATCCGACGAAGTGCGGATCGACTCCTGGGAGGATTTCCTGCGGGGGCGCATCCCCCAACACTGGGAGTACCCGGATATCGCGGAACACCCTCCGGAGGAGGTCAGCCGCTTCGCTCGGGAACAAGCGGGAAAGACCTTTCCCTACCACTTTCTCCGCTTCAACTGCGAACACTTCGCCGTCTGGTGTCTTTCCCTGGGACAGACCAAGGTATCGGATTTCTCCCAGGTCTCGGTCGGTATCGACAGCATCCGATTCAACCCCATCCTGGGCAGCGTCATCGAGGTCTGGAGCCGGGTCATGGAGTGGGTCGCCTTCCAGTTCGGCGGCGCCTACGGCAAATGGGTCGCCCTCCAGATCCGTTCGGTCAGTTCCCTGGTCAATCGCTGGCTCCTCATCCAGGTGCAACACCGCCGGTTCCAGGGGCTTCACGGCTGAACCGCAGCCCGGCCTTCGCTTATCTCCAAATCGAACTTGACGGGGCATTCGTGGTGACGGTGTATGGCGCTCTCGCCATGCGCCACACGCTCTACCTGATCTGCCTCGGCGCGGCCGGACTGCTCGGTGCCGCCGCTCAGGAGCCAGCCGCCCAGCTTCCCCTCAGTCTGCGCTCCTCCGCCCCGGTCCCGGACTGGGTCGATCTGCGGGAGATCGAGATACCGGAGGAAATTCCCTCCCACGACATCTCCGCCGGTGAGTACCAGATCGACTACCAGATGGAGAGGCACATCCCGTCGGACAGTAGGTTTTACCGCAGTGCGGTATGGGTGCTCGACGAGGCCGGGCTGGAGGAGAACGGCTCGCGCACCTTCACCTTCGATCCCGAATTTCAGACCCTCCGTATCCACTGGCTCCGCATTCTCCGCGAGGGCAAAAGGATCGACCAGTTCAATCCCGAG
Organism: uncultured Akkermansia sp.; assembly: GCA_964562825.1. Classification (GTDB taxonomy): domain Bacteria; phylum Verrucomicrobiota; class Verrucomicrobiia; order Verrucomicrobiales; family DEV007; genus Arctic95D-9. The sequence goes on from CAZLUZ010000163.1 coordinate 8,112, forward strand.
GAACTCCGCTTTTTCGCCACCGAGACGGACCGCTCCCTCCGCCTCCTCGACGGCAGCCAGACGGCCCTGGCCGTGCTCGAGGATCTGCGTCCGGGCGACATCGTGGATGTGGCCTACACCTACACCGGAGTCAATCCCGCGCTCTCCGGCGAAGCCTTCCTCCGCCGACGTCTCGCCTACGGGTTTCCCATTCATCGCCACTCCTACCGCATCCTCGCCGAGCCGGACCGGCAGCTCCGTTTGCAGGGTTTCCTCGCGGAGGACCCGGTCGATCGGGGGCTCCGCCCGGACGGTCTGCGCGAGTGGCTGCTGCTCCTGGAAAATTCTCCGCCGGTCTACTCCGAGAATGCCATCCCCGCGGAGGTCCGGGTCTACCCGGAACTGCAGGTGTCTTCCTTCGACTCTTGGGGCGAGGTGGCCGACTGGGCGCTCCGGCTCTACCCGAACAGGGCGCCTTTGCCGCCGGATGTGCTGGCCGCGCGCGACGAGATTCGAAACACCTTTGTCCTCCCCGAAAAACGCGCCAGTGAGGCGCTTCGATTCGTTCAGTCGAATCTGCGCTACCTCGGTCTGGAGATGGGCAACGGCGCCTACCAACCACGTCCCCCCGCCCTGGTCTGGCGGAGGAAGTTCGGGGACTGCAAGGACAAGGCGCTGCTGCTCACCTTGCTGCTCCGCCAGTTGGACATCGAGGCCTGGCCCGCCCTGGTCCACACGGGTTGGTGCGGCGGCATCGAAACCTTCCTGCCCTCGCCTTTCGCCTTCGATCACGTCATCGTCTGCGCCGCTATCGGGGACCGGCTCTACTGGCTCGACCCCACGCGCGCCACGCAGATAGCGCCGTTGGACCGCCTGCCCGTCGAACCCTATGGCCTCGCCCTGGTGGTCCGCTCCGGCGAGACGGGTCTGACCCCGGTGACCGATCACCCGCTGTATCGAAACGCCGTGGAGGTGACCCAGGATCTCACCGTGGCACCTCCGGGGGAACCGAGCCGTCTCTCCGTGGTCTCCCGTTATTCGGGCCAACAGGCCGAATCGATTCTCTCCTACTTTCGCTCCAACTCCCTCGCCGAGACGGGCAAGAATTACACCGAATATTGGGAGAGCAACTACGCCAAGCCCGAACTCGAGGGGCCGGTGATCATGGAGGAGGAGACTTCTACCGGAGACGTGGTGGTGCGGGAGAGCTACCGAATCCCTGACGCCTGGACGCCTTCGGAGACCGACGAGAACGTGCACACCTTTCAGTTTTACCCGCAGACGGTGGCAGACTTCCTCGATTTTCCCGAGCGTGTCGACCGCGAGTTTCCCTACGCGATGGGTTATCCCATAGCGATCGACGAAACCATCCGGGTGCAGATGTGGACGGGGTGGGAGTTTCCCGACGACGAGGTCGAGATCACCGGCCCGGGACTCGACTACGGCAGCTCTTCGCGGGAGGAGGCCGGCTTGATCACCTGCCGCTACCAGTTCACCAGGACCGTCGATCAGGTGACGGTGGACCAGGTCGCGGATCTGGAGCGCGCCATGCAGGAGATTCATACCGACCTGGGCTGGACCCTCTCTTACGATCCTGTCCGGGCTGCCGCCGGAGATTTGGTCGATGTCTGGGGATCGGAACTGGTTCTGGACAACTCGATGGCATTTTTTTTCATCGGCATGGGGGCGATGCTCGGTCTTATCAGCGGAGGCATTCCGGCCTTCTTTACCACACGACATGGCCCCCCTCTGCCAAAACCGGATGCCATCGCCCATCTAGACGGCATCGCGGGCTGGCTCATTCTTCCGCTCATCGGGTTGATCCTGACTCCTTTCCGGGTGGTGTTCTCTCTAGTGCAGGAGGACTATGCCTGGGTGTTCAACCGGGTGCAGTGGGAATCGATCACCTCCCCCGATTCGGCCTCCCACGTGCCGGGCAGTTTCTGGCTCGTTGCCTTCGAGTTGATCGGCAACGGCTGGATGATCCTGTTTGCCCTGTGTCTCCTCGTCATGTTGTTGCGCAAGCGGCGTTTCTTTCCCAAACTGATGATCACCTACCTGATCATCTCGCTCCTGATTTTGGCGATCGATCTGGGGGCGGCGACCGTCCTCTTCGACATGAGCGAAGAGATCGCGATGGAGATAGGGACCTCTATTCCGCAGGTAGTTTTCAGTGTGGTCTGGATCACCTATTTTGCGGTCTCGAAGCGGGTGCGGGCGACCTTTCGGTTTTGATCTCTGGCCGGACCTGCTTCGTGGAGCGCAAAGTAGCCGCCTTCGTCGGAAGGGACCCTCGCGAATCGCCCCATGCTCTGGCGAGCGCGGCTACGACCTTAGGACGCGATCCGGATACCCAGGGGCAACGATTCGCCATACAGCCCCACCCACTCCGTGGCCTCCACCTCGACCACTTTCTCCAAGGGCGTCAACCGGACCGGAGGCACTCCGGACCGCTTCAGCTTGGTCATGATATCTCCGCGCAGCTTCTTCGGCAGATCGATCCCCGGATTATCTACCAGCCGGGCCGCCCGCAAAAACAACCCGACAATCCCGGTCATCCCCTCTCCACTCCAATCCAGCTTTCGCAAAGCCTCGAAGGCCTCGGCCACGTCCTCCGGCGGCAGCACGGTCTCGGGCCCC
>CAZLUZ010000164.1:0-10663 GCA_964562825.1 uncultured Akkermansia sp.
ATCTTGCCGGTGACACCCATGTGCTTGGAAAACTGCCGGTCCTCGGCGGACTTCAGCTTCGTCAGCACTTCGATATTGGTCGGATTCAGGTTCGGCGCCGCCCACATGTCGACCATGCGACTGTACCTCCGCTGGGTTTCGCCGGAAATTCTGCCTTCTGTAGCCATATGCTAAGGAGACCCAAGAAGTTAGCAAAAGTCAAATAATTCCCGAGCTTGATTCTTTTTTCCGCGAAAGGGAGAATGGGCCCCGCATCGCGGGCGCCTTGGGCGTTCCCTCAGTCATGAAGATCCACCTGTTCGAGCAATCCCAGTTTCTCCCCATCTCCCGCAAGGAGGCCTGGGATTTCTTTTCCAATCCGGCCAATCTCGACCGAATCACCCCTCCCGATATGGCTTTCCACACCGTTTCCGGAGGGGGCGAGCCCATGTTTGCCGGCCAGATCATCGTCCACCGCATCAAACTTGCCCCCCTCATCTGGTCGACCTGGGTCACCGAGATCTCCTCGGTGAAGCCGGGACACTACTTCGTCGACGAACAGCGCTTCGGACCCTACCGCTTCTGGCATCACCTGCATCGCTTCGTGGAGAAGGAGGGCGGCGTCCGGGGCGAAGACCGGGTGCGCTACGTCCTGCCGCTTTACCCCTTCGGCGAGGTCGCCGGCCGCGCCATCCGCCACAAGCTCGGCACCGTCTTTTCCCACCGGCGGACGGAGCTGAACCGGCTCTTCCCCGCCTCTCCACCAGGACAAATCGCCGAATAAAGTCGTTGCTATCGTCTGGCCTCACCTGTTTGCTGCCGCCGCTCGCATCCGTGATGTCCGACCTTGCCGCCGCCCCCGTTCCGGAGAAGCCTTCGAAAGGACGCGTTTTCCTGAGACGGCTGGGCAGCACGGCATGGCTCTGGGCCATCGTCATCCCCGCCTTCTGCTGGAACAGGCCCTGGCTGTTCCTTCTCATGTTCGTCGGCATCTCGATCGCGGGCCTCATCGAATTCTTCCGCCTGATCCCCGATGCGGAGATGAGGCGTTTCCGCAATCTCACCCTACCCGCCGCTGCGGCCTACGGAATCCTGGCCTTCGCCCCGGACTGGGGCTGGAGCGAACGATGGGCCCACTCGGCCGATGCCCTCGCCCTCGCCTTCTTCTTTCTCGCCATCTCCGTCGATCGGCTCCGCTCCCGCTTCGAGCCCTTCCGCATGTCCCAGGAAATCGGCATGACGGTTTTCGGCTTCTCCTACATCGTCATTCTCTTCGGGTTCATCCCCAGAATCCTCCACCTCCCCCTCGAGGGCCGGGCCGGAGAACCTTCGGCTCACTTCTATGTCATCTTTCTCCTCGTCGTGACCAAGTTCACCGACATGGGCGCCTATGTCGTGGGGACCACCCTGGGCCGGCACTTGATGGTCCCCCGGATCAGCCCCAAGAAAACTTGGGAAGGTTTTGCCGGCGCCCTCGTGGTGGCTCAGATCGGCAGCTTCGGCTGTCTCTGGCTCTTCTCCGACCGCATCCCCTTGATCACTCCGGTGCATGCCTTCCTTCTCGGCGTCGTCATCGCCCTCTTTGCCATCCTCGGAGACCTCGTCGAATCCATCCTCAAACGCAGTGCGGCGGTGAAGGACAGCGGCAAGAAAATGCCGGGCATCGGGGGCATCCTCGACCTCATGGATTCCATTTTCCTCACTTCGCCGGCGTTTTTCGTTTATCTGTGCCTGCTCCTGGAATAATGCTTCGATATGGACGGCCGCTCGCGGAAAAAAAGGGTCGTGGTGCTGGGTTCCACGGGTAGCATAGGGGAGAGCACCCTGAAGGTGGCCCGTGAACTGCCGCAACGGATGGAGATCGTCGGGCTCGCGGCTCATCGCAGTTTCGAGGCCCTCGGCCGCCAGATCGGGGATTTCGGGGTGCGCCATGCCTGTCTTTTCGATGAAAACGCTCTCCCCTCCCTGAAAGAACGGGTCTCCGCCGACGTCTCCCTCGCCGGCGGCCGGGAGGGACTCGTCGAACTCGCCACCCTGCCGGAAGCGGATCTCGTCCTCATAGCCATCATCGGAGTGGCCGGGCTGGAACCGGCCCTCGCCGCCATCGAGGCGGGCAAGGATATCGCCGTGGCGAGCAAGGAGATCCTGGTGATGGCCGGCGAGGTGGTCATGGAAGCGGCCCGCCGACGGGGAGTCTACGTACTGCCCGTCGATTCGGAACACAACGCCATCTTCCAGTGCCTGGAAGGGCGCGACCCCGCCGAGGTCTCTCGTCTCATTCTCACGGCCTCGGGCGGTCCGTTCCGCCGGCTGCCCGCGGACCGGCTGCCCGGAGTGACCGTGGCCGAAGCACTCGATCACCCCACCTGGGACATGGGCCGGAAGATCACCATCGACTCGGCCACCCTCTTCAACAAGGGGCTGGAGATGATCGAAGCCCGCTGGCTTTTCGACATCGAGATGGATCGGGTCGATGTCATCGTCCACCCCCAGAGCATCATCCACAGCATGGTCGAGTTCGTGGACAGCTCGATCCTGGCCCAACTCAGCGTCAACGACATGTGCTTTCCCATCCAGTATGCGGTGACCTGGCCGGAGCGGGTCCGCAACACCCTCCCTCCCCTGGATTTTGCCGCCACGGCCCGGCTCGAGTTTGAGGAACCGCGATGGGACGACTTTCCCTCCCTCGGCCTGGCCCGGCGCGCGGGCAAAACCGGCAGGACGTTGCCCGCGGTTATGAATGCGGCCAACGAGGTTGCGGTAGAGGCATTTCTCTCGGGGGAAATCGGATTTACCGGTATCTGGGAAACCGTGGGAAAGGTCATGGATCGCCACGTCGTGCCCCGCGAGGCCGGCCTGAAAGAAATCGTCGCCGCCGACGGTTGGGCCCGGGAAGAAGCAAGAATGCTGTTGTCATGAGCGAATCGGAAAAGGTTTGGATCGGTTTCGACCTGGGAGGAACCAAGATGCTGGCCGTCGTCTACGACGGGGAGTTTCGGGCCCTGGGCAAATCGAAACAGAAAACGCAGGGTCACAAAGGCGTGGAGTCCGGTCTCGGCAAGATGGAGAAGACCATTCGGGAGGCTCTCGAAGATGCCGGTATCGCGGAGAAGCGGATCGCGGGGATCGGCGTGGGGTGTCCCGGCCCGGTTCACCGGAAAAAGGGAGAGATCGTCGAGGCGCCAAACCTTGGCTGGAACGACGCCCCGGTGGCCGCGGCGCTGGGCGCCAAGTTCGGCTGTGAAGTCGTTCTCAGCAATGACGTCGACGCCGGCGTCTATGCCGAATACCTCTTCGGAGCCGGCCGGGGGTCCGACTGCCTGGTGGGAATTTTCCCCGGCACGGGCATCGGAGCCGGAGCGGTGATCGAAGGCTCCCTGCTCCAGGGCGGCAAGCTCTCCTGCATGGAACTCGGACACATCCCCCTCTATCCCGAGGCCTCCGGCGACGGGGAACACAGCTCCACCCTGGAGATGGAGTGCTCCCGCCTCAAGATCGCATCCGAGGCGGCTCGGGCCGCCTACCGGGGACTCGCCCCTCACCTGTTCGATCTCTGCGGCACAGACATCGCCAACATCACCAGCGGGAAGCTGGCCAAGGCCATCGAGGCCGGCGACAGGGCGGTCGAAGAGATCGTGAGAAAATCCGCCGTGCTCCTCGGCTGCGGGGTCGCCACGGTGGTGCACCTGCTCGCCCCGGACACCATCGTTCTCGGCGGCGGACTCGTCGAAGCCATGCCCGATCTCTACCTCAAGAACGTCAGGGAATCCGCCCGCACCCGGGTGCTCGGCCCCTACCTCGACAGCTACCGCATCGTCCCCGCGGAACTCGAGGACGACGCCGGCGTCCGGGGAGCCGCCGCCTGGGCGAAGCATCGCCTGGAGGCCTGACCCCCGGGTCGAACTCGCACCAGTCAATTCCCCTCACTGATGCAGTAGAGGGCCGTCTCCGACCTGAGAAAGAGATCGCCGCCACTCACCGCCGGCGTACCCTGGAAACGCCCCTCGTCTCCCTCGATCGTATTGACCCGGACCAACTGAAACTCGGGCTTCGCCTCGATGACGAAAGTGCCCGCGGTCCGGCTGACGGCGAGGAGGTGCCCCCGGACGAGGATGGGAGAGGCATAAAACGGTTTGCCTCTGCCGAGACGCCCCGAGGCGCCCGGGATGCGCTCTTCGTAGATCAACTCACCGGTCATCGGATCGGCGCAGCAAGCCACGCCCTCGTCGCGCACGATGAAGAGGTATCCCTCGTGATGGAGCGGTGCGGTCATGTAGGACTTCACGTCGACACTTTCCCAGAGGAGCGCCTCGTTGGAAACATCGCCTTTGCTTCCCAGTCGTATCGCCGCCCCCATGGTGCGCGGATAGCCACCGAAGACGATGACCCGGTCGTTCACCACCAGCGGGCTGGAGGAGACATTGCCCGTGATCCCTGTCTCGCACAGCCAGCGGAGCCGGCCCGTGGCGGGATTGAGGCCCCAGACCTCACCGGTGCCGGCCACGATCAGATCGGTGCGATCCTCGCCGGCCCGGTGCAGCACGGGAGTTCCGTAGGTCTGTTCCAGCACGGAGCCCTCGGCCTTCCAACGGGGCTCGCCGTTCGCGGTGTCGAAGGCGTAGACAGCTCGCGCTTCGTCGCCGGCCTGCACGATCAGGATGTCGCCGTGCAGGATCGGGCTGGACGCCGAGCCCCAGCGTTTGCCGGAGTGGAGTTGATCGACCGATTGCCTCCAGACCTCGTTGCCCGTCATGTCGTAGGCGAACACTCCAGCCTTGCCAAAGAAGCAATAAATCCGCTCCCCGTCGGTGACGGGGGTATGGCTGGCGTAGCCGTGCTCGCTGATGAATCCGAAAAACGGGTCTTGCTTGCCGGGATCGGAGGACGCCACCGCGACCTGCCAGACCATCTCCCCGGTCTCGCGGTCCACGGCGACGAGGTGGCGTCTCAGCTCTCCGATGGACCCGCCTGAGCCGACGCCGTATCCGCTGTAGCAGGTCACGTAGACGCGATCTCCCCAGACGACGGGCGAAGAGGAGCCCGGTCCGGGAAGGGCCAGCTTCCACTTCAGGTTCTCGGTCTCGCTCCACTCCAGGGGGACAGTGGCCTCGCCCTCAGGTTGGCCCGCCCCGTCGGGACCGCGAAATTGCGGCCAGTTGCCGGCCCCAGCGAGGGAGGTTCCGAGGAGGCAAGGGATCAGGACAGAGGGGAGCAACGAAAGTTTCATCACCGTACCAACCCTCGCCCGCCGCGATCGTTGCACCAAACAGGAAAGACTCCCGAGAGCAAGGCGGCAAACCGACACCGGCAAAACCGGCTTTCCTCCCCGAGGTGACACCTCGCCCACCCCGATTCACCGAAAATCAGGGGAGAAAACCTCCCGAATTATAATGGGTAAAAAAATTTGATTGGCCGCAGTCGGATTACGGTTTATTTCTCAACCTTGAGAATCGGATGTCATCCCTCAGGCCTTTCCCTTGTGAGAGCGCATTCCCCGCCGTTTCGCCTCGGCCATCACGCAGCCTTTTCCGCAACATGAGATCAGAAATACCCCGATTCATCCCGTCCTCCCCGTCCGGAGCCATTCTGGCCAAGTTCCAGTTGAAAGGTTCCGCGGTTCCTCCGGGCGCCGAAGAGGCCTTCGGTTACCTGTGCATGAATCTTCCCGAGATGGCGGTCGAGGCCTTGCGCGAGGTGCCGGTTTCCCCCTCCGACGACGGCGGAGTCGAGGCGCTCCGGTTGCTCGCTCACGAACACAACGGAATGCCGGCGACGGATTTGGCGGACCGGGCCGCGGCCAGCCTGACGCACTTCCCCGGGAATCGACTGCTTCTCGAGATGTCGATTCTGTATCATTGCCTCGCCGAGCGATATTCCGAAGTCTTGCAACTCGAGGAGCGGTACCGGGACTCCGGGGTTCTCGTCGGGTCCGAACTTCACACCATCGCCTGCGCCGCCGCTCGCACCGGGGATTATCGCCGCGCCCTCGACCTGGTGGTCAACGCCGCGGTGGAGCACGGCACGCCGGGAGAAATTTTCACCGATTGTCAGCTGTCGCCGCTCTGGCACCACTACGCGGCAACGACTCCCGACGCAGAAGAAGCGGCTCTGTTGACCGAAAAAGGGCTCGGGTTGGCTCTCGCGGCAGCCGAGGACAGTCGAGTCCCCTGTTCGGTCTGCGAATACACGGTTCGCCGGGTGCTCCCAGAAAGATTCCGACCGTGGATGCAGCGCAACCTTTCCGCTCATTATGAGGTGGTCCCACACGCTCCCCAGGAGATCATCCACGGCTTTTGCCAATGGAGGGAGGAAGTGCGGAGGAAAAACATCCGGCTCGTGAGGCGGGCCATCCGCAGAGGGCGGGAAGTGAGGGCGGAGCTGGAGGCAATGAAAAAAAGATCGGGAAACCATCCGGAAACCGATTTCCGAACCTCCGAATGAGGCTTGGGGTCGACACCGCAGACTTTCCCTTGCAGATTTTTTAAAACTCCTTAAGTTATCTTAACCAATTTTTCCAAGTTTTCCTGTGATTTTCAATGAATCACGGTAGGATGGCAGCGGCGCAGCATGACCCTTTCCCCGATCTTCCGACACCTCAGGCCCTTGCTGGCCGGCGCGGTGCTCCTCTCCCTGGCGGCATCGCAATCGGGCTGTGGTCTCATCGGAGTGGGCCTGAAGACGGCTCTCGCGATCGCTCCGCTCAAGCTCTTGTTCCAGTGCCTGCCCGAGGGAACGCCGATCGACACTCCCCAAGGCCCTCGACCCGTCGAGTCGATTCGGCCGGGTGATCAGGTGATCGGCTACTCGGGATACCCGGTCAAAGTGCTGCAGGTGCAAGCCTACGCCGAGGACCCGGAGGCCGAGGCCTTTCTCAGAATCGAGTTTGAGGACGGCGCCGTCGTCGATCTCTGCCGGCAGCACCGCATCGGGGGCATCCGCGCCGGTGGGCTGGTCCCCGGCGATCGCATCGAGGGCGGGCACACCATCCGCTCGATCGAACGCTACGCGGGGGTGGAGCGCTCCTACGATCTCCTCACCGAGGACGAGGGCTACCGCATCGGTGGGGTCCCGGTGAACAGCATGATCGAGGAGATGTACGAGGCCGGTCACACGGGCGAAATCAAGGAGTAGCCCCGCCGACCTCCGGTAGCGGACAGGACTCACATCGAAGTCTTGCCAGATCGTCGCCTTCCCTCTCTCCCGGTTCAATTCCGCTCCGGAGGGACAACGGCATTGCCAGGTGAAGCAGGCAAGCCTTCGTCCTGAATGATGGCCTCGAACACGCTGGCGACGGGAGTTGTCAACGACTGGGGATACAGCACCGTCTTGACCAGCTGACGGGTCAAGTAGCCCGGGGCTCCGCGAGAACCGAGTCTCGGCGCAAGTTTGTTCCACGCCGCGATGGCATCTTCGTCGACCTTGGCCAGACCGAGAAACCATACGGCGAGGTCTCCATCGTCCTCATGCAGTCGCACTGCCTTTCTGACCTGTCCCGGCGAAATCCGAAAGTGCCGGCAAAAATGACCGTCGACGCCGATCGGGCTGCCCAGGGCAATCCGGTAGCTGAACGGCAGGGCTCCATCTTCGGCGAGCCGGCACTTCGCGACCAGACGCGGAAGCCAACAACAGCCGGCCAGGGTCTCCATGGGGTGGGGAAATTTCATCGACGGCGGCCGGCCCGGTCCCCCGAGGCCGAGAGAGATGCTCGGATCAATCGGTCTCCAGCCGGGGACTGGTGAGCAGAGACTGCTGCTCCGAGCCGATCTCGGTCAACTGGGTGCTGCGGTCGCGTGCCTCGTCGAAATAGTCGAGAAAGATGGCCCGTTGGTCCGCGTTTCTCGGATCGAGATGCTCCAGCGCCGAGAGAAAGAGGTCGTCGAGACGCGGATTCCAGCTCAACGGTTCCTGATCCGCCATCTGGACGCCATTGCTCAGGGCCCATTCGAAGCGCTCCTGCTCCATCATCCAGACCAGGAGGGCGAGGAAGTCCTTTTCCCCGGTGCGGCGCATGAGGTAACGCCAGGTCGAGAGCGAGGACTCGAAGAAGGTCTCGGCCGGCTGTTCCACCCGAATCTTGACCGCCCAATTGGGCCACTCCGCCAGCGGAACCGAAGTCATGAGCCGGGTGGCATCGAGGTCGGAATCGTTCTCCAGAAAGCAGATCTGCACCTGCCAGGGATTGAGCCGGCCGTAGTCAAAATCGGCTTTCTCGAAATGAACCAGAGTCGCGTGAATCCGGCGCATGATGACCAGCGCGTCCTGCCCCCGCAGCAGTCCCCGGCTGGCCTGGAGACAGGGCAAAGGGAATCCCTCGTAGCAGTCGGTGGTCACGTAGGTGAAATGGGTCTCGCAGGAGAGCGAGCGAATGCGGAATCCGGCCGGATGTCCTCGCAGATAGCTGTCGAACATCTTGCGTTGCACCGGATCGATGATGTTCTCCTCGAACAACCGCTCCGGAGGGATGAGGTAGATGGACACGGGTTCGGCCCGTTGGCCGTCCTCCAGGGGCTTGGCCACGTGCATGCTGAAGGGGGAATACTCGGTGGCCACATGCGACGGATTGGGCACGTAGCGCTCGTTCAACATCTCGCCGAGCTGCCCCTCGCGCGTCATCATCTGAAACATGATCCCGGCCGGGAGCTGCTTGTCGGAATGAATCGTGCGCATGTCGGAGGGAAAGCGCACCGCGATATCGGTGGAAAGGGCCATGCTTTTCAACACGGCAACCTTGATCTTGGGCAGATCGTCGAGAAACAGGAGCCGGTTGGTCGCCTCCCGGAGAAGGTCGTCGTAGGCCGCCGGATTCACGATGTCCCCCGTCTTGGCACAGGTTCGATGCAGGTTGACGATCGCCTTGACCCAGTGATCGACCAGAGCGAAGTCGCCTACCGGACGTTCCTCCCGGCCGATCCCGTAGTGCCCCAGACGCACGCTGAGGAGACGCCCCCGGTCGAGACAGACCCAGAAATCCGAGAGATCGATCGAGGCGAGGAGACGCGGAGCATGCTTGAGGAAATTCAGGGCGTCGCAGATCTGCAGGATGATACCGGCCACCACCTTTCCCGGCAGGTCGCTGTCCCGGTGAAGATAATTGAAGAGCGGTTCGCCCTCGATAAACTCCGACATGACGAAGACGCTGCCATTCGGGGTGCGCCCATAGTCGATGATGTAGGGCAGATTGGGATGAACGATCTGGCTGGCGATCTCGATGCGCTGTTCGATCGCGGGCAGGCTCGCCGCGGGCAGGTCCGGAGAGAAGAGATCGATGGTGACGAAGCGCGAGAGCTTGTTGTCGAAACCCAGGTAGGCCTTGCCGTCCGAGGTCTCGTCCCCCGGACGCACGATGATCTCGTGGTCGCCCGACTGCTGGTAGCAGAACAGCGTATCGATTTCTTTGGTCCCAAGCATGGCGCGGGTGAGCGCGGGAAGCTAACTCAGTCAGGGAAATCTGGCAACGGAGCGGGTCAGCCCGACACCGGGGTCGCGAAGATGGTCTCGAAAGGGTCCGGTCCATCGGCAGGGTCCCAACGATATCCGTCGGCCGACGAAGGCATCGCCGGGGTATCCGGCTCGGTTTTCGGCTGCTCCTTGGTGGCGGGGTCCTCGCCGTCCGAACGGGCTGCCGGAAGTCCCGAGCCCGTCATGGACGTGATCCGCACCGGCGGGGGCGGCTCGTAGGAGGGATCGGTACCCGGTTCCACGTCCGATACGATCCGAAATCCCGTGTAGAAATTTCGCTCCCCGGGCTCTTCGGCGGCCCTACGCAAGGTGGATTCGAACCCCTCGGTGGTGGCAAACGAGGCGCCGCGTTTGATCGGCACCATCGTGTCCGGCGCGTCGGGATGCGCATCCCAGGTGGCGGTCCACTCGCTCACGTTCCCCGCCATCCCGGCGACTCCGTATCGACTGATGTCCGCACTGATCGCATCGACCGGACACCAGAACTGATAGCCGTCCACCGACCCGGCTTTCTGCTCGTCTTTCGGCTTCTGGTCCACGCCGGAATTGAACTTGGTGTAATCGAGTTCGTCACCCCAGGGATAGATCATGCCGCCCCGGCCCCGGGCCGCCTTTTCCCACTCCTGCTCGGTGGGGAGGCGCGCGTTTTTCCAGCGGGCATAGGCGAAAGCATCCCACCAGTCCACCCCGATCACCGGGCAGTTTGGATCGATCGGGGCACCGGAAAAGCGATTGCCGCGCACCGCCGCCGCATACATCTCGTCCCAGTTTTTGGGCTCATGAGAGGTCTTGTCCGCGGGTTGATCCGGGTGCCGCAGCGCCTGGATGGTGGTCGGTTTGTCCGCGATGTCGGCGAGAAACTCCGCGTATTGGGCGATCGTGACCTCCTGACGCCCCATCCAGAATTCGGGCAGATCGATCATCTCTCCGTCCTGGTAGGGGAAGGGCCCCTCCGGAATCCGGGAAAACTCGTCGAACTCACGCACCTCGGGTGCCTGTTTGAGCAGGAAAGAAGCCGCGATGCCGACGACGACGACGACCACGCCGATCAGGCTCCCCATGATGATGGCCTTCCGGTTCGTCTCCTTTTCCTCGACTTCGGGAGTGCGCGGTTCGGGCAGGGCCGAGGTCCGGGTCTGCGTATCCTGCTCCAGAGCCCGCCTCTAACCGGCGATGGTATTGATGCCGTCGATCCGATCCTGCCCCATGCGATCGATCACGGAGT
>CAZLUZ010000165.1:0-10487 GCA_964562825.1 uncultured Akkermansia sp.
GGGGGTGTAGGCCTCGAACTCGGCGGCGCAGGTGTCCACCAGCCGGTAGGTGGGGACGACCCCGGCGGCCTTGCGCGCTTCCCTCACCCGGTCCAGGAAGGACCCGGTGATCTGTCCGATCTGGTGATCGGAAAAGCCAAGCTTTTTGGCCCGGCGGAAATCGAATCCGTCGAGAGATTCGCCCAATTCCTTCTCGTGCTCCAGGATGTCGCGAAGCTGGCGGAGGAACCAGGGGTCGATCCCGGTGAGGCTCTGGATTTTCTCGATGTCGATACCCGCCTCGAGCGCAAGCCGGATGAAAAAAATGCGCTGGGCGTTGGGAGTGGCCAGCCTCTCCTTGATGGTGTCGAGGTCCGGAGCGCCATCCTTGCCGTCCCGCCCGAAACCAAATCGCCCTGTCTCCAGCGACCGCAGGGCCTTCTGCATGGCCTCTTTGAAAGTCCGGCCGATGGCCATGGCCTCGCCCACACTTTTCATCTGCGTGGTCAGGGTGGGATCGGCATCCGCAAACTTCTCGAAAGTGAACCGGGGAGCTTTCACCACGCAGTAATCGATGGTGGGCTCGAAACAGGCCGGCGTTTCCCGGGTGATGTCGTTGCGCAATTCGTCCAGGGTGTACCCCACGGCCAGCTTCGCCGCGATCTTGGCGATGGGAAATCCCGTGGCCTTCGACGCCAGTGCCGAGGAACGCGATACCCGGGGATTCATCTCGATCACGATCATCCGCCCGTTCTCCGGATTCACCGAGAATTGAATGTTCGATCCTCCGGTCTCGACCCCGATCTCTCGAATGACGGCAAAAGAGGCATCCCGCATGATCTGGTATTCCCGATCCGTGAGGGTCTGGATGGGAGCCACGGTGATGGAGTCCCCCGTGTGAACTCCCATGGGATCCAGGTTTTCGATGGAGCAGATCACGACGCAGTTGTCCGCGTGATCACGCATCACCTCCATCTCGAACTCCTTCCATCCGAGGAGCGATTCCTCGATGAGCACCTCGCTGACGGGCGACAGATCCAATCCCCGGCGCACGATGGTTTCGAGTTCCTCCCGGTTGTAGGCGATGCCGCCGCCGGAACCTCCCAGGGTGTAGGCCGGGCGAATGATGAGGGGAAAGCGCCCGATTTCCTCGGCGATCGCATAGGCCTCATCCATGACGTGGGCCACCCCGGACTGTGGCGTGTCGAGCCCGATTCTCTGCATGGCTTCCTTGAAGAGCAACCGGTCCTCCCCCTTCTCGATGGCGTCGGCGCGAGCACCGATCAGCCGGACGCCCTCGCGCTCAAGCACCCCGGAGCGCACCAGGTCCATGGCGGCATTCAGCGCGGTCTGTCCCCCGAGCGTGGGGAGCAGAGCGTCGGGCCGCTCCTTCTGGATGATCTTTTCGATCACCTCGGGAGTGATCGGCTCCACGTAGGTCCGGGCGGCGAATTCCGGGTCCGTCATGATCGTGGCCGGATTGGAATTGACGAGAACCACGGTGTAGTCCTCTTCCTGCAGAGCCTTGCAGGCCTGGACTCCCGAGTAGTCAAACTCGCAACCCTGTCCGATGACGATCGGGCCCGACCCGATCAGGAGAATCTTTTTGATCGTGTTGTCTCGTGGCATCCCAGGAAAAAGAGAAATTCGCTCACCCTGCATCGAGACGGGCGAAGATCAAATCATTCCTCCTCGAACCCGAGAGACGCACCCCCATGCCACACCATCTGTTCCACGATCTCATCCCGCGGCGGCGGGTTTTCGGGGACGAGAAACCGCGCGCTCAGAGTCGGACGAAACCAGAGAAAGCGGCTCCGCAGCAACAACAGCGGAATCTTGCCGTCGACGATGGCGGCGAGGTGGTCGACGGCCAATTCGACCAGCTCCTCATCCCGAGGCTCCGCCTCGACCAGGTGAATTTCAGCGGGTCCTTTCGTGGGAAACCCCGACCAGGCGATCTCCATGGCGTTTTGGCGATCTCCCACCGCCAGGGTCTGGCCCGGGTGGGCCGGCCTGGGCATCTCGAACACCTCGACCCAGCCCATACCCCGCGGTGGGTCGATGAGGAAGGGGGCGAGGTCGGGGCGCCGCCGTTTCAGCATTTCTCCGAATCTGGCGGCATAGAATCGGACCGGGGTGCTCTCCCCGGGTTCGCCGCTTGCCTTCTTCCTCATCTTGGCACGCTGTTCTCCGGCCCGGCCCGCTCAACCTCCGCCCGCCTGAATGGTCAGCGCCGGGGGCTTCGAGGCGATGTCTCCGGCCTGGAGCTGGAACAATTGGTTGAGCAGCATGAAGGTGGATTTGGACTCGAGATCGTCGTCGCGGATGAAGAACCAGCTGCCGCGGTACTTCACCTTGACGAAGGCATCGGCCGGCGGCCCCGGGGAGTTCTCCACCCGGAGAAGATCACCGGTGACGTCTCCCCACGCGAAGGGACAGTGGTCCTTGTCGACCGTGGTCGTGACCAGACCGTTCTTCCGGTGAGCAGGAGGGACATCGATGTCGTGACTGAGGAAAAAGAGAATCCCGAGGATGGACCGGGTTTTTATCCGAATTCGGGAGGGCGATTGCTCTCCGGAGAGTCGGTCCTCCAGCGGAAAGACCTCCTGGCTCGACCGCAGGCCGAGAGAGCGTTTCACCGTCTGTCCCTCGTTGCCGGCGCCGCCTCCGAATTCCATGAAGATCTGGCGGCCATCCGTGCTCAGTTCGAGTTCGTGGCGCTCCTGGAGATCGCGCATCCCCTCCACGGTGTGCACGAAATCGCGAAACACGGGAGCCCGCGCCGGGGTCGGCCCCGACGCACTGGGCGCGTTTTTGAGATCGTTGGCCTCCTCCACGGTGAGCCGCCAAACCCGCGCCACGCTCCACCCCGATTGCGTGGTGACCAGCACCGCGCTGACCGGCAGCGGCGCCATCAGCTTCGCCAGGAAATCCTCCCCCTGCATCGGCTGGTATGTGATGGTCGGAATCGAGGAATAATTCGCGGAGGCGCTGGGAGACCACACGCGGGTGGGCAGATCGCGAAAGGGAAGCGTGGCCGAAGCCGCCAGACCACCGTCGAACCGCTGTTGCGAGGTGATGCTGCCGATCTCGACAAAATACGGGTTATCCCGGTAGCGGAGCCGGACGAGGTTGAGGAGAAACTGTTCGTTCAGACTGGAGACGATCGACTCGTTGTAAGGTCGGTGAGCCTCCTGGAGGCCCTTCGGCCCGAGATAGGAGGCGCACCCGCCGAGACAGAGAAGGAGGAAAAAAGGGAGAAAAAGGCGCATCGCGGTCGGGTGGTCGACTCCACCCAAGCAAGGCCCCGCTACTCCGCAACCCGCAAAATTTCCAGATTTTGCATCTTTTCGCGTTCCTTATCATCTCCCCCCGCAACCGCGGCGGCTTATGCGAGCAGATCCGTGACCACGTGTCCGTGCACATCGGTGAGCCGGAAATCGCGACCGGCGTAGCGGTAGGTCAACCTTTCGTGATCGAAGCCGAGCAGATGAAGAATGGTGGCGTGAAGGTCGTGCACGTGCACCGGGTTCTCCACCGCCTTGAATCCGAAATCGTCGGTTTTTCCATACTGAAACCCGCGCTTCACCCCGCCGCCCGCCAGCCACATGGTGAACCCGTGGTGATTGTGATCCCGTCCCAGCGCAGTATTGGCCGCGTTGGCCCCGGGGGTGGGCAATTCGACCGTGGGCGTGCGCCCGAACTCTCCGCCCCAGATCACGAGCGTGTCTTCGAGCAGGCCCCGCATCTTCAGGTCCTGGAGCAGGGCGGCGATCGGCTGATCCGCCTCGGCGGCGAGACGACCGTGATTCTTTTCAATCTGCGAGTGGCTGTCCCAGGGCTGATCCGCTCCGTGCCAGACCTGGACGAACCGCACGCCGCGTTCCACGAGACGCCTGGCGATGAGCATCTGCCTGCCCTGCAGGGTGTCCCCGTACAGATTTCTCACCGACTCGGGTTCACGTGCCACGTCGAAGGCATCGCTCGCCTCGATCTGCATGCGGTAGGCCAGTTCGAGGGAATGGATCCGCGCATCCAGGGCGGGGTCCTCCACCCCGTCGTCCGCGTTCATCGCCCGGACGAGATCGAGTTGTTGCCGCTGCCTGTCCCGGCGCAAGCGCGGATTCCTGAGGTTCGGGACCAGCGAGGCGACGCTGACCTTTTCCGTGTCCACATGCGTTCCCTGGTAGGCGCCGGGGAGGAAGGCGGACCGCCAGTTCTGGGTCTCGACGATCGGCACGCCTCCGGGACAGAGCGAGACGAATCCGGGGAGGTTCTCGTTGTCCGTGCCGAGACCGTAGGTGACCCAGGAGCCGACACTGGGTCTCACCAGGCTGACCCGCTCCGCACCGGTATTCATCAGCATGAGCGAGGGCTCGTGGTTGGGCACGTTGGCCTGCATCGAATTGATGATGCAGAGATCGTCGACCATTTCCGCGACCCGGGGGAACAGGTCACTGGCCCAGATTCCGGATTGCCCGCGCTGTTTGAAGGCGAACCTGGTGTCCATGAGCGTGCCCGTGCGACGCTCCGTTTTCAGCGAGCCCCCGGGCATCTCCTGGCCGTGGTATTTTTTCAACTCGGGCTTGTAGTCGAAACTGTCGACCTGCGACGGCCCGCCGTTGGCAAAGATATGGATGACCCGGCGTGCCCGCGGTGGGAAATGGGTCTTCCCCGGAGCCATCGGGTTGAGTTGGCGGTCCGTTACTGCGAGGAGAGGATCGGCGAGGAGCGAACCCAGGCCGATGGCGCCCATCCCCATGCCAGTGTGGCGAATAAAATCCCTTCGGGAACATCCTTCGTGGTCCATCAATCAATAAAGTGAAAACGGTTCGAGTTGAGCAGGGCGTGGGTATAGGCCTCCCAGGCATCCATTGGCTTCTGGGGACCGGAAAAATCCCCGGAAAAACTCCAGCGAGTCCCGGAGCCATCGGAGGAAACAATCTCGGGATCGAAGAGGAAGGAATCGTTCGACGAACTGCCGTGGCTGTCGGTGAAGAAATGAAGGCTCTCCCCGGCCTCCACCTGGACGCCCTCCAGAAAGACCCGCCGGCTTTTCCGATCCACCGGTAGCACCTGCTCGAGGAGCAACCCGGTGCGCGAGGAAAACACGCGGATGCGCAACCCATCCGGTCCCTGATTGACCGCGGGCCGGACCAGTTCGCCATCTATGGTCACCTCGGCAGCTTCGGGGGCGTGCCAGCGGATGACGGCCGCGTGCGCTTCTCCGGTTCCGGGGTGCGATACTCCCCGTCCCACTTTCAGGTATCGGCGGGGACCATCCTTCAGCGGATACTCCCGGGCCATCCGCCATTCTTTTTTCTTCTCATCCCAATGGGGGAAAGGGTTGAACCGGACCTCGTTCGTTTCGAGATTCACGTCTCCCCAGCCGTAACTCCAGTCGGTGAGGTTCTGCCTCCCGTCCGTCAGTTTGTCCGGCTCGAATCCATCGAGAAACCCTCGCGCCAGGGTCCGATCCCGTTCGCCGGGTTCACGGGCGAATACCGTCCGGTGGAGGTGGGCGACCCGATCCTCCGCCCCGGCGCTCTGCCGGCTCAAAAGCGCCGACTGTTCCAGAACAAAGGGACTGTTCATGGTGAAAAGCGCCTGCATCGGTATGGTGGTGCGGGGGCGTTGTCCCGTGGTCTCCTGCGGGTTGGAAAAATCGAAATGCCGAAAGACGGGAAGGAGATTCTGTCGATCGATGAAAGCGTAGAGCGTGCGCCGGTTGCTGAAGGGAGGCTCGAGGATAGCCTCCGACCGGCCGTAGAGGGTTCGCTCCAGGTTCCCCGAAACGGCGAGAAAACTGTCGCGCATCTGCTCGAAGTCGAGCCGGCGGCGAAAACTGCGCCAGAGTAGCCGGTTCTCCGGATCCACCACCGAAGCGCGCACCGCATCCGGGTGATCCGCGCTCTGCTGCCAGGTCTCGGAGGTGAGAATGAGCCGGTGCAACTCCTTCACCGACCACCCGTTTTCGACAAACCAGGTGGCCAGCCAGTCGAGCAGCTCGGGGTGGGAAGGCGGCTCGCCTTCGACACCGAAATCACTCACCGTGCGGACCAGCCCCTCGCCGAAATGCCACATCCACACCCGGTTGACGATCACCCTCGCGGTCAGTGGATTCTGCGGAGATGCGATGAGTTGGGCCATCTCCAACCGGCCACTGCCCTTGATCAGGGGAGCCGGTTCTCCGCCCGGCGAAGCGATCGCGAGGAAACGACGGGGAGCTTCCACCCCTTTTCTCGCGGGATTGCCCCGGATGAACACCTGCTGCCCCACGGGTTCGCTGCGATCGGTCACCACGAGGGCGCGATCCGGCGCCATACCGCGGTTGGCGATGAACCGCTCCACGTTGGACCGCAGAGTCTGCAGCTTTCTCCGGTCGGGCCGCTCCAGCCGAGCCTCCAGCTGTGCGGGCGAAAGCCGGGGATGCTTTTCCCGCAACTTGGCCAGGCGGGGCTCGAGAAAATCGCTCACCTTCTTTTCCTCCGCGGCCAGTGCCTCCAGATAGGCGACGTACTCCGGCGTCATTTCGGGTTCGGCGATCGCGGGCTGTTGCTGGTTCGTCGAGTTGTTGAAGACGCCGTAAAGACCGTAGTATTCCTTCGTGGAAATGGGATCCGATTTGTGGTCGTGGCACTTGGCGCACGACACCGTCAGACCCATCAATCCCCGGAAAGTCGTGTCGATCCGGTCATCCAGCACCAGATCCGTGTTGCCATTTTTGCTCAGGGTGATGAAACCCATCGCAGCGAGATGATGCCGGTCCGGACCCTCCCAGTCCACGAGCTGCTCCGCCGCCAACTGATAGAGAATGAAGCGATCGAAGGGAACGTCCTCGTTGAACGCGCGGATCAACCAGTCGCGGTAGGTGTGGCTGAAGATAAATCTGCGCTCCCGTCCACCTGCCTCGTATCCCCGGGTGTCGGCATACCGAGCCACATCCATCCAATGTCTCGCCCAGCGTTCCCCGTAGTGCGGAGATTCGAGGAGGCGATCGATCAGACCCGACCAGACCTTTCCGTGGTCCCCGTCGGCAGAAGCGAAACTCTCCTGATCCTCGAACCGGGGCGGCAACCCGAGGAGATTGTAGTGCAGCCTCCGGTAGAGCGTCCGCCGGTCCGCACGGGGAGCCGGGCTCTGTCCCGCATCGCGCAGACCGGCCCGGATGAAACGATCGATGGGGTGACCCGAACCGGCGGGCGGTTCCGGTTTGTCCGCCTGACGAAATGACCAGTGATCTCTCGGATCCTGCGCCACGGGGGCCTCGGGCTCCTCGGGCCAGGGCAGACCCATGGCCAGCCAGCGCTCGATGGCTTCGATCTGACTTTGCTCGAGCGGGTCGCCCTTCTCCGGCATGCGCGAAATGCCTTCCTTTCCGGTGCCCCGGAGAGCGTGGAGGACCGGACTCTCGGCGGGTCTCGACGGATCGACGATCTCGCGGTAATCGCTCCCCCGCAGCCAGCCCTCGCGGTGGTTCAGCTGGAGTCCGACCTTCGCCCGAATTCCGGTGTGACAATCGAGACAGCGCTCGGCCAGGACGGGCCGGATTTCCATCTCGAAGAATGCGATCTGTTCCCGGGAGAACCCGACCGATTCCGAGGCGGCGCCGGCCGCACTGCGGTCGACGACACCAAGGGTGAGAAAAGAAAGAAGCAACCAGCGCATCACGGCAAAGGTACGAACCGATAGATTCCCGGAGCCGGTGGCGCAATCGGCGTCTTTGCGACACCCTGCCCTCGACAGGCGGACCTACCGGTGCTTGGATGCGCTCGCCGGTCGGGCCAAACGACTCAGCCGGCGACGCGAAACAACGGTTGCGCTGTCGCGTCATGGTGCCGACTGAGCCGCCTTTGGTTTCAACCCTTGGATGCCCACCGGCGAACCGGCGGACAAGAACCCAATCAGCACGAGTTGTGCCAAAATTTCATGGATGCCAAAGTAAGGAAAGCGGTTCCCCGGGATGCCCCGGCCCTCGTGGACATGGTCCGCGAACTGGCTCGATTCGAGCACCTGGAGACGACGGTGCCCGCCACGACGGAGGACTTTCGGAAGCACCTTTTCGGGCCGGCATCCGCCGCGGAGGCCCTCGTCGCCGAGGACAGCGAATCCGAACTGGTCGGGTATGCGATCTTTTATCCCACCTTTTCCACCTTCGTGGGGAAACCGGGGCTGTGGCTGGAGGACATCTTTGTCCGCGAATCCCACCGCGGGCGGGGCGTCGGCCGAAGCCTGCTCAGGGCGGTGGCCCGCGCGGCGAGGGAACGGGGAGCGGGGCGCCTGGAGTGGAGCGTGCTGGGTTGGAACAGACGAGCGATCGACTTCTACGAGAAATCGGGAGCCACCATTCTGGAGGAATGGAGCATCGCCCGGGTGGAAGGCCGCAACATCGAGGCCCTGTCCGAAAAAGCGGTCTGAAAGCGATCGGCCGGCACGGTCAGCCGATCTTCAACTCCCGCATCTTCGCCGCCCTGTCGGTCGCCCGCATCAGGGCTTCTCCCACCAGGATGGCGTCCACTCCCCAGGACTTCACCCTCGCGGCGTCGGCGGTGGTGTGAATTCCGCTCTCGCTTACCAGGATGACATCCGCCCCGACTTCCTCGCTCAACCTCTCCGTCGTTTCCAGACTGACCTCGAAGGTGCGCAGATCGCGATTGTTGACGCCGATGATGCGGGCGTCGCTATCCAGGGCGACCTCCATTTCGGCGAGGTCATGAACTTCGACGAGAACGTCGAGCTGGCATTCCTCCGCCACACCGAGCAGGTATTGCAGCTGCGCGGGTTCCAGCGCCGCCGCGATGAGGAGAATGGCGTCGGCTCCGGCCGCGGCGGCCTCGTAGATCTGGACCTCGTGAATGATGAAATCCTTCCGCAACAGGGGCAGCGCCACCGCCTCGCGGATGAGTCCGAGGTAGGAGAGGTCTCCGCGGAAGTATTTTTTGTCGGTGAGTATGGAAATGGCGTCGGCCCCGGCATGCTCATACTCCCGCGCGATGGCCACGGGATCGAAATCCCCGGCGATCGTTCCCGCGGATGGAGACGCCCTTTTCACTTCGGCAATGACGGTCAGGGGGAAGACGCCGTAACCCTCGTCCATCTCCTGATCGCGAAGCGCCCCACCCAGAGCGGTGTGGAACGACCGAAAGTCCTCCCGTGAGGAGGCGATTTCCTTGAGTTCCTCCATCCGCGGGATCAGGGCCTTCACCTCATCCGCCTTGTCGTAGAGAATCTCGTCGAGTTTGTTTCCGAAGTGTCGCATGTCCCGAGTTGACGAGATCCTTACTCCGCCCGGGCGATCGAGTCACCTTTTTCGCCGCAATTTTTTTCGGTTGAAAATCTTCGTCCCCGCTTCATCTTACCCTTCGCTCGTCGTGGGAAACGGCGACGATGCGGGTGTAGCTCAGGGGTAGAGCGCAACCTTGCCAAGGTTGATGTCGTGAGTTCGAATCTCATCACCCGCTCCATTCTTATGTTGTTTTTGGAACCGGTCTTTCGTTGGTCCAAACTGGTCGAGCCAGACCGGGAAGTATTCTGGGAAACGGTGCTTCACGCGGAGGAGGTCGATTTTGTGGTGGAGCGCGACGTTCGCCGCAAACGCCTCCGCATCTCCTCGTATTGCATGGCCCGGGACGATGCAGAAGCACTCCGGCGCCGCCACGGTGGAGGAGTGACGAGAGTCGATCCCGAGCAGTGGCATCCTTCCACCGATCCAGGGGCCGCCCCGGTTCTCCGAATCCGCGACCGCCTCATCGTATGCGAAACCGACGATACCGCCACCCTGCAGCGTCTCGGCGCAGAGCATCCCGACCGGGCAATTCTCAGTTTTCCTCCGCAACTCGCGTTCGGAACCGGGCAACATCCCACCACGGCGAACTGTCTTCGTCTGCTCGTAGACGCGGCACCTCCATTGGGATCGGCCTGGGAGATGCTGGACCTGGGGTGCGGCACCGGTATTCTCTCCATCGCCGCCATCCGGCTCGGGGCCGAACGGGCCCAGGCGGTGGAAGTCGACCCGGTGGCCTGCGATATGGCCGGACGGAACGCCGAACGCCACGGGGTCAGCGAACGAATCGCCATTCTCCAGGCGGATGCCGAAACCTATCTCAGAGACGCCGATTTTTCGCGCATCCGGGTGATTGCGGCCAACCTCTACAGCGAACTGCTGCAGCAACTGTTGCCCGTTCTCGCCGGAAAACCGGCCCGCGGAACGACGGTGATCCTTTCCGGATTTCTCACCTCGCAGGCAGCGGATGTCACCGAAACCGCCACGCGTTGCGGCTTCCCCCTGGAACGCTTCCTCCGGCGGGGCTCCTGGGTCGCCGCTTCCGGCGTTGCCACCGGCCATCCGCCTCGACTATAGTCTCCCGGGCATGAAGGTGCGCTCGCACAACTTGATCCGGCTGATTTTCGTTCTCCTCACCATCCTGGTTGGGGTCTCCGTGGCCACCGGTATGACTTTCAGCCCGGGCACCGTCCGCGCCGGCGCTTTGCTGGGGGGGGTGTTCGGC
>CAZLUZ010000166.1:0-10324 GCA_964562825.1 uncultured Akkermansia sp.
ATGGGGACCTACACTTCCCGGGTGAAACTGCCCGAGGAGGGGGGCAACCACGCCGTGTTCGGCGAACATGACGGGCAGATACCGGTTTCGGGCAATCCGGTGAGGCTTTCCCCTTTCGACAACGTCCTGGAACAGGAGCCCAACGACAACTGGAAGAGCGAGTATCCCGAGGTGAAGGCCCTGCCACTGGCCTTCAACGGTGTGATCGACAAGGAGGGCGATGTCGACCACTTCAAGTTCACCGCGAAAAAGGGCCAACGTTTTCGCTTCCTCTCCTACGCGAACCGGGTGGGCACCCCGGTGGACACGGTGATTCATGTGTATGACGGGGAGATGAAGCGTCTCGGGGGCAACGACGACGCCGACGGTTCCAAGGATTCGCGCTACGATTTTCAGGCCCCCGCCGATGGTGAGTATTATCTCCGGGTTTCCGACATGCTCGGTCAGGCTGGGGTGAACTATGTTTATCGGGTGGAGTCTGAACCCTATACGCCAGGTATCACCGTGACCATGCCGGAGATGCTGCGCAGGGACAACCAGTACCGCAAGCAGTTCAACATTCCCCGCGGCAACTACTACGCGATGAATGTGAACATTCGCCGGGATAATATCTCGGGGGAAATGCTCTTCGATCTTCCCGAACTGCCTGCGGGCGTCAGTTGGGAGGCGGACACGATTCCGAGGGACCAGAACCAGTTTCCCATTCTCTTGCACGCGAAGCCCGACGCCCCGATCGCTGGGGGACTCTATGGCCTCTACGTGAAGAACGCCGATCCGGAGAAGCCGATCCGGGGGCGCTACGAGCAGGAGATCCATTTTGTTCGGGGAAATCCGAATGGCACGTCCTACTACTCCAGCGTCAACCGCGATCTTCCGATCGCGGTCACCGAGGAGGTCCCCTTTCGAATCACGGTAGATCAGCCGAAGGTGCCGATCGTTCGAGACGGCACCATGAAACTGAAGGTGCGACTCGAAAGGATCGACGGGTACGACGAGAAGGTGATCGCCAGGATGCTGTGGCGTCCTCCGGGGATCAGTTGTCCCGCCACGATGACCTTCTCGGAAAAGGCCACCGAGTTGGAGTACGAACTGAATGCCAATGCCAACGCGCAGATCAAGGAGTGGAAAATTACGGTTCTGGCCGAGTCCACGGGGAAAAACGGCTTGATGATGACAGCGAGTCCCTTCGTCACGCTTCGGGTGGAGGAACCCTTCATGTCGATGGACATGAAGATGACGTCGGTGCAACAGGGCGGGGAGACGGAGATGCTTTGTACCCTGGAGAAACTCCGGGATTTCGAGGGCGAGGCGGAGGTGCGCATGTTCGGGCTCCCCGCGAAGACGAGCACCGACGTGCTCAAGGTCACCAAAGACACCACGGAACTCCGGTTTCCCATTCGGGCGGAGGAGGAAGCACACGTCGGTCAAGCGAAGAATCTCTTCTGCACGCTGGTCCTGCACCGCGACGGAGAGCCGATCAGCCAGCGCCTGGGAATGGGTGGGGTGCTGCGGGTGGATCCGAAGCCCAAGGAACCCGCTCCCGACAAGAAGGCCGACCAACCCCAAAAGATGACCGAGGCGAAGCCAAAACAAACCGAGAAACCGCTCTCCCGTCTCGAGCAGTTGCGCCTCGAGGCAAAACAGCAGGCGGCATCGAACTGACCCCCCAATCGATCGAAACGACGCCACGACCCGGGCAATCCGATATGAAATGCAAGACCCTACTTTCGTGTTTTCTCGCGATGATCGCATCCACTGCGTTTGCCGTGGATTTCGAGAAAGACATTCAACCAATCCTGGAATTCCACTGCGTGGCCTGCCACAATGCGGACGAGGCGAAGGGCGGTCTCCGCTTCGACCAGGGTGAATTTTTTCATCAGGGCGGCGACGGCGGTCCGGCGGCGCTTCCGGGCAAGCCGCAGGAGTCTCTGCTCCTGGAGTTGGTCAGTCTGCCATCCCACGATCCCGACGTCATGCCGCCGAAGGGGCGTACCCTGACCGAGGAAGAAATTGCCAGACTGCACGCCTGGATCGAGGCCGGGGCCGCATATCCCGACGACCGCGTGCTGGTGGCCAGAAACGAGGAGGATTTCAAGGGAGCAGATCCTCTTCCTGACCGGGGAAGAGAAATCGTGAAGATCGGGGTCTTCCCGGAAGACATTGTTCTCGAGACCAGCCGGGACAGTCAGTCTGTGGTGGTCATGGCCACTTATGAGGACGATACCACTGTGGACGTCACGGCCAACAGCACCTTTACTTTCGCCGGCCCTTCCCTGGTCGATCTGAAGACGAGAAGCCATTTCGTGCCGCGGAAGGATGGCGAGACCGAGTTGATCGTTCAGGTTGGCGCCCAGCATAGCGCGACGATCCCGGTCACGGTGAAGGATGCGACCGTCGATCGACCGATCAGTTTCCATCTCGACGTGATGCCGGTTTTCATGCGCGAGGGGTGCAACACCGGTGCCTGCCACGGGTCGGCCAGGGGACAGGACGGCTTCATGCTCTCGCTTTTCGGGTATGATCCGAACGGTGACCATTTCCGCCTGACTCGCGAGATGGCGGGGCGGCGCATCAATCTGGCCATCCCCGAGGAGTCCCTGCTCGTCGAGAAATCGATCGAGGCGGTTCCCCATACGGGAGGCAAGCTTTTCGAGAAAGGATCCGACTCTTGGAAGACGCTGGTGGAGTGGGTGGCAACCGGCGCGGGCAACGACAAACCCGAAGAAGTGCCTACGGTCACCGATCTGGTGCTTTACCCGCCCAAACTGGTTCTGGAGGGTGCTGGCACCACCCAGCAGTTGACCGTGCGGGCCAGGTATTCGGACGGCCACGACCGCGATGTGACCAATCTGGCGGTTTTCATGACGAGCAACGAGCCCACTGCGGCGGTCGACCAGTCCGGCGAGGTCAAGGCGGGGAAAAGGGGCGAGGCCTTCATCATGGCGCGATTCGATACGAAGACGGTAGGCATTCAGTGCATCGTCATCCCCGAAGATCTGGAGTATACCAGGCCGTCGCCGGAGGAGGCGAACTACATCGACCAACTCGTGC
Source organism: uncultured Akkermansia sp. (assembly GCA_964562825.1). Lineage (GTDB taxonomy): Bacteria > Verrucomicrobiota > Verrucomicrobiia > Verrucomicrobiales > DEV007 > Arctic95D-9. Next base: position 3,052 of record CAZLUZ010000166.1, read on the forward strand.
ACGACAAGCTGCACCGACTCCGCATCATTCCCTCGGGCGACGCCTCCGACGAGGCTTTCCTCCGTCGCGTCTATCTCGACATCATCGGACAGCTGCCCACGGTGGAGGAGCATCGGGCCTTCATGGCGGACAAAGCCCCGGACAAGCGGGCGAAGCTGATCGATCAATTGCTCGACCGGAAGGAGTTCACCGAGATGTGGGTGATGAAGTGGTCGGAGCTGTTGCAGATTCGCTCGAACAACAACATCAATCAGGGGATCTCCTATAAGGCCGCCCTGCTCTACCACAACTGGTTGAAGGAGCGAATCGCGCAGAATGAGCCCTTCGACGAGGTCGTCAGAGAGTTGCTCAGTGCGTCGGGAGGAACCTTTACCAACCCGGCGACGAATTTCTACCAGGTGGAACGCGACCGACTGAAACTGGCGGAAAACGTGGCCCAGGTTTTCATGGGGATGCGTCTGCAGTGCGCCCAGTGTCACAACCATCCCTTCGACCGGTGGACGATGGACGATTATTTCGGTTGGGCCGCGTTCTTTGCCCAGATCGGAAGAAAAGGTGGCGTCGATCCGCGCGAGCAGGTCATCTACAATCGTGGCTCGGGAGAGACGAAACACACCGTCGGAGGTCAGGTCATGGCGCCCCGCTTTCTCGGTGGCGAGACGCCAGACGTGAGAGGTAAAGATCGGAGGCAAGTGCTGGGCGACTGGCTCGCTTCGCCGGAAAACCCCTTCTTTGCCCGGAATATCGCCAACATCGTCTGGGCTCACTTCTTCGGGATCGGGATCATCGAGCCGGTGGACGACGTCAGGGTGAGCAATCCTCCCTCGAACCCCGAACTGCTCGAAGCGCTCGCCGACAGATTCCAGGGGGAATACGACTACGATTTCAAGCAATTGGTTCGCGACATCTGCAACTCGAAGACCTACCAGCGCACCACAAAGTCGAACGTCACCAACGAGAGCGATCTGACGAACTTCTCCAAGGCGAGGATTCGGCGGCAGCGTGCCGAGATCCTACTCGACACCATTACCCAGGTGACGGACACGAAGAACAAGTTCAAGGGGCTGCCGCTGGGGTCGCGGGCGGTGCAGATTGCCGACGGGCAGACCACGGACTATTTCCTGACCACCTTTGGACGGGCCACCCGACAGACGGTCTGTTCCTGCGAGGTGAAGATGGATCCGAGTCTCTCTCAGGCCCTGCATCTGATGAATGGGCCTACGGTGAGTCGGAAGATCGAGGAAGGTGGTGTGGTCAAGGCCATGCTCGACGCGGGCCGGACACCACAGGAGATCATCGAGGAAATCTACGTGCGCAGTCTCACCCGCCAGCCGACCGCGGAGGAAAAGAAGCAGTTGTTGGCCGAGGTGCAGAGCGTGGGTGAAGATCGGAAAGAGAAGGAACTCGTGTTGAACGACATCTTCTGGGCCGTCCTGAACTCCAAGGAGTTCATGTTCAATCACTAGGGGCTGATTCCTCGAGGATCAGCCGATTTTGGCCGGGGCGCTCGCCGCGCGCCCCGAGAGCGGTCGTCAGGTCCGGTCCCTCCGGCTTGGACCAGTCCGGCGGGGCCTCACTCGCCGGCGGCAATGGTTTCGTCGCGAGGCAGCGGTCCGTCGTCCAGCAGAATCGACTCCAGAAACCTTGCCGCGACTTCGCGGGTGCGGGGGCCGAACCCATTTCCGTGGCCGGCCCCGTCCACGGTGAGGAGGATGGCGGTCACCCCGGCCTTTTCCAGCGCCTGCTCCAGCACCACCGACTGCTCGAAGGGAACCAAGGGATCCTCCGTCCCATGGACCAGCAGCATGGGGCGGTCCCCCGCGTTCACGTGAGTGAGCGGCGAGGCGTCCCGGGCCCGATCCGGATTCTCCTGAACGGGGCCGCCGATCAGTTGGGATTCCGGCGAATCGGCCGCATCGTGATCCATCCGGCTGCCTTGCCGATTCATGGAGAGCAGATCCGAGGGACCATAGTAGTTCACCACGCAGGTCACCTCGGCCGCGAGATCGAGATGCGGACCCACCTCTCCCTCGAGGTGATCGACTCCTTCGCTCACTCCCAGCATGGCGACGAGGTGGCCGCCGGCCGAAGAACCCCAGAGACCGATTCGCTCCGGATCGATTCCGTGAGCGCCGGCGTTCGCCCGGATCCAGCGGATCGCCGCTTTGACATCGTGAATCTGAGCCGGCCATTGTGCTTCTCCGGAGAGGCGGTAGCCGAGCGAAGCTCCGGCAAACCGGCCCGTGGCCACGAGGTCCACGACGAGCCGGGCCCGGTCCTTCGAGCCCTGTCGCCATCCTCCCCCGTGGATCCAGCAGACCACCGGCAGGGGCCCGTCCGACTTCGGGTTTTCGGGGAGATAGAGATCGAGCTGGTGCCGCGGATTGCCCGTTCCGGCATAGTCGATGCCGGAGATGCGCCGCACCCCTTCGGGCGAGGAAGGCTCGCCGCCGCGACGGGAGGTGAACACCCGGTCCTCCTCACGGGAGATGAAGCCGTCACCATCGGTGTCGACGCGATCGAAGTTGCGGCGCAGGGGAGGGGGAATTTCTTCCCGGGAGAGTTTGCCATCGCCACTCCGATCCCACTGGTCAAAGCGACTGGGCGATTGAGCGAAGACGGTTGTGGTGCAGATGAGGGAGAGGGAAGAGGCGATCCAGGACTTCATGCGACAAGCCTAGAAAATCGCGGGGAGAAAGTCAAAGCCTCCGGATTCACTCTGGCGCGATCCGAACGGTGGGACGGGGCTCCTCTTCGATTGTCCTGTCCCGGACGGGCTGACGCGGGGCGAGTTCGGCGCAGAGCGCCACGCAGATACCGTAGAAGTTGGTCGCATAGAAGATCCAGATCAGGATGACCACGATGGAGCTGGCGATGCCGTAGGCGGTCGAGATGGGACTGTGCAGGAGATACTGTGTGACGAGGAGGCGGCCCAAGCTCATGATGACGAGGAAGAGCAGGCCCGAAATCAGGAGGGCCTTCAGTGGCGGCCTGCGGGGCAGGGAGAGGCAGATCAGGAGGATGCCTCCCCCGGTGAGCAGCAGGTTGAATGGTATCTCGAGGCGCAGGCTGTGCCCCAACTCGGCGATGCGATGGAAGGGGAGGGCGAGAGAGGAGGCCACGGAACCGAAGGCGAGAATCAGTCCCGCGCCAAAGGTCAGAGCGAGAGAGTAGAAGCGACCGAGGACGGTGCGGCGCAGGGCCGTCTTCCAGTCATCGGCCTCGTGTTCGAAGATCTTGCGCACACACACCTGAAGCCGAGTGCAGAAAACCGAGGCGGCCCAGACCAGAAGAACGGCGGAGGTGATGGAGAGCCCTCCGTGGATCGAGGCATCGGCCGAGGATCGGATCGCATCGGCCAGAGGTTCGGTGTCGGTGTCGGGAAACAGCTCCGACAACTGCCGGGAAAACGCTTCGTGATCCGATTTCCCGAGAAAACGGCTCGAGATGGCCACCGCGAGAAAACCCAGGGGAGCCATGGCGAAGATCGAGTAAAAAGAAACCGCCGCCGCGAGGCCCATGCCATCATTGCGGATCCAGCGCTGCACCGTTCGAATGAGGAGTTTGATCATCGGAGTCTGTCTGTCTGCACCGGTTCCGGGCGGGTGCCGCGGTTGTTTTCTGCATATCCGGCCTAAGACAATCGTCGATCAAATATTAGAGGAAATTTCGAGAAATAAACCGCCGTGAACCGCCATTCGCTCCTGTGCCTCGCCACCCTCCTCCTCTCGGCCCTGGTGGCCGTTCCCGCCGCCGCCCAACTCCGCTTTACCGGGGACAACACTCCCAGAGGCGATCTCGCCGACCGGGTCGCTCGACTGCAAAAGCTGCGCGCGAAAGCGATCGAGTCCGGCGCCGCGTCATCGCTCCGCTCCCGAGGTCAAAGCGACCTCAGCACATCGGTCAAGGTGACGACCCAGCCACCGTCACAGAAACCCTTGGCAAAGCCGGCTGCGGTCACGATCACGACGGTGACGCCGACCGTCAGTTCTCCCCGCGTTCCGACCAAGACCGTTTCCCGAGTCACCATCCCGGCCAGTGGGATTCGGCCAGCCAACGCGGTCGGCCAAGTCCCCGCGGTTCCCCCCGGATCGATAAAAGCGCCGGCTGTCTCGCCGTCGACCCCGAGCCATCGGCCTGATGCGACCGAGGTTGCCAGGATGGTGCGTCTCCTCAAGGGAGCCCGCGTGGCCGAAGCCACCAGGGGACCGAGCACGGTGATCGTCGATCGGAAGGTGATCCTCGATCCCAAGGTACTGCCGAAGGGGCACATCGGACCGGTGGCGACGCCGCATTGTCCCGAGACCACTGGAGGCGGTAGCACCACCCTCTACATCAAGCGGGGCAAGGAGAGAGCCGAGGGCAGTGGCGTGGGCCCCGTGGTCCATATCGCTCCCGGCAGCCTGCCTCCGGGCGTTCCCGGCAGGGCGTCGTATCCGCCCGCCGCCGCCGCTCCTTATCCTGCGGTTCCGGGTGGTTCCGGTCTGCCCGTGGGAAGCTATGGTGGTGGTGATTTTTCCTCCTCACCGGGCAGCATGGCACCGGACAGCCTGACCTACCGGATCGACTCGTCCTCCCAACTCTCTACCAGCGAGGTGCGATTTCTCAAGAACAGCACCGAACTGGCGGACCAGCAGTCTCTCTACTATCTCTACAACCTGGCCAATGCCCTGCTCAGTGCCGAACTGATCGGCGAGCGTTTTGTCGTGGAGGGGCACGCCTCGGCGGAGGGATCCTTCGCGACCAACCTGACACTCTCCCAGCGTCGGGCGAACGCGATCTTCGATTTTCTGGTCAGTCAGGGGGTTCATCCCTCCCGCCTCCTAGCGGTGGGCCACGGAGAGTCCTTGGCTCGCTACGACGCGGGCGCTCCGGAATACCTTCGTTCCACCGATCGCAGGGTCATTGTTTTCAAGCTGGCGCACTGATCGGCCAAGATCGGCGAGCTTGCAGCCAGTTCCCGGAGATCGCGACATGAGAAATCGAATGGGACCCTGGATCCTGGTGGGGGCGATCGCCGCGCTGTGCCCGGCTGAGGCAGGGGATCGCGTCGCCCTGGTGATCGGAAACAACGCCTACGAGCATGTCCGAGCCCTGGACAACCCGAGGAACGACGCGGAGGCGGTCTCGGGTGTGCTCCGCCAGTTGGGGTTTCGGGTCACCCTCAAGACGGACGCCGACCTTCGTTCGATGAAGGATGGGTTGCGGGAGTTCGTCGATCGGCTGCCCGCCGAAGGCGGCGGGGATCATGTCGCGCTCATCTATTTTGCCGGGCACGGCGTCCAGATTTCGGGGAGGAACTACCTCATCCCCACCGACGCAAAGATGGAACGGGAATACGAGGTGCCCGACGAAACCCTCTCCATGGACCTGGTCATGCGGGCTCTGGAGTTCACCGGGACAGGGTTGAATCTGTTGATCCTCGACTGTTGCCGTAACGATCCCTTCTCCCGGGCCACCCGTGCGACGGGCAGCGGTGGCTTGGCCGCACCCCGCGGCGCACCGCGAGGACTGTTTGTCGCCTTTGCCACCTCACCCGGGGAGGTGGCGGCGGACGGGTCAGGAGAGCACAGTCCCTACACCGAGGCGCTGGTCCGTCATCTGCCGACGCCCGGGGTCCCCTTCGAGGAGACTTCTCCTTCGTCACCGATTCGGACGCGGCTTCGGCGGGGGAATCCTCTGAAGAGCCGCGAACCCCGACCCGGCTCTCCTTCACCAACTCGCTGGGGATGGAGTTTCTTCCCGTGCCGGGCCGCGAGGGGTCTACCTGTGTCGCACCGAGAACCGGGTCCGGGATTTTCGGGCCTTCTGCGAAGCCACCGGATACCGGCAGCGGGGCGGCGCGCACCTGTTCCGCGTCGTGGGGAAAGCCGGCGGGGGATACACCAACCCATGGGTCCATCAACCCTCTGCTTCGTGGCAGCATTCGGGGATTCCGGACCAGAGCGACGATCACCCGGCAGTGTGCATCAACTGGCACGAAGCGCGGGCTTTCTGCGAGTGGCTTTCGCGGACGGAGGGCCTCCGTTACCGCCTGCCCAGCGACGAGGAGTGGTCCGCAGCGGCGGGATCGCCCCGCTACCCCTGGGGAGATTCGTTTCCTCCTCCGCAGAGGGCGGGCAACTATTGGGATCGCACCGCGATCCGCGACCTGCCGGGCCATTGGGAGGAAAGTGTCTTCGGGGGGCATCCCTACGACGATTCCTCCGAAAGAACCGCTCCGGTGGGTCTCTATCCGGCGAACCATCACGGGTTCTTCGATATGGGAGGGAATGTGTGGGAGTGGTGCGAGGACGTCTACCGTCCCGATTTGAATGCGCCGGACATCCTGGAGGCAAACGCGACCCTGCGGGAGAGCTTCTCACCTACGGGAATGCCCTACCGCGTGCTGCGGGGGGCGTCTTGGGACAATTTCGCGGAGTCCACCCTGAGGACATCATACCGCGATTTCGACGAACCCGAACGTCGTGATGACGATTATGGGTTTCGCATCGCCCTGGAGTTCGACCAGGCAGGGCTCGGCGTTCCGATCGAATAAGCGGCTCCCCGTCGAATTCGCCGGCCGGAACGGGTAATCGATCGCTCAGGACCCGGCGCGGTATTCCATGTGCCAGATGCGCGAATCTCCGTTGCAATAGTGCGTCCGGTAGACCACGCGGATGTAATTGGCCAGAATGCGGATTCCGCAGCAGTGCTCCTCCCACTTCTGGAAGCCCTTCCGACTGAGTTCTTCGGTGTGGGTCTTGCGCACCTTCCGGGGAAACTTGCAGTCCGGACAATCGTAGGCCGGAGCGAGGTGGTGGGGAGGGCTGGAGGGGGCGCCGCCGGCCTGCACCAGGGCGATAGGAAGGAGGAAAAGGGATAGCGCGATGGCAAGGGTCTTCATGGCAAAAGCGGTCGGTTGTCGATTTGAAACCTCGGGACTATCGCAACGGGTCGCCGAGAGAGTCAAGGAGACATTCGATCAATCCGGTTCGCAGAATGTCTTCCATCGGGCGAACTACCACTGGTAGGCGCCTCCTTTGAGCCGCTCGATCTTGCGAATCAGCCAGATGTTGTGGTTCTCCACCGGGTTGAAGACGGGATCGGTCGCTCTCGGGTCGGCTCGATAGTAGGGTTTTCGGGAGAAGAACTCCTGGAGCACCGCCGAGCGGAAGGGGAATCCGTGGCGGGCAAAGATCTCGTTGCGGGCGATGGACAGTTGGGCGGGACTGAGGTGCTGCACGACGGACCGGGACAGCGGGGTCTGCGATGAGTAGGGAAAAAGATCGGG
>CAZLUZ010000167.1:0-10222 GCA_964562825.1 uncultured Akkermansia sp.
TCCACGCAGACGCTCCTCCCATGTAGCCGCCTTTGCCAAAAGGTGGCCGATCCCCACGCTCTGGCGAGCGCGGCTACACTCCACGCAGACGCTCCTCCCATGTAGCCGCCTTTGCCAAAAGGTGGCCGATCCCCCACGCTCTGGCGAGCGCGGCTACACTCCAAGCAGACGCCCCTCCCACCAGCAAAAGGGCGGGACAGAAGGCAAGAGGTCCATCAGACGCCGGGCTTTCGCTTCCGCCTCGATTTCCTCCCGGAAAAGAGGAGGTAGGCAAAGAGCAGACCGAGTTGGATCGTCCCGAAAACGATCTTGAAAGGGTAAAAGCGGGGGCCGTGGTACTGCGAGAGGAACGACTCGACGATGGCCGCCCAGACGAGGAGGAGAGCCGCGCCTCCAACGATGGTGAGCAGGTCGGACCGGATGCGGCGGAACCTTTGCGCAAGCCGCAGGTTGGTGCCCCAGCCGAAAACGGCATGGGCGATGATGAGCCCTGCCTGCCCTCCGAGCAGGATGGCGGGGATCTCGACGGAACCGTGCGGAAGCAGCCAGCCGGTGAGAAACACCCCTTGTCCGTCCGCAATGTAATCGTAGACGACCACACCGAGGATCGTGCCGTTGTAGAACAACACCACCACGGTAAAGAGTCCATAAAAGATACCGAGGACCATGGCAAGGATGGTGACTCGAATGTTGTTCTGCATGAGGTAGGCGGAAAAAGTGTGTCTTCCCTCAAAGGCATCGAAACTTTGCTCTTCCTCCTCGGCCACCCGGTCCGACGGCCGGCCGCTGAGATGACCGAAGGGGCCGATGTATTTCTGTTTGGCCTCGTAATCGATGGAAACGTGGGTGGCACCCAGCGCACCGCCGAAAAGGAAACAGCACAGGGATAGGACGAAAGCTTTCCAGTGGCGCCGAAAGGTTTTGGGAAAGGCGTTCACCGCCCAATCCAGCGGGCGAAAGGGGGCTGCGGTGCCGCGCTTCTCATGCAGCCGGCTGTAAGCCCGGGCCACGAGGCTTTCGAGAAACCGGGAGGCCTCGACTTCCCCGGCAAAGGTGTTGAGCTTCACCAGATCCGCGGAGGCGCGTTGGTAGAGGTAGTGGAACCGTTTGGCTTCGGTAAGGGACATCCGCCAATCCGGCTGTTGCTCCTGCTTTCGCAGCATGGCCGTCAGTTCATCCCAGAAAGGACGTTCTTTGGCGATAAATTGATCGAGATCGAGAATCACGGGTTCTTCAGGGTTCGGATTTGCTTTCAGGCTCCTACTACTAACTACTAACTACTAACTACTAACTACTGCCTACTGTTCACTGATTACTGATTACTGATTACTGATTACTGATTACTGATTACTGATTGCTGATTGCTGTCGCTTCAAATAATGACGCAGCCGGAACCGATTGAAACGCTGCAGCATCACGGGATAGGCATTGAAAAAGATATTCGTGATGAAGAGCCAGACCGCCATGTGGTACCAACCCCGAATCACGGTGTAGAGAAAGAGCCCCAGAGCGATGAGAAATCCCAGGAAATGGGCCGTCTCCGCGGCCCGCATGTCGGCGACGAACCCACGCATGGCACCGGCATCCTTCCCCCCCGAGTGCCGTCTCATCGAGGGTCCCCAGATCGAGCCGTAAACACTCGTGTTCACCAGACGTTTGAAGTTCCGGATACCCAACCTCTCGTAGAGCGGCCGCTCCCAGGTCCGGAGCCGGTAGTAGCACTCCAGCGCAGGGATGCGAAAGGCCTTGTGAAAAACCACGATCCAGCCCGCGATGACGAAATTCGCCGCGATCGCCGTCACCGGGATCGGGAGAAAGGCCTCCTCCTCCGGCGGCGTGGTGAGAAAGGCCAGCACCGCAACCGTCAGGCCGCAAAGCACGAGAAGCTTGAAGAGTTGAAAGGAAAGATAGGCGCGGTTCTTCATGACACCTCCTTCGGCGCGGTGAGGCGGAGCAGATAACTGAGCGGTTCGATCCGGTAGCCCTGCATTCTCAGCCGCTTGAGAAGATGGCGCATCGTTTCGATGGTTCGAGTCATTCTTTTGGGAGATTCGTCGCCCTCGTGCAGCACGAAAATTGCCCCGGGGAACGCTCCCTTGGCGAGATGGAGGGCATACTGCCGCGGGAAAGGAAAATGGGTGTCCCAGGGCAGGTAGCTGGCCATGATGAAGCGGTCAAAATAGTCGAGGCGCTTCAGACTGGGCAGCATCCGGTCGACGTGAAAAAAACCTCCCGCCGCCCGAAAAAACTTCGGCTCGGGTCCGGCCCCGGCGAGCACTTCGTGGGCTCGCTCGAATTCCACGTCGAATTCCTGCGCCGTCATCCCTATGCTGACCCGGTGATCCGGCATGTGGTTCGCGATGTCGTGCCCCTCTCCCGCGATGCGTTCGACGATGGCGAGCCCCCCGGTCGCCCGGGTAATCCGGTCGGTATGAAGGAAAAAGGTGGCCCGAGCGTCGAAACGCTGGAGCAGGTCCAGAATCTCCCAGGTGCGTGACGAGGGACCATCGTCGATGGTCAAGGCGACCACTTTCTCCCTCAGACCGGGAATGTGAAACAATCCTCTCGGGTGGAGTCGCTCGGTAACCCGAAGCAGATCACGATAACGGCGCACCGTCGGTGATACGGAATCTTCATCAGGCATAGGTCCAATCTATCAGGAGACCCCCGTGTCGGGGCCGGAAAAAGCGGTCAATTTGCGCAAGCCCGCCGTTCCAGCACGAGCATTCGCAATTCCGAGAAAACCCTCTAAGCACGTGTCGGTTTCCTTCGTCCTAACTTTAGGTCCGACCCGTCGCGCCGGCTTCCGGCCCATCCCGGATCGATCCCGAACCACTCCAGCAACGTCACTAACCACCGTTCCGCATGAAGCCTAACAACAAAACATCCCTCGTTACCGTCAACTGCCAGGTCCTGCCCGACGACTTTGAACGCACCGCGTACTTTTTCGATTCGGGCATGTTCGATCTCTCCACGAAAAATCCGGCGGCATTCGCCCTGGAACGCCAGCTCAAACCGGGACACAAGGTGCGGGTTTGCCGGCGGCAAAAAGGGGGCAAATACTACTGCTTCATCGATGGTGAGGGTTTCCCCCCGTCCGGAGACATCGGTCGTTTGATCGACAGCGCCGCGCACGGCAACTATCTCCACGGCTTCGAATTCCGCGTTGCCTTGCCCCCCGAGGTGCTCCGCTGAGAATCCAACCCTGTCATCTGCCTTCCGGCCTCCGGCATTCGATCTCGCCATTGCCGAAATCGAGCCGCAGGAGGCCCGCGTCGGTCCAATGCACCGCGGCGATTTCAGGAGGTCCGTCGTCGGCAAAGAAAAGGACGTTGTCGCCATCGAATCGGTACCGACCGCCGCGGTGGCTCACCACCATCTCGAAGTGGAATCTCTCCTCTTCCCGAAACTCGATACCGACAAACCCGCCAAATTCGCCCCCGCGGTTCAGGCGCCCAATCCAGGGCCCTGTCAGGCTGCGGCGCGGAAAGGTTGCTCCCGCTTTTTCTTTCTCGAGGAAGTCCCGAATCTCGGCCACATCGATCACCACGGCGGTCTGCCCGACACCGGCTACCGCCATACCCACGAGATCACCCTCTCCATCTGACACAGGACTCCCCCCACTGTCCTCGACCAGGCTGGAATTGACCACCATAGATGCTCGGTAGGCCCGCGACTCCAGGGATTCGCGCACCCCGACGGAGGTGAAGGCCGACCTCTCTCGCGTCCCCCGGGTGTATTGCCAGAGCCGGTCCTGCGGGTGATTGCCGTGGTGAACGGCGTGAACCCTGTCCTCATCCACGGTGGTGGGATCCCCCAGGGCCAACGCCGCGCAGTGCTCCGGGAGGCCCGGCACCCTGAGCAGGGCAAGGTCCCTTTGCGTGTCGAACTTCAGCACCCGGATCGATGCATCTTCCCATGCAACGCTTTCTCTGCGCTTGATCCAACGCCCTCCCATCTTGCGAGGAAATCCGATCTGAATCCGTCCAAAAGAGCTCAACTCATGAGTGGTCACGACGAGCCCTTCCTCGTGATCCACGATCCAGCCCGATCCCACGCGAAACCGACCTTCGCCTCTTCCGGGCTGGTCCCGCTCGGCGCGGATGAGCAGGGTTGCCCGGATGAGCCGGTCGCGAACGTCATCCCCGGAGGCTGCGATCTCTCCCCCGGAGCAAACCAACAACAGGACAGCAATCGCCGTCGCGCCGGCAACGCGCGAAGCTGGAGTCTCCGCAGTCATGAAAACCCGGAAAGGTCTCCCGGATTCTCCCTCAGGCAAGCCCGGCCTTTGAATTCGACGGAAAGGAGCACCCGGTGCAGCAACGCCGGTTCATCGCTCCGGGCGCGGTTCAACGGCCACGCCCTTCTTCAGCATGGGCCAGAGAAAGACGAAGGAGAGCAGAATGAAACATACGCTCACGCCGAGCATGGTCGGCAGGTTGGCCAGCCTGACGAGATAAAAGCCCAGAAAAGGCGCCGCGGCCAGACGCACCCCGGTGAGAAAGGTGTGCACCGACATGTATCCGGCAATATTGGCGGGACTGGCCAGTTTGGTGACCCAGAGATTCCACAAAATTTCTCCCCCGCCCCGGGCCAGCCCAAAGAGAGCGGAACCCACCAGAATGATCTCGAACCGCCCGGAGAGGAAATAGAGCAAAATGCCGGCGAGGAAAACCACATTGACCACCCCGCGGAGGCGGAAAAAGTCCATCCGGTCGAAGAGGGATCCCCAGAAGTAAGTCGAGATGATGCGGGCCAGGGAGGGCACCACTCCGGTGATCAGGGCAATGGTGCTGGCGTCGAACTCGAGTGAATGAGCGGGATTGACCAGGTAGTCCACTCGCAGGGCATTGGCGGTGAGCACCCCAACTCCCATGGCCATGGCCACGGCGATCATGCGGGCAAAGACCGGATCATCCCGCAACCAGTGAATCGACTGGCGGATGGGAGGCTTTTTTGCCTCCTCGGGAAAACATCGCGAGGGCACGACCAACTGGCACATCATGGCCAGGGCCGAGGCTGAAGCGAAAAAGAGGAGCACGTGGGGAAAACTGTCGAAATCGTGGTCCAGATAGGCTCCGATGGCCCAACTGAAGATCATGGTGGAGGACGCCCGGATCAGAATGATGGCAGAAAAGAGGCGGCCCCGCTTCGATCCGGGAAAGTTTTCCATAAGGTACTGGGTCTGCAGCGGAATGGCCATGGACACGATGCCCATGCCCAGGCACATGCCGACGAGGAAGGCGGTGGGGGATCGAGGATAGAGCGCCGCGAGTACAAACCCGGCCGCGCTGAGCCCCTGAATCACAGCGGCGGCGTGGCTGATCTTCCAGCGAATCCTTGCTATCCGGGGAATGAGAAAGAGCCCCCCGAGCATGCCGAGGGCGAAGCTGCTGAGGAGCATGGCTTTCCCCGTCGGCCCCAGGGAAAAAGCTTTCACCGCGATCACGATGGCGAAGGTGGCAAATGCCGTCTCCTGGATCCCCGTGGCGACGGCGCGGACGGCCTCGGCTCCGAAGGTGAGTCGGACGGTTCTCGGTTCGGGATGTTGGGAGGCGGAATGTTCGATCGCGGGATGATGCGGTGAATCAGGAAAAAGAAAACGTTTTTCCCCGGCCCGGGGGCGCATTGGGTTCGCCGGCGGCCCGGCCCCTGCGGAAGGATATGACAGGCATTTCCCCATTGCAGGAAGGCGAATCCTCCGTCTAATAAACGCATGGAATCGCCCTCAGCCAAAGCCAACCTCTACCCCTGCTCCCCCGCCGTCGAGATCGATGGCATCCCCTACTTTCCCAGAATGTGCCAGAAGATCCGGATGCACGCGGACGGCTCGCTCCCCGAGGATCTCCACGCCAATCTCGGCCTCGCCATGGATCAGTGGACCTGTCAGTTTCTCGGCGTCTCCTACGAGGCCCTGCGGGAAAGGGTTCTCGCCGGAGCGAGTGATGCGGAGGCCCTCGCCTGGGCCCGCGAGAACGGCAGAGAGCGTGAGGAGTGCGAAAAGGACTGGTGGATCGCCTTCATGAGGACGGCGGGTTTTCGGGACCATCTTGCGGATCGCTTGCAGCAGCGCATCACCGAATCCGGCCTCGAGGACAGGAACGATATCCTGACCATGTTCGACTACATCGACGCCGACGAGGGACGTCGTTAGCCTCCAGCCGAAACCGGCTGCCCAACCGTCGAAGATGCGGCGAGAGTACGTCCGGGTTCTCTACCGCTTGTGCTTGGCCCGTGTGAACCGGTCTCGACGCTTCTTCTCCTCTTCTTCTTCGGTCGGCTTGACGTCCTCTGCTCTCTTCTTTCCCTCCCCCGCCCGTTCCGGCTGCGCCCTTGGCTTCTCCACCTCGCGCCGCACAGGGCGTTTCGCGGCGGCGCGACGCTCACTCCGCAACCGGCCAATCTGGGGAAATCGCCAACCTGTCCGGGTGACCAGCGCCTCCAGCAGGAAAAGTCCCAGGGCCGGCACGAGCAACCAGGACAGGATCGAATCCCACTGCCGACCTTCGGGTTTCAGCCAGGCCTCGCCCAACTCCACCAGCTCTCGGCCTCCGGATACCTCGGAGGTCTGGCGCAGCTCGGCGATCCGGTCCCGGTCGAAGGTCCACTCCTGGCTGATCCCCACCACTAGCGGCCCGAATGGAATCGCCGAGGCCTCGACCTGAACAGCGCCCCGCACCCGCTCGCCTTCGCGCAAGTCGGTCCGCACGGTGTAGTGGCCCGGCGCGAGACGTTCCCAGGTCAGCTCGGCAGTTTCAGGCCGTTCTTCTCCTCGACTCAGCATGACCCGCGGTGGCCGGTTGGCGAACCGCTCCCGCCAGGTCTCGGAGTCGAAGAGGAGGTCCACGGTGAGCTCCGTGCCCTCGATGCGGTGCCGGATGCCGATGCCGGGAGGGATCTCCTCGCCCATGAGCCATCGGTTCAGCGTCTGGAGAAAATCCCCCGCGGAAGGCCACGCCCGGGACCGCTCGGAGTATTTGCCGCCGAGAGCGAAGGATACCGCGGCACTTCGGCCTACGCCCCTCCGTCCGAAGGCCACCAGCGGAGCCCTGTATTCGTCTGTGGAGATCAGGGCCGATTGATCGTCCTCCCGGAGATAACTGAGGTTGTACCCGTCGACTTCGGCCAACCAGTCCAGATCGCGGTTGGCCAGTTCGTACCAGTTGCCCGTCGCCTGGGTCGAGACAGGGGTGTCGACAAAGGTCGAGCGTGCCACCGTGACCGTCTCCTGGGCAAAGATGTTCGGCAGATCGCTGGGCACGTTGGTAAAAAAGATGCGTCCCCCGCCCCTTTTGGCGATGTCTTCGAGAAAACTCGCATCGCTGTCGCTGCGATTTCCCAGCCCGATGACGCTTACGGTGGCGCCCGCCTTCTCCATCTCGGCGAGCAGTTTCTTATAGTTTCCCGGTTCCTCGGAATCAGCGGCGTCGGAGAAGAGGATCACGTGGCGCTGGCCGAGCTCCGACAGCTTCAGCACGTTCCAGGCCGCATCGAGGCCCGTGTAGACGAAAATCCCGCCTCCCATCGAGTCGATGCTCCGAATGCGTGAGAGCAGCTCGCCGCGGGCTCTCCCCACGTTGAGCAGCGGTGCGATCTGGTGCGCCTTGCTGTCGACCGCATAGACGGTGACGGCATCTCCGCCCCCAAGCAGTTCGACTGCGCGAGCCGCACCCTCGTTGGCCAACTGCATCTTGGTGTGCCCGCTGTTCACCGTCATGCCCATCGATCCCGAGCGGTCCATCACGATCGCCATGGCCACGGCCAGTTTGCGGTGTTCGCTCTTCAGTTCCATCGAGACCGGAAGCAGGGGGTCCACCGGCGATTCGTAGTAACCGCCGGAACCGAAACTGAACCTCCCTCCCGCCATGAGCAGTCCTCCACCCTGTTCGCGGACGAAAAAATCGAGCGCCACCAAAAAAGGATTCGGGATCTCGTAGGCGGGCACATTGTTTAGAATGACCGATCGCACCCCGGTGAGCATGCCCGGCGCGAGTCCGAGGGAATCGCGCACCACCTGCACCTCGAATCCCTGCGCCCGGAGGATGGGAACCAGCGGATCGTGGTCATAGGTCGTGACCAGCAGGATGCGAGGACCGCCGGCGATCTCGATCCAGTTTTCGAAGCGATTGTTCCCCTGGAATGCGTCGTTCTCGGGTCGGATGAGGGCCTCGTAGCGATGTGCCCCCGGTTCGAGAACCCGGTCGGTGAAGCGAAGGCGCCCCACCCCTCCGGCAACCTCGACGGATCGCTCGAAGAGTCGTCCCGGCCCGCGATAGACTTCCACCGGCACCTCACCATCCGGTTCTCCACGAATTTCGAGTTCGACCACGTAGGGTTCACCGATCTGGACTCGCTCGGGCAAATCGAAGGCTGCGATCCGGTAATCGATGCGTTCCTCCCCCCGGAGAAGGCGAAAGTCCAGGGGAACATCCATGGAGGCAAGCTTCTCCGGGACTCCGGAGAGCGGTTCGGTGCTGTAACCGTCGGAAAAGAGGAGAAGTCGGCTGTGCCGATCCTCGTCGACCCTAGCCAGCACATCCTGGATGGCCAGACCGGTGCGGGTGAGCCCTCGCTTTCCCGGGTAGACCGCGGTCTCCGATCCCGGTTTGTTCAGGACCACCTCTTCGGCGTAGTCGACGAAGTGCAGCCGGTCGTTCCGGCCGGGACGGGCGCGTTCGAGCAGTTTTCTCCACTCATCGAAATCGCGATCCACCATGTCGCGCGCCGAGAGGGACCGGTCCACCAGCACCCAGAGATCCATCCCGCGCTGCTTGCGCATCATCGCAGGGTCCGCGATGATGAACACGAGCAAAAGCAGCAGCGCTACCCGGAGAGGGCGCCACAGTTCAAGCCGGCGAAACACCCACCCCAGCAGAAAAAAAAGCGGGATCAGCAAGAAAAATTGGGGAGCACCAAAGACGATCGGCATGGGGATTTCGCATTGTAAGAGATAGGGTTCGGGGGGAAAGGGATTTTTCCTCGACCTCGCCAGCCTCCCCGTTCGCGGTATTGAACGCTGGGATCATTTCCCTCATCATGGCGCCATGTTTCGTCTCGAGGGAAAAAACGTCGTCGTCACTGGAGGCGGTTCGGGCATAGGCCGGGCCATCGCGGAACTCTTCGCTTCGGCGGGTGCGGGTGTCGCGATTTTCGACATCGACGAAGCTGCGGCGACGGACACCGAGACCGCGATCCGCTCGGCGGGTCGCGAGGCAACCTGGTTCGCCTGCGATGTTGCGCGAGCCGCCTCGGTGGACTCCGCCTTCGCCGACGCCCGGCACCGGTTTGGCCGCATCGATGTGTTGGTCAACAACGCCGGCATCTCCCATATCGGCACCGTAGAGAACACTTCGCCGGAGGACTTTGAGCGGGTTCTATCGATCAACGTGAAAGGTGTCTATCACTGTCTCCGCGCCGTTCTCCCCCATCTCCGCGAAATCGGGGGCGGAACGATATTGAACCTCTCCAGCGTGGCCTCGGTGACCGGTCTGGCCGACCGCTTCGCCTATTCCGCGAGCAAGGGGGCGGTTCACACCATGACCTTTTCCGTGGCGGCGGACTATCTCGGCCACAACATCCGTTGCAACTGCATCTGTCCGGCGCGGGTTCACACCCCCTTTGTCGACGGTTACCTGGAAAAGAACTATCCTCCGGAACAGCGGGAAGAGATGTTTCGCCGGCTCTCGGCTGCCCAGCCCGTGGGTCGCATGGCCCGGCCGGAAGAAGTCGCTCAACTCGCGCTTTATCTCTGTTCCGACGCATCCAGATTCATCACCGGTCAGGCCTTTCCCATCGATGGAGGCTACCTCAATCTGCCTCGCTGAGGCAGGGAATTCGAATTCCGGGTTCGAGGCGAAGGGCCTTGGCTTGGCGCGGGTGCGGGTGAGGTTGGCCAGGGCCTCGTCTAGCCTAGATGGCCAGGGCCTCGGACAATCCGGTGGCTCTCGCGATGACCGCGCCTACGGACAACCCCTCAGGACGCCCCTCGTTGCAGCCGGCGACTCCGAGTTAAAATCCGCGGCAGGATTGCGGTGCCTCCGGCATCCAGCGGCGCCGGCGCTCCACAATTGTCCTGTCCCCTTATCCTTCCCCTTATCCTTCTCGCGCGAGATAATCGTCCTGTCCCCTTCGACTCCTGCGAGACTATCGTCCTGTCCCCTTCGACTTCTGTGAGACTATCGTCCTGTCTCCTTCGACTCCTGTGAGACTATCGTCCTGTCCC
>CAZLUZ010000168.1:0-9904 GCA_964562825.1 uncultured Akkermansia sp.
ATGGGAGCGACCCTGAGTCTCTGCTGGTTCCGGGAGGAAAAGATGCACTTCTGCCATATCGGGGACAGCCGGGTCTATTACCTGCCGAAGGACGGGGGCATCCGTCAGATCACGGAGGACCACACCCACGTCGGATGGCTGCTCCGCCAGGGCAAGATCTCCGCCAGTCGGGCTCGCTATCATCCGGCGCGACACCAATTGAGCCAGGCCTTGACCGCGAAAGCGCTCTCGATCTACCCGCAGCTCGGAGCCGTCACCTACGAGTCAGGGGATCGGTTTGTGATCTGCTCCGACGGCCTCAACGATGGGCTCTCCGACAACGGGATCGATCACATCATCAGAAACCGCCCCGAACGGGTGGCGGGCCTCTCCGACGCGGAGGCGATCGTCAAGGACAGCGTGCGCAATTCGGGTCGGGACAACACCACGGCGGTGGTGGTTACCATTGACTGAGGCGGCCGGCGCGGGGATGGCGCAACGTGTTCTGCCACATCATTCCTCCGCAGCGGACTCGCCGTCCCCGGAGTCAGGGATTTCCATTCCCAGGGCTCCGAAGAGGAAAGCGTAGGAATCGGCCAGTTGTTCGATGATCTTGCCGGTCGGTTTTCCCGCGCCGTGTCCCGCCTTTCTTTCGATCCTGATGAGAATCGGCTCGGTGCCGCCCTGGGCGTTTTGCAAGGCCGCCGCGTACTTGAAGCTGTGCGCGGGAAACACCCGGTCGTCGTGGTCGGCCGTTTCGATAAGGACCGGAGGAAACGCGGTGCCCTCCTTCACGTTGTGGATCGGGGAGTAGCCCTGCAGGTTGCGGAAATCCTCCTCATTCTCCTCCGGGTAGCCGAACTCCTCCTGCCAGGCCCACCCGATGGTGAACTTGTGGAACCGGAGCATGTCATGAACTCCCACCGCGGGCAGTGCGGCACCGAAGAGATCCGGTCGCTGGTTCAGGCACGCGGCCACGAGCAGCCCGCCATTGCTCCCGCCCGAGATGGCAAGTTTTGGCGTGGAAGTGATGCCCTCGGCAATGAGCTTCTCCGCGGCTGCGATGAAATCGTCGAACACGTTCTGTTTGTTCAAACGGCGTCCCGCGTCGTGCCAGGCCTCGCCGTATTCACCGCCTCCCCTCAGGTTCACCTGGGCATAGACCCCGCCCCGCTCCATCCAGGCGGTGCGGGAGATGGAGAATCCGGGTCCGAGCGAGATATTGAATCCACCGTACCCGTAGAGGATGGTGGGATTCCGACCATCTCTCTTCATGTCCCGGCGGTGGGTGACGAACATGGGAATCCGAGTCCCGTCCCTGGAAGGGAAAAAAATCTGCTCAGTCACGTAGTCCGACACCTCAAAGGCCAGGTCCGGCTCGATGTGGAGCGAACTCGTGGCAGAGGGAACGTCGAAACGACAGATCGAACCGGGATTGGCGAAGCCGGTGACGCTGTAGAAGGTCTCGGTGTCGGTCTGTTTGCCCCCAAAACCCTGGACTGATCCCAGGTCAGGGATGTCCACCGCTCCGAGCGACCGGCCCGCGACATCGAACATCTCAATCTCCTCGCGCACATCGACGAGGTATTCGGCGATAAACCGGCCGCCGATGAAGGTCACATCGCGGAGGTTTTTGCTCGGGTCCTCGCCGATCAGCTCGTTCCAGTGAGCGGGCTCGGGCTGACCGAGGTCGACCGCGACGAGTCTGCCCCGAGGGGCATCGCGATCGGTCCAGAGGAAAAAACGGTTGCCGTCGTTGCCGACGAATCTCGTCTTCGCATCGAAATCATCGATCAGTTCGACAAAGGGGCTGTCCGGCCCTGCCACGGTGTCGCGGTAGAACAACCCGCTGTCCGCGGCGGCACCCTCCCACACCTCGAGGAGGAGATACCGGCCGTCGTCGGAATACGAGGCGCCAAATCCCCAATTTTTTCGGTCGGCTCTCTCGTAGACCAGTTCGTCCTCGGCTTGGTCTGTGCCCAACACGTGCCGGTAGACTTTGTGGTAGTAGTTCTCCCCCTTCAGTTCCTCGCCCGGCGCCGGTTCGTCGTAGCGGCTGTAGAGGACAGAACGGTCATCGGGAGCCCAGGAGCATCCCGAAAACTTGACCCACTCCAGTCGGTCGGGGAGATCACGCCCCGAAACGATCTCGCGAAACCGCCATTCCTGCCAGTCCGAACCGGACCTGGCGATACCGTAGGCGAGGATCTGTCCATCGTTGCTGACCGCGGTTCCCGTCAGGGCGACGGTTCCGTCCTCGGAAAAGGTGTTGGGGTCAAGAAGGAGGTGCTCCGCGGCTCCCTCCTCGTCGAGCCTCCAGTAGAGCACGCCCTGGTTCTGCAGTCCGGTCTTGCGGGAATAGATGAGCCGGTCCCCCCTTTTGCGGGGGATGCCGTGCTTGTCGTAGTCCCACATCTCCTCGAGCCGTTCCCGGAAGGCAGCGCGCCCCGGCAGGTCTTTCAGGTAGCGATCGGTGAATTCCGCCTGGGCGGCGATCCAGGCGCGAGCCCGGGGGCCGGTGGTGTCCTCGAGCCAACGGTAGGGGTCCGGAACCTCCACCCCGAAGAGGGTTTCCGTCACGTCTCCGCGCGGCGATTCGGGATAGGCCGATTTCTCGATCTGGGGAAGCATGGACGGGAACTGTTCGGCGGGAGCCAGTTGGGGAAAGAGGAGGAGGAGGGACAAGGCCACGCTGTCTTTCATGGATTCCACAGAGAACACCAGATCGAGGCACGGCAACCGGTGAATCGCGGTCACGACGGCCGGAGCCGTCGCCTCTTCGAGACATGCGGAGTCGAGCAGGCGTGCGGCAAAATCTTTCGCCCGAACGGCCTCTCACGGACTGACCCGTGCGATCACCCACGAACCGTTGGGTCCCCGATCGTACTGGAAGCGGTCGTGCAGCCGCCCTGCGCCCCCCTGCCAGAACTCGATGCTCAGGGGGAACACCCGGTACCCGCCCCAGTGATCGGGCAGAGGCACACAATGGTCCGAGCCCGTATCGGGATAGCGCCGGCGAAATTCCCGATCTCTCTCCTCCAGCCACTCGCGACTCGGAATCACCTCGCTCTGCCGCGAGACATGGGCGCCGATTCGGCTGGCGTAGGGTCGCGAGCTGAAATAGGTCTCCGACTCCATCTGCGAGGTCATCACGACTCTCCCTCGAATCTGCACCTGCCGTTCCAGTTCCCGCCAGAAAAACAGAAGCGAACCGGCGGGACGCGCCTCGATCTCCCGACCTTTCCGGCTCCGGTAGTTGGTGTAGAAGGTAAACCCCCGGGAATCGAAGTCCTTGAGGAGGACGGTCCGTCCCGTGGGTATGCCGTCCAAGCCCAGAGTCGACAGGGTCATCGCGTTGGGCTCGCGGATGCCCGCTTCGCAGGCCTCGCGAAACCAGATGTCGAATTGGAGAAAAGGATCGGGATCGAGGTCTTCACGGCAAAGACCATCGGAGCCGTAGTTCACCCGCATCTCCGCGATTGATGCCTCTTCGACCTCGTTCATACAGTGATAAGATATGACGAAACGGGCGGTTTTCCTAATCACTCTTTCAATTCTTCTCTTCGCGATCATCATCCCCCTCATGTGGAACTGGCTGCGACAGCCGACCTGGACCGATCCGGCGAAGGCCGCGGCGGAAGACCCCGCCTTCACCATCCAGGGCGATTACGGTATCCCCCGTCCCGGGCAGGACTGGGCGATCCAGGTGGTGGCGCTGGGCGGCAGAGACCTCGATGCCCACGTGCTAAGGGGGGGCTTCCCCGGGCTCGGTCACGAAAAGGGGAATCCGCGCATCCGCCTGCGGGGAACCCTCACGGGGGACTCGGGGGCGGATTTCCCCGAGGTCTCCGCTGGAGACGACCACCTGTCCGGAAGGATCCACAACGGCATCTTCACCCTGAAAAGAGGAGAAACCCCCATCGGAGACTACCCGCGGGTGGAGCGCCGCAGCCCGACCCTGGGCCAGGAGGCCCCGCCGGAAGCCGTGGTCCTCTTCGACGGGAAGGACGCTTCCGCCTGGAACAGGGACAACCTGGTGGAAAACGGTCTCCTCAGAAACCGTGACATCTCGACCCGGCGCGAATTCGGCGACTACACGCTGCACCTGGAGTTTCGAACCCCTTACAAGCCTTTTTCCCGGGGCCAGCATCGGGGGAACAGCGGCGTCTACCACCAGGGCCGCTACGAGACGCAGGTGCTCGACGCCTTCGGCATGGAGGCAAAGTCCGACGGCACCGGTGGGCTCTACGCCACCCGGGACCC
The DNA here is from genome assembly GCA_964562825.1 of uncultured Akkermansia sp. Classification (GTDB taxonomy): domain Bacteria; phylum Verrucomicrobiota; class Verrucomicrobiia; order Verrucomicrobiales; family DEV007; genus Arctic95D-9. The sequence goes on from CAZLUZ010000168.1 coordinate 4,243, forward strand.
CGACCACAACATGTGCCTGCCGCCCTTGGCCTGGCAGACCTACGACGTCGACCTGACTTCGGCTCGCTTCGACGACGATGGCACCCTGACCGCCCCGGCCAGAATCACCGTCCGGCTCAACGGGGTGATCGTTCACGATGACGTCGAGTTGACCGCCGCGACCCCGGGAGCGCGCAAGAAATTCGGTCCCGGCCCCGGCCCGATCTTTCTCCAGGGTCACGGAAATCCCGTCTTCTACAGGAATATCTGGATCGTCGAAAAATCGGGGCACTGATCCGTTTACGATCGCGCGAGATGGGCGATGATCTTTCATGGAATTGATCAATTCTCCCGAGGCGCCTGAGGCGATCGGGCCCTATTCTCACGCCGCAAAGGCCGGCGGTCTCATCTTCTGCTCAGGCCAGATTCCCCTCGATCCCGCCACCATGCGGCTCGTGGAGGGCGGCATCGAGGCCCAGACACGTCGCGTGCTGGCCAACATCGAAAGCCTGCTCGGCACCCTGGGGGCCGGCCCCCGACAGGTGGCCAAGACCACCATCTTTCTCACGGATATGACCCATTTTCCCGCGGTGAACACCATCTACGGAGAATTCTTCGGCGACCACAAGCCGGCGCGGTCCACCGTGGCGGTGGCCGCGCTCCCCCTCGGGGCTCTCGTCGAGATCGAATGCGTTGTCGTCCCCGGGTGATGGAATCCACGATGCCGGATTTTCGAGAAGTTCCCTTCGACGCGAGGCTGGAACGCGTGCTGTTCGGCCCGGAAGAGATCGCCGACCGCATCCGAGAGATGGGCACCTCGATCACTCGTGACTTCGGCGGGCAACCTCTCACCGTCGTCACCATCCTGCAGGGCGGCGCCCTCTTCATGGCAGACCTGATTCGGGAGATCCGGCTGCCCCTCAAAACCGCGACCGTCAGTGTGGCTTCCTACCAGGGAACGGAAAGCTCGGGCAAGGTGAATTTTCTGGAAAAAAGCCTGCCCGAACTCGACGGCCGGCACATCCTCCTCCTGGACGACATCCTGGATTCGGGACGCACCCTGAACGCCATCCGCCGGAGGTTCTTCGAGGACAGCCGACCGCTCTCGATCCGGACTGCGGTGCTCCTCTCCAAGCGCATCGAGCGGGTCGAGCCCATCGAGCCCGACTACGTCGGCTTCGAGGTGGGCGACGAATTCGTCGTCGGCTACGGGCTCGATTACAACGGCGAATACCGCAATCTCCCCCTCATCGGCACCCTTCGCCGAGAATTTATCCGATGACGGTTCGCCTCCTGTTTTTTTCCCAGATCCGGGAGGTGACCGGACTCACCGAGTTGGATTTTCCCATTGGCCCGCAAGGATCAATCCCGACCGGAGAACTGCTCGACCGGATTTTCGACCGGTTTCCCGGCCTGCGCGACTGGGACGAGAAACTCCTGGTCGCGGTCAACCTCGAATATGTGCGGCGCGAGGACCTGGTGCGAGCGGGGGACGAGGTCGCCCTGATGCCGCCGGTCCAGGGGGGATGAGGGAAAATTCCGAGGGGTTTGCCGGTTTACAAGCCACCAGCATTTGACCATGATCGGCGCGACGAAATGATGGCAGACTGGTATTACAGCGACCTGTGGCGCCAGCGGCAGATCGGACCGGTGAGCGCGGCAGACCTCCTCGCCATGAATCGCGAGGGTCAGATTGGCGCCGAGACCCGGGTCTGGCGGCAGGGCATGGAGAAGTGGGAATCCTTTCGCGAACGCGCCCCGGAAATTTTCGGGCCCGACGACGAGGGCGAAAGCCCCGTTCTGGGAGTCTGTGCCCACTCCGGTCGCGTGCTTCGGCGCACCGAGATGATCCCCTACGGCGACGCCCTCATCGCCATCGATGCCAGGCAGGAGTTCGTCCAGTCGCTCATGGAGACGGGACGAACCCTGGTCGCCGACGCCACCGAGAAGGGCGTGACCTACGTGGGATTCTGGTGGCGGGTCCTCGCCATCCTGCTCGACGAGATGGTCAAGATGGTGCCCAATTGGATCTTCAGCATGATTCCCCCGATCGCGATGCTGGTCATGGCCGGGGGCGGATTGGAAGACAGCAACACCGCCGGATTTTTGTTTGCCGGTTCCTACTTTCTTTCCGTGCTTCTCACCTTCGGGTTTACCATCTTCTACGAGACGTGGATGGAGGGCCGCTATCGTGCGACCGTGGGCAAAATGGTGATCGGCGCCCAGGTGGTCCGGCCCGACGGATCACGTCTCTCCTATTGGCGGGCTTTCCTCCGGTGGCTGGCCAAAAGCCCGCTGGGCTGGACCATCACCACGATTCCCCCGCTGGTGATCTTCGTGTTTCTGGCCATCGCCATGTACGCGGGATTCCAGGACACCGACCGGCCGGGAATCGTCATCGCCTCCTTCTTTTTCGCTTCCGTCATCGCCGTGCTGCTGACCGGAGTGTTCTCCTCCGTGTTCTGGAGCGCCGCCTTCGATCCCGAGAAGCGGGCCCTCCACGACCGGATCGCGGCGACACGAGTAATCAAAAAATAGCAGGATGGCCGACGCTCCCCCACCCCTGACTCCGAATGCTCCGCCTGCACCGGAGAGAGTCTACCCGCCCCCGATCTCCTCTCCCCAGGTCGCGGCGAGCTGCCCGAACTGCCGCACCGCGATTCCGGTCGATCCGACGCGGCGCGATCAGGAGGTCCGGTGCCCGTTCTGCCGCAAGACGATCACCTTCCAGATCTTTCCCCGGCTCACCCGAACGCCTCCTCCCGAACCGATTTCCGAGGTTGCGGCGCCGGGGGAGGCCACCTGCCGGTTCTATCCGGAGTTGAAGGCCGAAGTGGTCTGCGATGCGTGCGGTTGTTTCCTCTCGCGCAGGGCTTCGATTCGCTGGGCCGATCGCCCCCTGTGCATGCCCTGTCTGCACGCGCTGCGGGAGGAGAAGGCGGACACGGAATTCCGCGCCGATCTCAAGATTTGGGACAACCGGGCCCTGGCGCTCCTCGCTCTGGCTCCCTTCACCTTGTTCACCGCTCCGGTGGCGATCTTTCTCCTGGTGAGATTCCGGCGCGAACCGAGGGGGTGGGTGCCGCGCAGCTCTCTGCGCTGGTGGCTCGCGATGATCCTCGCCCTGCTCACCCTGGGGGCGTGGATCGCCCTGATCGTCATCTGGATCGCGCTCGTGGTCCGAGAAATAACCTGACCGAACCGCCGTGAACATCTACGGAATTGGCATAGACGTGGTGGACACGCCCCGGATCGAGAAATCGATCGAGCAATTCGGAGCGGGATTCCTCGACCGCATCTTCACCCCGCGGGAGCGGGATTATTGCGACCGCATGCGGAGGCCCGGTCCCCACTATGCGGCCCGGTTCGCCGCCAAGGAGGCTGTGGCCAAGGCGCTGGGGACCGGCTTCGGCGAAACCCTGGGCTGGACCGACGTCGAGGTGGTGCGGGACCCTCTGGGCAAACCCGATATCATCCTCTCCGGCGCCGGGAAAAAATTTGCCGAGGACCGGGGTATCAGCAGCATCCTGATCTCGTTGAGCCACTCCGAGCAACACGCCGCCGCCAACGCCGTGGCCCTCTGTGGCGCCTGACCCCCTCGGCGCGTCAGCGCAGCACGCGGTCGAAGAGGGCTGTCATGGCCTCCCAGGACATTTCATCGGCCTCCGCCTGGTAGGCGGCTCCCCGACTGGGGTCGTCCCCGGCCATCTTCTGGGTGAAAGAATGAACCGCGTCGGGGTAGGCGATGAAGGTGTAGAGGACGTTGCCCGCGAGCATCTCGCGATGGAAGGCGGCGACCTCGTCCGCGGGCACGTAGGGATCGGCGGCTCCGTGCAGGACCATAACCTCGCAGCGGATGCGGGCAGCGTCTTCGGGGGTGGGCGTGCCCAATCCGCCGTGGAAACTCACCACGGCCGCGATCTCGGCGCCATCGCGCGCCAGTTCGAGGACACCGGTGCCACCGAAGCAGTAGCCGATGGCCGCCACGCGGTCGCGATCGGTCTGCTCAAACCCGCGCAGGACCTCCAGCCCGTCCCTGAGCCGCCCGCGAAAAAGGGCGCGATCTTCCTTGAACTTTCCGGCCATCTTACCCGAGGCGACCGGCGGTTCCTGACGGATCCCCTCGCCATAGATGTCGAGGGCGAACACACTGAACCCCATTTTCGCGAGCATGCGGGCCCTCATCTTCTCGTAGTCGCTGAGACCCGTCCACTGATGCACGATGAGGATGCCGGGACGGGGGCCCTCGGTCGATGAATCGTAAGCGTGCCAGCCCTCGCAGGTCGCCCCCGCGGACTCATAAGTCACGGGCGACTCGACGATATCGGCGCTTGCATTCATCGCGGCAAATCCAGAGATCAGGAGAAAAAAGAAGGGAACGGTTTTCATGCGATAGAGCCTACGCCATCGGACAAGATCTGTCTCGCCAGGGGCGGGTGACAGAAAGGTCAGATCCCGCCGCCGTAGCGAAACTGGGCGCCGTGATCTCCCTCCAGATCCCGTTTGCGCATCTCCAGGGCGGCACCGACGAATCCGGTAAAGAGAGGGTGCGGCGATGTCGGTTTGCTCGTGAATTCGGGATGAAACTGGACCGCGACGAAAAAGGGGTGGTCGGGAATCTCGATGATCTCCACGAGGTTGCCATCCGGAGAGAGCCCGGCCAGGAGCATCCCACACTCTTCGAAATCTTTCCGGTACCGCTGATTGAACTCGTAGCGATGCCGGTGGCGCTCGAAGATGGTGTCCCTGCCGTAGAGTTCGCGGGACCGGCTGCCCTCGGCCAACTTTGTCTCAAACAGTCCCAGCCGCATGCTGGCCCCTTTCTGCGTCACCGCCTTCTGCGTCTCCAGGAGATCGATGACGGGATGCTCGGTGTTTTCGCGAAACTCCGAACTGTTGGCCCCATCGAGCAGGCAGACATTGCGGGCGAACTCGATGGTAGCCACCTGCATGCCGAGGCAGATACCGAAAAACGGGATGGCGCGTTCTCTGGCGAAACGGGCCGCCAGTACCTTGCCCTCGATGCCCCGTTCCCCGAAACCGCCGGGAATGAGAATGCCGTGCACCTGCCCCAGCACTCCCTCCACACCGTGGCTCTCCAGATCGCTGGAGTCCACCCGCACGATCTCGACCTTGGTGTCGTTGGCGGCTCCGGCGTGGGTCAGGGCCTCGTAGATGGATTTGTAGGCGTCGCGCAACTCGGTGTATTTGCCCACCACCGCGATCTCGACGCGATGCGTCGGATTCACGATCCGGTCGACCATGTTCCGCCAGCCGACCAGATCCGGTTTCTTGCTCTCGAGTCCCAGCCGCGCGCAGACGATGCGGTCGAGCCCTTCCTCATGGAGTTTCAGAGGGGATTCGTAGATCGACCCGGTGACGTCGAGAAACTGGATGACACCCTCCCGGGGAACGTTGCAGAACATGGACAGCTTGTTCTTCAGCTCGTTGTCCAGGGGATACTCCGAACGGCAGATGATCACGTCGGGCGCGACCCCGATTTCCCGCAGCTTCGCCACGCTCTGCTGCGTGGGCTTGGTCTTCAACTCCTCCGCGGCCTTGATGTAGGGAACCAGGGTGACGTGAAGGAAGGCCACATTCTCGTGTCCCACCTCATCCTTGAACTGTCGCAGGCCCTCGAGGAAGGGGAGGCCGACGGCGACGCCGCGCGCGCGAAGGAAGC
>CAZLUZ010000168.1:9914-10192 GCA_964562825.1 uncultured Akkermansia sp.
GGTGCCGCCGATCTCGGTGATGAGGATATCCGGCTGCATCTTGCGGGCGACCTCGTGGATCCGCGCCTTGATCTCGTCGGTGACGTGCGGGATGACCTGCACCGTCGAGCCGAGGTAGACTCCCTTGCGCTCGTTCTGCAGCACCTTTTCGTAGACCTGGCCGCTGGTCAGGTTGTTCAGCTTGGAGAGACGTCCGCTGGTGAATCGCTCGTAGTGGCCGAGGTCGAGATCGGTCTCGGAGCCGTCGTCGAGCACGTACACCTCGCCGTGCTGAAAGG
>CAZLUZ010000169.1:0-10132 GCA_964562825.1 uncultured Akkermansia sp.
TCCTTGAAGCTCCAGATGGTGGTTCGGTCAGGGATGCGTCCATCGTCCTCTATATCAAGAAAACGCTGGAAACTGGTTCGATCCAAAATCTCAAACTCGGTCCTCTCGTCGCTGAGACCGTAATAGGCTTGGAGGACGAGGATCTTGAACATGAACACGTTGTCCATCGGAGGTCTGCCTCCTTTAGGCGACGGATTTCGAGGAACCAGTTCCTCGAGAAGGGGTCGAAAACTCTCGAAATCAATCGCCGCCTTGAGCTTGTCCAGCGGTGTAGTGACCTCCGCCACCCGGTTTCTCCGATCCAAGTGAACAAAAAGTCCGCCGATTTCCTGTCGTCTCTTCCTCTTTTTGGCCATGCAACTATTTAAGCATGATTAAGTAGTTTTTCGACAGTTTTTCGAGGTCCCCTCGTATACAGCGTGGACGGATTCTGAGTCGGCTCCCTCCTCGACATCCACGGGTTCAATAACAAGCGTCAGAGGAGATTTGTGAGAGGCATCGACAATTCTGTAGTAGAGACTTGTAACCCTCTTCTTCGACAGATTCTTGTGAATGGCATTGACGGATGCTTGGAAGGATTTCAATTTTTCCAAAAGATCGGAAAGGCGCACATTTCCATCGTCTTCAGGTAGTCTTTCTACCTGAAGAGTAATATAGTTTCGAGTGCTATCTTTCATTTGTCTGAATTTTCCTTTACAGAAGCGAAGATAACATCTCTCAACCAGTCGGAAACCTTTTTCCCTTTCTTTTGGGCGGCATCTTCAATGGCATTTCGCTCCGTTTGCGTGCACCGAAATTGCGTGATAACACTTCGCCGGTCCTTTTCTAGAAGTTCCGGTCGCCCCCGTTGGTTCTTCTGATTGTTTGTCATACAAAAAATCTTGCGCTTTTCTTTTTTGTATTACAATAAACCACAACACGGGGGAAAAGGCAATTTTGCTGGCTGATTAACTCAACTCTTATCAACTCTTAAATCAGCATTTCAGCAGAACTGCCGAAATCTACAGTATTTAGGAGTTGCTGATTTTCAACTCTTGATTCTGATTCAAATTGGGGCACTACCGGGCAATACCCACCGCAGCTGGTGCTTGCAATCGACTCGCGCCGACGTCTAAATGGGCTCATGTCCGCAGAAAATAACATTCGCATTTCAAAAGAGCAGCTCGAAGCCATCGGAGAAACGGTGGATGAAGCTCTCCTGGAAAAGATCGTCAAGGGAATGGGGATCGCCAACGATTCCGTCGACTCGTCGCTCGTCGCCGCCTCGGACCCCGGAGAACTGACCCGGGTGCGAAAGAGTTTTCTCGAAAAGAAGCTTCGGCTCCTCGACGACGACGAGGCCAACGAGGCCGCCATCGCCGAGGCCGTGGAACGGCTCTCCTCCTTCAAGCAGAAAAATCGCGGCGCCTTCTACTACCTGCTCACGAAGAAGTTTGGCAAGGAAGACGTCTACGGCTGCTGAGTCACCGCGAGTGCCCGGCAGGATCCTATCCCGGGACGGCAACCTCCTCTGCGGGAGACTCGGACTTTTCGTTCAGTTCCCGCCATCGCTCGATCGAACGTCGCAGATTCTCCGGTGGCGGCAGATCGATCCCGAAACCCTGCAGCCCTACTGGTCCGCGGTAGCGAATCTGGTCGAGCACCTCGAGTACGGGAGCGAGGTCGAAGCTCCCGCGATCCAGGGGCTGGATCAGTTGCCTCCACGAAGAGCCGGCGGAGTTTCGGTCCGTGCCGTTCACCGTGACGAAGAACAGGTGGGGTCGGGCCTCCTCGAGGAGACTCGGGATCAGGGATTCGTCGCCCACCATGAGACAGTGGGCCAGGTTGAAGGTCACTCCCAGATTCTCCCGGCGGACCTTGGCCGCGACCCGGGTGGCATCCTGGAGGCGCTCGATCCAGGCCCCCCGGTAGGGAAAGAGCGCCACCCGCAGGTCGTGGGAGGCCGCCAGGTCGGCGAGCCGCCGCAGGTCGGATAGGATGACCTCGTCGCCGGCGGGATCGGACGAAGCAAAGTCGGGGCTGTAGATCGGCACCCAGAGGGCCGCTCCGGTTCCCTCCAAGGCGCGCAGCCGGGATTCCAGATCGTCGGGAAATACCAGGCCCGAACGGAGCAAGCGCAGGGAACCGTACACGGCGAAAAGCTCCAGTTCTGCCTTCCGCACCCGCTCTACCGCCAGGGACAATTCCTCTCCCGGCTCGAATCGCCAGCTGATGCCGTCGTAGCCGATTTCCCGGACATCGTCCAGGTGGTCGAGACTGCGGATCGCCGTGTCCATGGCGAAGAAGGGACGCGGGGTCTCCTCCGCGTTCGGATCACCGAGCGGAATGATCCGGTCGGCGGTGAAAGCGGGAAGGGTGATGGCGGAAAGCCAGAGGATGCCGATAACCGCGAGACGAGGGACGGTCATGAACGAGCGCGAAGCGAGTGGCTCAAGCGGTTCCGCTGGTCTCGATCGGCCGGTTCTGGGATTCCTCCAGCAGGGTCATGAACTCCTCGAAAAATTCCTCGCCCTGGGGGGTGGTCAGGTTTTTCTCGACAAAGTCCAGCATCAGCTTGGCGCCCTCCAGCTGGTTGACGTAGCGGAACATGTCCTTGTATTTGCTCCAGGTGAGCCGGGGCAGCGTTTCCCGGGTGAAATCCTCAAGGTCGTGGCTTCCCATGAGCCCTCCTCGGCCCTCCTGTCGATTGCGCACCCTGCGTTCCTGGTCGCGATCGAGTCCCCGCAATTCTTCTTTCTTCTTTTCCTCGAAGAACATGACGAGTCGCTTCTGCTGCTCTATTCGCTTATCCCAGGCGCTCATCAGGGAGGTGGGATTGTTCTCCCTGAGGTAGGGCAGGATGGTCCTGTTGTAGATGCCGGGGATGTTGAAGGGCACCGGTTCCCAGTTATCGTTCTGGCCTAGGAGTTTTTCGAGGTTGTAGGCCTGGGCGAAGATCGAACCGGAGACGTTGGAGGTGAGGATGCCGTCTGGCATCTCCTCCAGCCGGCTCAGGCTCTCCACATAGTTGGTCAGGGGCCCGAAAACTTCGTCGAGCTTCTCCACCTCGGCGGCGTGACAACTCAGGGCCAGGTAGCGCAACTGGATGAGGAGCGATTCGATGAACTGGTCGCTCTTGATCCGGTTCTCCTGGCTCTCTTTCCAGGCGCGAAAATCGGATTCGCTCCGGCCCTCCATCTCGTAGTTGACCTTCCAGTGGCAGTCGAGATAGAGCTGGATCGCCTTTTTGGGGTCGCTCGACGCCTCCATGAAGATGGAACGGGCGCTCTGATTTCTCGTGGAGAGATGACCGTCCAGATTGTCCTTCAGTTCGGCGAGCCGGCGGCGGAGACTCTCGATCTGATCCGGCGTCAAGTCAGAACCCGGGGCGGCGGGAACCAGCAGGCCCAGACCTGCCAAAAGTAGAAACACGGCTTTCCTCATTCCCGCGATTGTAGACAAAAACCCTTTCGAGACAAGACCGTGTTTCGGTCGAAAGTCGGGCCGGGTGCCTTCGAGCCAGGCCCATGGTGGTGGCAAGAAGCCGATGATGAGGGAGGGGGAAAGGTTCCTGTCAGGGTTGAGAAAGACCTCTTCCCATGCGATCCAAAATCGCGAGGGAATTGACTTGGCTTTCCAGAACGGGTGGCTATTTTTGTAATTTTGAGGTTTTGTTTCTGCACCACGACGACCACCACACCGCATGTTTCCTGCATCCACCATTTACGGCACTCCTTTTCCTGTCAGCCAGTCGCACCTGATCTGGTTTCTTGCCGGGCTGGTGGTGGTGCAGGTGTTGCTGCTGCTGATCGTGAGATCGGTTTACCGGCGCAGATTGAGGCGTGAGTTGGAGCAGCGGCGGATCGATGAGAGCATGGCGGAGACCCGGAGCCAGGAACTGGAGTGGTATCGGGAGAAGCGCTTTCTCATGGAGCGTCAGGCCCGGGAGAAGCAGGATCGTCTCGCTGAGCTGGTGGATTCGCTGGAGGAGGCCCGCGCCCACGCCCTGGCCTACCCGGTGACCCGTCTGTTTTTTTTCGCCGAGACCATCCGGGAGGAAAGACAGCAGTTGGGAACTGACATCTCGAAGCTGACCCTGATCGGCCGGCGCCTCGATGATCTGGGCAGGGAATGTCTCGAAGCTTCGTCGCGGGGAACCCGGATCGACCCGTTTCTCACGGAGGTCAGGTTCTGCCGTCAGGTGCTGGAAAACCATCTGGACCAGTTGCGGCATGCCCAGAATCTGTTGCGCAAGGTGTTGGCCGGGGTGTCGATCCACGAGGAAAGGGCCCGCCGCGGCGAAATCGGCGAGGACGAGGTGGGCGATTTGATCTCCGAGTTGGAGGACGCCAAGGATCAGCTTTCCGAATTGCCCGACGCGCTGAAGACCATCGCGCGTTCCACCGGGGAGAAGGCTCAGGCCCTCTTCCGTGAGTCGAGCCATCACCTGCCGGGGCACTCCATGCACGCGGTGTGGCAGGAGCAGATGCGACTGGACCTCTTCAGCAGCAAGCACCGCCCCGGAGGACGAGGCGCCCTGCTCGACGCGGCGGACCGGGCCATCGAGGCCTTCGAAGCGGGCGAGACGTCCGCCCCAGCGGAGGATGGCGATTCTCCCCCGCAACGCGAAGAAGGCGACGAGATTTTCGGAGCCGGCGGGGCACCCATTCCTGAATCCGCGGAAGTGAGGGTGCCGGCACTGGACTTCGCGGGGGACCAGCCGGGTGAGGGAGCATCCTCTGCGAAAGCGGATGGCGTCTGGGTCGCGCCAGAATCCGGGAGATCGGGTAGCCTGCCCGAAGACGGGGCGGACGAAGACGGGGCGGGCGAGGCACCCCGCGAGATCGTGATTTTCTGTTCGCACGATCCATCGATCTGGAACAGCCATTTCGACGAGGGCGAAACCAACCGGGCGATGGCCCTCGACGACGTGAGGGGGGATTATCACTGGATCGGCATTCGGCGGCTCGACACGGGTGAGGAAGTGTTTTTCGAGGTCGGTCTGGAGGAATTGAAAGCCAGCGGGGACGGGAAATCGGTAGGGTTCAACGGGAGCAACGAGTTCTTTTACGGAGCGAGGCATCTGGGGTTGTTCTCTGAAGAGTGCGCCCCCGAGGTCGAGACCCGCTTCACCTATGGGGGCTGGGGTTTCGGGCATCTTGCCAGCAGCTCCGACGAGCACGAGGAAAATACCCAGGTCTGCGGGTGGAACGGGCGGCAGTTGCCCGAGGGAACCGTCCTGCAGTTCACCCTCTACGCTGAGCTGCCCTTCGGAGTCGAGTCGCGACAGCTGGTGGTGTAAAGACCCGGTCTGACCTGGGGAGTGCGCTCCGGCCCCGGGGGGGGCTTCGCCACGAGCCGAGACCGCGAGAGGGCAGGGGGCGGTGCATTTCCATTTCCGGAAAAGGGGCTACCTTCCCGCGATTCCGATGAGCATTTTTTCCGACAAGGCACCCGAATACCGGGACGCCCTGAGCCAACTGAAGGAAATCCTCCTGGCCAACGTCGTCATGGCCAGCGAAATTCCCTCACCGACCGGGGAAGAGGAGGAACTCGTCCGGTTCCTCTACGACCGGTTCACCGAGGCCGGGCTGCACAACATCTCCGTCGACGAGGCGGGGAACGGGGCCGGGGTCCTCCCGGGAACCACGGACCACAACATCCTGGTGGCCGCCCACGTCGACAAGATCTGGTCTGCCTCCGACGATCACACCATCTCGGTCACCGCCGATCACATGAGAGGCCGCGGGGTGGCCGACAACAGCCTGGGGGTGGCCACGCTGGCGTCTCTCCCCATCATTCTGGACACCCTGGGCGTCAGGCTTCAGTCAAACCTGGTCCTCCTGGGCACGACCAGCAGCCTGGGGCGGGGTGATCTCGGGGGAATGCGTTTCTTTCTGGGCAACACCCCGCTCACTTTCGGTTACGGACTGTGTTTGGAGGGCGTCGATCTGGGTCGGCTCAGCTACTCGAGCGTCGGAATGATCCGTGGGGAGATTTCGGTTCACCTCAGGGAGAAAGCGTCTCCCCCCTTTCAGGGCTCCGGGGCCGGCGCGATCGGCCCGCTGAGCAAGATCGTCGATGCCATCCTCCGGATCGATCGCCCGGAGAAACCGCGAACCTCAATCCTGCTCGGTTCGATTTCCTCGGGATCGGGCTTCAACGTTCCCCCCCTCTCGGGCTCGCTGCGTTTCGAGGTGCGGAGTGAGAACGAGGAGGTGGTCAACCGGATCTCCGATCAGATCAACGAAATCGTGGAGGAAACCGTGGCCCAGGAGGATTGCGCCACCGAACTCTCCGTGCTGGCGCGGCGTCGGCCGGGGTCGATCGATTTTCAGCATCCGCTCGTCAAGGCGGCCCGGGATACCATGGCGGCACTCGACATCTGCCCCCGGGTCGCTCCCAGCATCTCGGAGCTGTCGGCTCTGCTCGACCACGGAATCCCCGCCCTGACCCTGGGAATCACCTCAGGAGAGAACCATAGCGCCCCCGACGAACAGATCGATATCAATCGGATTTTCACGGGCGTCGCCCAGATCGTCGCCACTCTGCAATACATGGATCAAGCTTTGGCATCATGAGCAGCACCACCGAAGTCATCGATCGTTGGTTGAAGACCAACACCTTCCACCACGGCAAGTTCTGGGACCTGCAGAAACTCGTCGAAGAAAAGGAGAAAATCGGGCTCTCCATCTCCCTGTGTATTCCGACGCTGAATGAGGAGAAGACGATCGGCAAGGAGATCATCATCTTCAAGAGCGAGTTGATGGACCGCTATCCTCTCATCGACGAAATCGCGGTGATCGACTCCGGCTCGAAGGATCAGACCCGGCAGATTGCGGAGAGTTATGGCGCGGCGACCTACTACTCGGGCGATATTCTGCCTGAGCACGGCTTCAAACCCGGGAAAGGGGAAAATCTATGGAAAGCGATCTATCAATTGGAGGGAGACATCATCTGTTACGTGGATGCCGACATCAAAAACATACACCCCCGCTTCGTCACCGGGCTGGTCGCCCCCTTGATCCATCGTCCTGAGATCCAGTATGTGAAGGCTTTTTACGACCGGCCCCTCGCCTTTTCCGGAGGCATCCGGCCCTCGGGCGGCGGGAGGGTCACCGAGATCCTGGTGCGGCCGCTTTTTTCCCTCTTTTTTCCCGAACTGACTGCGTTGGTCCAGCCGCTATCCGGCGAGTATGCGGTGCGTCGCGAGGTGTTGGAGGAGATTCCTTTTCCCATCGGTTACGGGGTCGAGACCTCGCATCTCATCGATGTCTACCAGATGAGGGGGCTCGAGGCCTTTGCTCAGACCGACCTGGAGAGTCGGGTGCACCGGAACCAGTCGACCCGTGATCTGGGCAAGATGGCTTTTGGCATCCTGCAGAGTTTCCTTCGCCGCCTGGAGAGCCTGGACATGGTCGAAGGCTTGCCCGAGATGGCCACGGTGTTCCGCCAATTCCAGGCCGAGGGGAACCGGTATGAGCAGGTTCTCAAGGAGATCGTCGAGGAGGAACGACCGCCGATGATTTCGATCGAGGAATACAGGGTGCGGCGTTTGGTTTTCAGTAATCATGATTACTGATTACTGATTGATTACTGATCACTGAACCCTGAGCCTTAGTTCCTCGTCCAATTGGTGATATACCGCGACTGGGTCTTGAAGTCGCTGGCATTCGCCGGGTTGGTGTCGACGATGGACCAGATGTCGTAGGTCGGATTCTTGGTCCGTTTCTCCCCCCGTTTGTTCGGCTTCTCCGCGAGATATCGGATGGGACTGTTGAAATTGTCCACCACCACGTAGCCACTGCCCGAAGGATTCGGTATGGACCGCTTGTTACTCGCCGTCTCGTTGTAGCGACCATCCAGTTTGTCCACGTAAATGTCGAGATCCTGATCCCCGGGGTCGCGCTCGCCGCCAGCGTCAAACAGGATTCCGTCCTGATCAAAATCCCCGGAAAGATGCTGGTAGAGCACCGCTGACCCGCGAAGCCCTGCCTCCTCCCGCGACGACGCATCGGTCCCGCTCGGCTCGTTGACCGGATACATGCCGTTGTCGATCTCATACCGGTCCAGTCCCGCCTCCAATTCGGCAAGAAAGGTCTCCACCCGTGCCCGGTTCACTCGGTTCTGCACCCCAGGTAAGGCCGCCACGATGATCGCCGCAAGCAGAATGATGATCAGGATGACCACCATCAACTCGATCAAACTAAAGCCGGCCGGCTTCCTCAAAGATACCGATCTCTTCATGAAAACCAGCTTACAGCAGCGGTCAATACAATGTCAATACAACGATGTTTCGTTTTCTTTCCCTGTCGGATCAACCGGCGTTCATCTCCTGGATGATCTTGATCATGGGAAGGAAGAGCGCGATGACGATGGTTCCCACGATGAGGGCGAGGACCACGATCATGATCGGCTCGATCAGGGAAGTCATCCCGTCGACCGCGTTGTCCACTTCGTCGTCGTAGACGTCGGCCACCTTCAGCAGCATATCCGGGAGCTGTCCGGTTTCCTCGCCGACGTCAACCATGCTGATGACCATGGGCGGGAAAATCTTGCTCGCCTCGAGGGGCGCCACCACCGAATCACCCTCGCGCACCGCGGCGTGGACGTTATCGATGGCTTCCGCGACGATGGCGTTGCCGGCGGTGTCACGGGTGATGTTCAGCGCCTGGAGAATGGGGACACCGCTGGTAACGAGGGTTCCGAGTGTCCGGGAAAACCGGGAGATGGAGCTCTTCAACTGGATCCCGCCGAAGACCGGCATCTTGAGAGCGAAGGCGTCGATGGCCCGGCGACCCGCTTTGTTCACCGAGATGGCTTTCCACACGACGAAAAGAAGGATGAAGCCACCCAGAAGGATATACCAGAAGTCCTGGACCCATCGACTGAACCCGATCACGTATCGCGTCAGGGCGGGCAGCTCGGCGCCGCCCAGCATCTCGTCGAAGATCGCCTCGAACTTCGGCACGATCACCACCATGAGGAAGATGAGGATGAGGATGGCGATGATGATCACCACGATCGGATAGACCATGGCGGCCACGATCTTGTTCTTCAGCTTCTGTGCCTTCTCCTGATACTCGGCGAGACGATTGAGCACCAGTTCCAGGACACCGCCGAGCTCGCCCGCCTTGACCATGTTGACGTAGAGCTTGTCGAAAATCTTGGGGTGTTGTCCGAGTCCTTCGGAGAAGGTCGAACCGCCCGCGACGGCGTCGGCCAAGTGATTGATGGTGGCGGCCATGTTGCGGTTTTTCTCCTGCTTGCCCAGCACGGTGAGACCTCGGAGGAGCGGCAATCCGGCATCGACGAGGGTGGCCAGCTGCCGGGTGAAAATCATCAGGGTCTTGCCCGAAACGCTGCCGCCCCGTCTGCCCCGGGCGGCGGATTTTTTCTTCCCGCTTTTCTTTGCCTTGCGCTTGGCGCCGGCCACTCCACCTTTTCCGGCCGGCCCGACCTGGGTGGGATAGAGGCCGCTTTTCCTCAGCTGGTTGATCGCATCGGCGTCGTCGTTTGCAACCAGTGTGCCAGTGGTCTCTTCGCCCTTGGCGTCGAGAGCGATGTATTCAAAATTCGGCATGTCGGTGAATGGTTGGGGTCGTTGGTCTTATAAGGGGAAAGGGGGGAGCTTGGAAAGCAGAATTCCGGTGAATTGTCCGGGAAAGACAGAGGTCGGGCTCAGGTGTACTTGAGCACCTCCTCGATCGTCGTGATTCCGTCGTAGATGTTGCGCAACCCGTCCTCCCGCAGGGTTTTCATTCCCAGCTCGCGGGCCTTTTGCTTGATCACCACGGTGGCGGCGCGCTTCGAGACGAGTTCCCGGATGGGATCGGTCATGTCGAGCAACTCGAAGAGACCCTGGCGGCCCCGGTAGCCCGTGTCGTTGCAGCTGTCGCATCCCTGACCGGTGTAGAATTCCTTGTCCCCGATATCCGCGGGAGTCAAACCGATCTGGTTGAGCACCGCCTCGCTGGGGCGATAGGCCACACGGCAATCGGGACAGATTCTCCGGAGCAAGCGCTGCCCCAGCACACCCTCCAGCGTCGCGGCGACGAGGAAGGGTTCGCACCCCATGTCGACCAGTCGGGTGACCGCACCGGGGGCATCGTTGGTGTGCAGGGTGCTGAGAACCAGGTGACCCGTCAGCGAG
>CAZLUZ010000170.1:0-10119 GCA_964562825.1 uncultured Akkermansia sp.
GTGCTGAGGAAAACGAGGGTGTCCTTGCCGCTGCCTAGGGCGGCCGTGGCTACGACAAAGCCCACGGTGGCCTTGTCCGGGTCCATCTTGCAGGAGTTTATGGCGACGCAGAAAGTATCGGACATGGGAGGGGGAACGGAGGGGTAAAAATGAGGCCCCGGGTTAGCTGGGACCGCGAAGAACTAAATAGTAGGGGTGGGCTTGGTCAAGCAATTCATGCCGGAGCACCCGGCACCAGGCCGGAATCTCGACCGGCGCACCGGCATCAACCGAGCGGATCGCGACGCGGCTTCCCGGTTCGATCTCCTTGAAGCGAAGGTGAAGGTCGAGGAGCAACTGACCGCACGCGAGGTCGCCGCCATCGTGGGTGAATTCGCACTGCCAATCCTCGGGCACGCCCTCGATGGCGTTGGGATGTGCCGCATCCCGAACAGCTCTCACCTTTTTGATGACCTCGGCGATCCGGTCGACGGCGACGTCGACCTCCGCATCGGTGGTTCCGACCGAGAGCGAGAAACGGAAGCTTTCGCGGGCTTGATCCTCGCTCAAACCCATCGCCTGGAGCACATGGGAAGGCTTGCCGCTGCGCGCTTTGCAGGCCGAGCCGGAACTGCAGCAGATGCCCGCTTCGTCGAGCAGGACCAGGGCCACCGATGCCGGCACCCCGTCGAAGCGCAGATTCGAGGTATTCGGCGTGCGGAGCGAGGGGTGACCGTTGCGAGTGACTCCGGGAAGGGCGAGCAGTCGCTGCTCAAAGTGGTCGCGTCGCTCGCGGAGGCGGTCGAGTTCTCCGGCGGCAACCTTCTCCGCGATCATACGGCAGGCCGCACCCAGCGCGACGGCGAGCGGCACCGACTCGGTGCCCGATCGGCGTCCCGCTTCCTGTCCTCCCCCGTGGATCAGGGGGTGGAAGGCCGCGCCCTCTCGCACGAACAAGGCGCCCACGCCTTTCGGCGCGAAGAGTTTGTGTCCGGAGATGGAGAGGTAATCGACCGGAAAGGAGCGAACATCGACGGGCACCTTGCCGGCCGCCTGGACGGCGTCGGTATGAAGCGGGACGCCGGCGTCCGCAAGCATCGCTGCGACCGGCTCGATGCCCGGCAACACGCCGGTCTCATTGTTTGCCCACATCAGGCTGGCCAGGGCGATGCGGTGACCGTAGGTGGAGAGCAGTTCCTCGAGTTGGGCGAGATCGTAAAGCCCGTCGGGACCGGTCCCCAGGCGGAGCAGATTCTCCTCGCCGGCGGCCGCGCGGGCCGCCATTTCCGAGGCGCTGTGCTCCACGGTGGAAATCAGCAGCTGCGGCTTCTCGGGGTGGAGCCTGACGGCGGAAAAGACGGCGGTATTGATGCTCTCCGTTCCGCCCGAGGTGAACACGATCTCCCCGGGGGTGGCGCCGAGCAGGTCGGCGACGTTCCCGCGCCCTTCTTCCAGCAAATCCTTCGCTTCCCGGGCGCTCGAGTAGCCCGAGCTGGGATTGGCCCACACCTCGTCGAGGCAGCGGACCATCGCCGCGGTTACCACCGGGTGGACCGGGGTGGTGGAGTTGTGGTCGAGGTAGATCAAGGGGGGAGCCTTCATCGATTTCGTTCCCGGGGACGGTTCTCCATCATCGAGGCGGTTTGTGCATGGCCATCTCCTTCTTTACCAATCGGTTGGAGGGCGGAACCTGCAAGCGCGAAGCCCGGGTTCTTTTGGTTGACCCGGTAGCGGGTTGCCCAGCACGGCGACCCGTCAGGGCGAGAGTTGCCGAGAGCCTCGATCTATTTTGCCTGAATCATCGGATAACCAAAAAGTCCTGCAGAGTTAGCAAAACCCTGGCATAGTCCCCCACATGGGTTCCAGAATCGGGCAGTATTCCGCATTCAGTCACCTGACCGCAGCCAAGGCGGCGGAGTATCGGATTGTGCTCGATCACTTTGCGAGGGCGCGCACGGAATTTGTCATCCATCTCCGCCCGGACGAACTGGTTCGCGCCACCGGTTTGCCCGGGGACGCGATCGACGATCTCCTCACCCAGCTGAGCGAATGGGGAAACCTCGATCGTCATCTCGATCACATCGACGCAACATCCATCGAGGATTTCAATCGCAGCCGTTACCTCTATCAGCTCTCCGACCGCGGCGAAGCGGCCGAACGGGCACTCGTGACCTTCGAGGAATCGCTCCAGCAACCCGGCGAACTGCAGACCGAGGCCCTGCGCGACATCATAACCTACCTCGAATCCCTCGCCGCGATGCTGCCGGAATCCGGGGAACGCGACTATCCCAAACTGCTTGCCCAATTCCGCATCCTCAACGGCCGCTTCGAGGAGTTCACGGTCCAGGCGCAGCGCTTCATGCAGTTTCTCCAGAGCACGATCGATCTGCACGGTCTCTCGGAAGAAGACTTTATCGCCTACAAGGATCGTCTCATCGACTACCTGCAACGCTTCGTCAATGAACTGGTTACCTCTACCAGCGAGATCGGCGAACGCTGTGCGGCGCTGGAGCGCGCCGGGATTCGGGAGGTGTTCCCCGGTGTGGCGCGTCAATCTCGGGCCGACGCCCTCGATCGGGACGATCCGGAGGCATTGAAGGTGGAGCGGGGCCGTTTCGAGGGGCGCTGGGACGGGCTGCGCCGCTGGTTCATCGGCACGGCTGACGCCCAGTCCCAGGCTGAAACCCTGCGAACCAGGGCGAGGGAAGCCATCCCCTCCCTGCTCACTGCCCTGGCGAATTTTCACGATCGAAGGGAAACGGGAAGCGACCGGCAACGCGACTGGCGCACCCTGGCCCGCTGGTTCGCGGAGACGGAGAGCGATGCGGAGGCCCACCGACTCTGGCGGGTCGCTTTCGGCATGGCTCCGGCGCGTCACCTCCGCATCAACGAGGAAACCCTCGATTTCCGCGAGCAATCGGGAGAGACCGGGAAAACTTCCTGGCTCGATGCCGAACCGATGTGGCTTTCCCCCCGGCTTCGCCGGACGGGACGGTCCACTCGTTCGGGACGCGCTCCCGACATCATCGATTTTTCCGCGGAACGCGAGGCGCTCCGGCGGGAGGCCGAACGGGAGAATGCCCAGATCCTCCGGGCCCGCGAACAGCTGGCGACCGGGGATCGCATGTTTCTTGCCGACTTCGAGGTGCTCGACCCCAGCTCCTTTGATCTCCTGCTCGATCTGTTGGGCCAGGCCATGACGGAGAAAGGAAATCGCACCGGGCCGAGTGACCCCGGAGATGCCGTGGTCGCGACATCGACCGACGGGTCTCTCACCATCGAACTATGGGAAGCGCGAAGTGGTGATCTCACCCTCGCGAATATCGAAACGACCCGGGGTGTCTTGACCGGGCCCAACTTCGAGGTCCGGATTCGTTCTCTGCAGGAAGTCCAATCTTTCGCCCGGGCGTCGTGATGAGTTCGTCGGGACGAAATCTCAAGAGCCGCGCCTCGAAAAGGCGAAGGGAACGGCTCAGCGACCTGGAGAGGGAAATCGATCCGGCGGTCTGGGACGAGCGGCGTCTCGCCATCCGCGCCCTCCTGCGCAAGCCGCTGTTGACGGAGGCCACCTCCCCAGAAAGAATCCTCGTGGCGCGGCACCGGGAATGGATCGGATTGTGGTTTGCCCACCATCCCGGTTGGGAGTTTCAATATAGCCCGGAAGCGTGCCGTCTCGTCAAGAGGCCCGCCAATACCTCGGATGACTCCCGGCCCTGCCGAGATCCCAAGTCGAAAGACACGCCGCTGACGCGCCGCGGGTATGTCTTCCTCTGCGTCGTCCTGAGCATCCTGCAGCGGGAGAGCCGACAGTTCACCCTGAAGGGCCTGGCGGACTCGCTGGCCGGGATCGGAGAAAGCGAGGCGACCTTCGCCGGTAATGGGGTTCCCCTCGCGCTCGACCAGAGAGCGGCCCGCCGCGACCTGGTTCTCGCCCTGCGGGTTCTCATGGATTGGAACGTCATCTCCGAGGTGGAAGCACGTGACGAAAACTACATCTCGACCGGTGAAGGCGATGTCCTCTACAATGTGAACCGACCCATTCTTTTCCAGCTCCTCGCGACTCGCAAACCTCCCTCCCTGATCGATTCGGGTGACCTGGAGTCGCGTCTCCATGCGATTCATGAAGGTGTTGCCCCCGGCACGGCACGGGATTCGGAAGAATACCGGAACCGGGAAATCCGAAACAGGCTCTACCGCCGTCTCCTCGACGATCCCGTGGTCTATCATTGCGACCTGAGCGGGGAAGAACGGCATTACTGGGAGAACCAACGCACCTTTATCCTGAGGGAAATCGAAAGGGCGACCGGATTGATTCCCGAAATCCGAGCCGAGGGAGTGGCCATGGTGGACGCGACCGGCGACCTGTCCGACTACAGCCTGCCGGAGACCGGGACCGATGGTCATCTCACCCTTCTCGTCGCGACCAATCTGGCAAATCGGCTCCGCGAGGGTGAGACCGGGCACGTGCCGCTTGCCCAACTGGAGGAGAGTGTCCGGCAACTCGCTCTGGCGCATCCCGCCTGGCGAAAGGATACCCGCGATGACGACGCCGAAAAAGGGCTGACCCGGGAGGTCGTGAAACGGCTCCGCGCCTTGTCCCTGATCCGGGTGGCAAGGGGCGAGCAGGGCGAGTCGGTGATTCAGCCCCTGCCCGCCATCGGGCGGTTCGGGCTGAGGGAGGTTGAGGAATCTGAATCGGTGCAGGAAGAATTGTTCTGAGTGCAGGGATGACCGCTTCTTCACCACGCAAATTTCGTTGGCAACCGGTTCGGAGCGGACTGGTCAACCTCTTCAAATACGAGAACCAGACTTTTCATTACGAGAACGGCCACCTCCTGCTCCGCGGGGACAACGGTTCCGGAAAATCGAGGGTGCTCGCCCTGCAGCTTCCCTTTCTCCTCGACGGAGAAATCTCGCCCTACCGGGTCGAGCCCGATCGCGATCCGGCCAAGCGCATGGAGTGGAACCTGCTCATGGACAAGCACGAACGCCGGGTCGGATACACCTGGATCGAGTTCGGGCGACGCGACGAGGATTCGGAGGACGAACACTTCATCACGCTGGGCTGCGGGATGGATGCTCGGAAGGGCTCCGGGGCCCCCGACCGCTGGTATTTTATCACCGCGGGGCGGGTGGGAATCGACTTCGAACTGACCGAGGGAACCAGGGTTCTCGGGGAAAGGGAACTGGGAGCGATTTTCGAGAACCTGGAGCAGAGCGGCGCCATGTACCGGAAAGCCGGGGAGTATCGAACCGCGGTGGACAACGCCATGTTCAAATTGGGCTCCCGCTATCGCCCCCTCCTGGATCTCCTCATCCAGTTGCGCCAGCCGCAACTGATGCGTGACATGAAGGAGGAAACGCTTTCCGATGCCCTCAGCGAAGCGCTGCCTCCGGTGACGGAAAGCCTCGTCGCCGAAGTCGCGGAGTCCTTTCAGGGGCTGGAGAGCGACCGCGAGCAGACGGAGGATCATCGCGAGATGCTCGAAAGCGTGGAGCATTTTCACGATGGTTACCGGCAATATCTCGCCGTGGCGATTCGTCGGCTGTGCGACGTGGTGCGCGTTCGGCACAGCCAATTCGAGTCGGCCACGAAAGAACTTCGAAAGATCGAGGCGGAACTGGAAGAGACGGAGGCGACCCGGTTGCTGGCTGCCGGGGAAGCTGGGGAAAAGGCGACCCAGTTGAACTCTCTGCAGGCAGAAATCGAGGCGCTTCGAGCCAGTCCGAAAATGCGGGAAAAGGAGAACCTCGATGCCATGTTGAAGCGGGCCGAGGAATGGGAGGCCGATGCCAAGCGCTCCCGCGAGGTCCTGGAGAAAGCGGTGCGCCGTCTCGAGGAGGCGGAGCGGGATCGGGAAAGGAGAGAAACCGACTGCACGACCCTTCGTGGCGAACTGACGGGAGACCACAGCCGGTTGCGGGAAAAGTTCGAACACCTGGGAGAAAAAGATCCGGCTTCATTCTTCGATTGGGAGACCTCAGGCCTGGATGCCGAGAGAGCGAAAATCGATGAACTGTTCGACCGGCGGGATCGGAACATCGCCCATTTGCGCCGGCTGAACCGGGAAATCGATTCTTTCCGCCAGGCTTTGGATCAGGCCAGAAATGCTCTCGACCGGGCCCGGCTCGCCCGAGACGAAGCCGCCGAAAGGGTCCGGGAGAAAGAGGACCGGCTTTCCCGGGAGATCGTTTCGTTCGGTGAAAAGGTGAGAGTTTGGGAGAAGGACTTGGAGGTCCTCGATGCAGCGGTTTTCACCCGGGGAGAGGATTGGGAAAGTCTGCTCGGCGAATGGATCGAGGGTCGCGAAGGCACGTTCTCTTTCTCGATCGATGTGTCCAAGGCGCGCGAGAGGGTGGAGAAAAAGATTGCGTTTCAGGAAGCCAGAGTTGGATGGCGGCGCGATGAACTCCTGTCGATCAGAGAGAAGATCGGCGAAGAACTCGAGGCCCTCCGGGAAGGAACCCAACCGGAGCCGCCCGCTCCCCACACCCGGGACGCCGAAGCGCGCCAGAGAAGGGATGGGGCGCCGTTCTGGAGATGGCTTGAGTTCCGCGATGAGATTCCCGTCGCGGAACACGCCGGTTGGGAGGCCGCTTTGGAGGGATCCGGCCTGCTCGACGCCTGGGTTTCCCCGGACACGGGTGAGGTGACCTTGCGGAACGACGATTTTCTGGCGGCCGCGGACGAATCCGAACTGGACGAAGAAGACAGCCTCGCCGCGGTCCTCGACGCCTCCCACCAAGCGTCGACCATCCTTCCTTTCCTCCGTCGAATCGGAAATCATCGGGGCGCCGCGAGGTGCTGGGTCGATCGGGAAGGTCGTTGGGCCAACGGCATTCATCACGGTCATTTCGCCAAGGACGAGGCCGGGTTTATCGGGGCAGCGGCCCGGGAAGCGGCCCGTCTCCGGCGGATGGCGGAGCTGGAGACCGAACTCGCTGAGTTGGATGCTCAACTGGACGGTCTGGCGGATCAGCTTGCGCACTTGGAAAGGGATCGCGCCAAATTGGGCGAGGAAGCGGGTCGCGCGCCCTCCGTCGAGCAGGCGGTCGAGGCAGCGATCAAAATGGAGGCGGAACGGGAACACTGGCGAGCGAGAGAGTCCGAATTCATCAGCGCGGAAGAGACGGAGAGAGCGGCGGTCTTCCGCTGCGAGGAAGCGGTTTCCGAACGCAATCGCGATGCGGCCGACTTTGGTCTTGCCGCGGTCGCCGAGCCGGAGGCGCTTGAGCAATTCTCGGCAAAGCTTTCCCAATTTCGGCGAGCGGCTGACGCTTTCTGGGGTCACTGGCAGAGGTTTCTCGACAAAAATTCGGAACTGGAGCAGGCCCGCGAGCGCGAGATCGCGGCGCGGGAAAGCCATGAACACGCTTCCCGGCAGGCGGATGAGAAAAAGCAGGCTGCCGATGCTGCGAGGACGAGCGCCGACACCCTGCTCGCGAATGTCGGAGCCTCCGTCGAGGAACTCCTCGCCAAGTTGCAGGCTGCCGAGACGAGGGCGCGGGCGGCCCGAGCGGAGCGGGAGGAAGCGGAAACCCGGCAGCGCAAAGCGGAGATTGCCATGGCCCAACTGGGCGAACGAAAAAAAGCCGCTTCGGAAAAACGCGAACAATCGGAAGGGGACCGGGATCGTGCCGTGGACCGGATGGAGGTCTTTGTGGAGAAACGGCTCTTCGAGGATCTCGATCCCGCGTATCAACCAGACCGGACCGAGTTCTCCGCCACCGCCGCGGTGGAGTTGGCCCGGCGCATGGAAAAGGAACTGAAGGATCAGGCCGCCGACGATCCGCACTGGTCCAGGCTGCAGAGCGAGCTCGCCCAGAACTTTCACGAGTTCACCGACCAACTGGGGCGTCATGGTCATGTTCCCGTGCTTCAGCACATCGACGAATTGAGCGTTAGCGTGATCCGCTGTGAGTATCAGACCAGCCAGAGGACCGTTCGCGAGTTGCGGGATGTTCTCGCAAACGAACTGGCTAACCGGGAAAGGGTCTTCGAGGAGCGGGAGCGGGAGATCATCGAGAATCACCTCATCGGCGAGGCCGCATTCGAGCTTCAGCAGCGCATTCGCGACGGAGAACAGTCGGTGGTGAAAATGAACTCGGAGATGGCCAGGGTGACCACGTCCAGCGGTATCCAGCTTCGCTTTGGCTGGAACGTGGCCGATTCCGCGGATGAGAATCTGCGGTCGGTGCGGCGCATCTTTCTGAAGACATCGGCCGCCTGGACGCTGGCGGAGAGGGACGAGATCGGACGCTTTCTTCAGGATCGCATCCGGGGCGAGCGCGAGGCGGACGACACGGTGTCGTGGCGGGAGCATCTCACCCGGGCCCTCGACTACCGGGCCTGGCATCGGTTTGTCATCGAGCGAAAGTCTGGCGGTGAGACCACGTGGAAGAAACTGACCAAGCGCACCTTCGGGACCGGGTCCGGCGGAGAGAAGGCCTTGACCCTGACCGTTCCCCAGTTTGCGGCAGCGGCTGCTCACTACCAGAGCGCCGACCGGCGGGCGCCTCGACTGATCCTTCTGGACGAGGTTTTCGTGGGCATCGACGCCCCGACCCGGTCTCGGCTCATGGGGTTGCTGGAACGATTCGATCTCGACTACGTGATGACCAGCGAACGGGAGTGGGGCGCCTTTCCCACGGTATCGGCACTCGCGATCTACCAGTTGGCCGCCCGCAGCGGATTCAACACCGTGGCGGTGACGCGGTGGATTTGGAACGGGAGGGAAAAAATCCGGGCCGAGGAGGATGAGGAGACGACCACTGTTGCATGAGGGATCATGAATCTCCCATCGTGGACCTGTTTCGCGATCCGGCCCTGTCTTGGGTGCTCGATCGAATCGTTCAGCGGCTCGAGAGAGGAGAACCGCTGTCCGGAAAAATCAGCAAAGCCGATGCCACTTCGGAGGAACGGCGTTCGGTCGACAACCTCTTGGGAAGGAAGAGCAGTCAGGGAAGAACGTTGTCCCTGGATCTTGACCGGTTGGCGCGGCAATACGATCTCGGCGAGATTGTGGAAAAGATCCGGGGCCCGGTGATCAACCTGCGCGCGGAATGGGCCGCCGAATCGGAATCATGGCGATCGCTGGAGCATTCCTGGAATAGGCGAACGAAGGGATATCCCTGGACGAGTGCCTGGCTTGAGGGTCTTTTTTCCACTGGGGTGCTCAAACGAGTCTCGGGGCGTGACCCCTCTGTGGCTGATTTGCTGTTGAACCAGGCTTGGTCGATCTTGGAGGTCCCGTTTCACGAGGATGTTCTGCTCGCCAGCCTCGCCGCATCCGTCTCCGGCGACAGCCACGCTCTGGACCGGGGGCGGGCCCTGGCGAATCTCTGCCTCCGCGGGATCGCTGCTCGGGAGGGCATCGACGGAACCCAAAGTGCCGAGTCCCGCCGCGAAGCCTGGGCTGCGATCGGAGTGACGATTGACGACTTGAGTGCCCCGGTTTTGTGCCTCAATCTGCGCGCCGAACCCGGGACGGAAATGGCTCCGTGGATCGACTGGCATGTCACCCGTGGAGAGCCGTTCTATCTGACGTGGCGGCAGGTGCGGCGATTTGTTCCCTGGGACGGAACAGAAAAGGTGTTTGTCTGCGAGAATCCTTCTGTCGTCAGTGAAGCGACTCATCGGCTTGGTCCCCGGAGCCGCCCTCTGCTTTGCTTGAACGGGCTGCCCTCCGCCTCGGTGAAGGCCCTGGTGCGCAGTCTCGTCAATCGCGCTGTGGATGTCTCCATTCGGGCTGATTTCGACTGGGCGGGCCTGCGATTCATCGATCAGATGCGACGGGGCTGCGGTGTCATGAAGCTTTGGCGAATGAAAGCCCAGGACTATGCGGATTGCTCTCCCAGCCAGCGGTTGAAGGGGGAACCCTTTGCTCCGAATTGGGCGGGTGATCTTCCCCAGATGATGAGGGAAGAGGGGATGGCGGTTTTCGAGGAGGAAATGATTGATCTCCTGATCAAGGATTTGGGGTGAGTATTTCCCGGCAAAAGGGGATCGAAAGGGGACTACAGGAAACGCGTTGGTGAGAAGGTGGGCGTTGCGGGAGGTCCACGCTCTGGCTAGCCCGGATATTTCGTAAGCGGCCAACAGAGACCATCTAAAATCTTTCCCGGAGTCGGGTAGGATTT
>CAZLUZ010000171.1:0-10095 GCA_964562825.1 uncultured Akkermansia sp.
GCAACGGCCACGGTGACCATCGTCGGAGAAAACGATCCGGTGATCGGAGTGGACGATTCCTACACCGTGGGCGAGGACGACGGGCCCACCGGAGTGGGCAACGTGATCACCGACGCGGCCGGAGCGGACACGGATGTCAACAGCTCCGACGGCAGGATCCTGATCGGAGTCGGGGGCGGCGTGGAGGTCATCGGAGACGACGTGACCACCGCCGGGGGCGGGATCGCCAACATCTCCGGGGACGGGACGGTGACCTTCGATCCCAATGGCCAATACGAGTTCCTCGGGGAAGGGGAACAGGCCAGCGAAACCTTGAGCTACGTGGTCGCCGACCAGAACGCCCTGACCTCCGGTCTCGAGTTTCACGGAGATTTTGGCGGAGTCCAGGTCGCCGACTACCGGGATGATTTCTTCGCGGGCGCGGCCAATCCCGGGGACCCGGCCGATTTCCGCGATGTCGATGGCCACGGATGGCAATACCTCTGGAATGCCCCGGCGGGGTGGACCCCGGGGGGCGTCGCCGTCGATGACTACAATCCCGCGGACGGCCCGCTGGGTGACGGCGCCAGCTACCGTCACCTGGTCTACACCGGCAACGCCGCAAATCCCTGGACAGCGGATGGAGACACCGTTGGAACGAACAGCGACCCCGACCGCTTCGTGCGTTTGAACCCCACGGGGGGACATCCCGGGGCGGGACCGGACAATCCCCAATCGTCGGTGGATCGCTACGCCATCGCCGCCTACACGGTCGATACCGCGGGGAACTATCTCATCACGGATAGCTTCATCACGAGAGGCTCCGACACCGGCGATGGGAACCGAGTCGACCTCTACGTGAACGATCGCTTTATCGGCTCGACCGTGGTGGGTCCGGACAGCACGGTCGATTTCGATCGCGAACTCGGTCAGCTCGAAGCGGGCGACACCATCTATGTGGCCGTCGGAACGAACGGAAGCGCAGGCAACGATGGATTCTCCTGGGATTTTTCCATCGTCCGTGGGGAAACGATCCCCGGGCTCGACATCTCGGGCAATGGTCGCGATGTGAGCCTGATCGGCGGAGCGGCGGTAGTCCCGTCGGATTCACCGGTGGGAGGCAGCATGCTGCAACTCGACGGTTCCGGTGACTATGCCCGGCTGCCGGGATACCAGGGGGTCACCGATCCTACCGGAATGACTCCCATCACGATGTCGGCCTGGGTCCGGGTCGATCCCGGAGCGACAAACGCCAACGATGCGGGGATCATGTCGTGGGGAACGACCGAGAGCGGTGCCAAATGGGTCTTCCGCCTCGAGGGGGGAAATCTCCGCGTCGAGACGCAGAACGGGGGGATCGAGGGCATCGCCGAGGTCAACGACGGCGCCTGGCACCATGTCGCGGCGGTCTATGACCCCTCGTTGCCGACGGGCAACAACCAGAGCAGCATCGTCTTTTACGTCGACGGTCAGCCCGTCTCGATTGGAACCGACTCCGCCGCCGAGATTGTCGGTCCCGGAGTGGGTGGCGATGTCTATATCGGCACCGACCGGGTGACGTCCGACAACGACTCTCGAGATTTCCCCGGTAGTATCGACGATCCCGCGATCTGGAGTCGGGCGCTTTCCGCCGACGAGATCGCCAACATCTATGCGGCGGCCTTCAATCAGGGCAACAGCTTCCAGTCCGCCGATGTGGCCACGGTGACTTTTGTCATCGAGGGCGCGAACGACGATCCGGTGGCCACGGGCGACCTTGCGGTAGCACGCGAGGCGGGGGCGCAGCCTGGAGTCGACCCCACCGGCAACGTGATGTCGGGATTCGAGGCGAACGGCGGAGCGACCCCGGTCGACGCGGTGACCACCGATCCGGGATTCGACGAATCCCCCGACCCGGACGGACAGACGTTGACCTCGATCACGGTCAACGGAATCACCTACCTCGGGCTGGAGGGCGCGGTGAACGCCGTTTCCTCAGGTTCCGTGGGAGTTCTTTTCGGGGCGGCCAACGACGGAGCGCCCGCCAGCACGAGCGACGCCCTGTCGGGACTGACCATAAGCGAGGGGCAGACGGACATGGCGGAGACCGATTTCACCCTGGCACGCACGGTCGACAATGGCGATCCCTTCGCCTTCTTCGTCGGCGAGGCCGGGTCAAACGGTCAGGTGCGCGTGATCCCCCTGAACGGCACGGGACAACCGATCGACAACTGGTTCCTCGACCTGACGCCGTCGGATTTTGGCGCTCAGTTCGGATTGATGGATGTTTCCTCCGGTCTTCCGGACGTGGCGGCGAGAGCGACCACATTCACCCTCGACGATTTCATCGGAGGCCAGGGCACGTTGACGGGAGTGGCCGGTTTGAGATTGGTCGACAACGTGGGGGCTGTCGACTTCGCCCCAGTGGTCGTGGGAACTTTTGCCCGTGATGTGGCGGACTTCGATATCGACAGCAGCGACTCTCCCGCCGCCGCGAATGGAAGCGTCGAGGTGAGCGGGATCAGCTACCATGGCGGCCTCCAAGTCGCGGTGAACTCGGGGTCGACCAGCACCAGCGGTGGGACCACCATCGCGGGAGGTTTCGGAGCGTTGACGATTGGAGCGGATGGTTCCTACGAATACATCGTCGACCAGGCGGCGGCAGATTCTCTGGATGGCGGAGACAGCGTCACGGAAGTCTTCACCTACACGATTCAGGATGGCTCCGCAGCGGGTGCCACGGCCACCCTCACCATCACGGTTCTGGGCGCCAACGATGCGCCCGATGCGGTGGATGACTCCGCCTTTGCAACCGAATCCGGGGGAACCGCCAACAGCATCCCGGGAGTCGATCCCGCTGGCGACGTGATCGGATCGGCCAGTCCCGATACCGACGCCGACGCAAACGATCAGCCGGGAACAACCGTGCCCATCACCAGTGTCAACTTCGACGGAGGGACGGAACAGGCCGTGCCGGCAGGCTCGACCAGCGCGAACGGAGCTTCTGTCTCCGGGGCGTACGGCACCCTCACCATAGGGGCCGACGGCACCTATGAATACGAGGTCGATCAGGCCCTGGCCGACTCGATCCCTCTTGGACAGAGTGTGACCGAGACCTTCAATTACACCCTGACCGATTCCGGCGGTCTCAGCGATACGGCCAGTCTCACCATCGTGGTAGACGGCGCGAACGACGATCCGGTGGCCCAGGATGACGCCGCCTCGGTAACCAAGGGTGGCGCCCTGTCGGATGCGGGCAACTTGATGGACAACGACCTCGATCCGGACGATGGCGCCACACTCTCCGTGACCGAGATTGCCGGGACTACCGTGCTGACGACAGGTCCCACCGAGATCACGGGCACCTATGGCACCCTCGAGGTCGACCTCAGTGGGTTCTACACCTACACCCTGGACGAGGCCAATCCGGCCGTTCAAAACCTGGCTCCGGGCGGTTCGCTGTTGGAAGACTTCAGCTATACCCTGAGTGATGGGACGGGGACGGGCACCGGTCTGCTCCGGGTGACAATCAACGGGGAAACCCCGACGGATCCCGGTCCGGGCGATTTGCCCCTGTCGGGAATCCTGGGACTGTTCCAGAATTTTGGGGAACAGAATTTCTCCACCATCCGGGTTTTTGCCGGATTCCGCGTGACGGACGGAACGGTCTTCGAAGAGACCTTCGATCCCCTGCAGAATTTTGGCCTGGTGCCCTTCTTCTCCGGGGTCGCCACGCCTTTTGCCTTGGTGTCGGTGACCTTCCTGGATGCGGTGGGCAACGTCATCGATCTCGTCAGCACGACGGCGGATCCCGCCGGCTTCTGGCAGGCTTCCCTGTCGCAGTCTGTGGGCATCGCGTCGATTCAGGTCTCTTACCAGCCCAATCCGCTGGTGGGTCCGGCGGGAGCACCCATTGTGGAAAACTTCTTCTCTCCTGGCATTCTGGCGGCGCCGCCCCTGAACGCGGAGTTGGCGATCGGTCAGATCCTTGGCCAAATCGCCGTGGGTCAGTCTCTGGAGGAGTTTTTCGGTGAGGAGGTGCCGGATCAGGATCCGGACGCCGTGCCAATTGAGCTGCCGGATCAGCCGCCCGCCAACGAGGAGGGCGACGAGGAGGACGAAAAGGACGAGGAGAAGGCCGAGGTCGAAGGCGAGAATGGTGACTGACGCCGAGAATCGGCGTTTCGTTACCTCGGCGCCGGCGTGCATTTCCCCGGCACGGTGTTAGCGTGGGCCGATGCCTCCCGAAGACACAGATTGGGACCAGCTGGCTCAGCGCCTCGAATCCGGCGACGGTGAGGCCGTTACCGACTTTCTCGGGGAACTGTCCGTGGAAGACCAGCGTCGCGTATTTTCCCGGCTCTCCTGGGAAGATCAGGTGGGTGTGGTCGAGTTGGTCGAACCCTCCGCGGCTGCTGAGGTGATCGAGCATCTCCCCGAATCCCAGGCCTCCGACATCCTCCAGGCTCTCGAGCCGGAAACGGCCGCCTCCATCATCGAGCAGCTCCCCGAGGAGACCGGTGCCACGGTGCTGCGAAACCTGGGGGAGCGCGAATCCGCAGCGGTCCTGGAGCTGTTCCAGGATGCCTCCGACGGGGAATCCCTGCGCCAGATCATCTCCTACGAGCCGGAGACGGCGGGCGCGCTGATGAATCCGCACTTCGCCGCTTTTCCCCGGGAAATGAAGGTCGGAGAACTTCTGGACCATCTCGGGAAGGAGAGCACCGAACTCACCGAGGCGGAGGTTCAGTATATCTACACCTTGAACGAAGACGGTTCACTCGCCGGTGTCCTGCCTCTGCGCAACCTGGTCATCGCGCGGCGCAGCCGCGAGTTGTCTTCCCTGATGATCGGTGAACCTCTCTACGTGGCCGCCACGGATTCGCTGGAATCCCTCGAAGCGCGGTTCAAGGAGCGGAACTTTCTCGGTTTGCCCGTGGTCGATCCGGACACGGGTGTGCTCCGCGGCGTCGTCTCGCGAAATGCGGTGGCCGAGGCTCGGGCGCGCCACAACGTGAGCGATTTTCAGCAGTCCCGAGGCATTATCGGAGGGGAGGAACTCCGCAGCATGCCGATGCTGAGTCGATGTGTCCGCCGTCTCAGCTGGCTCGCCCCGAACATCCTGCTCAATCTCGCCGCGGCCAGCATCATCGCGCTTTACGAGGACACCATCCAGCAGGTGATCGCGCTGGCCGTTTTTCTCCCCATCGTATCCGACATGAGCGGTTGCTCCGGCAATCAGGCGGTGGCCGTCTCGATGCGGGAACTCACCCTTGGCGTGATTCGTCCCACCGAGTTTCTTCGCGTGGTATGGAAGGAGGGGATTCTGGGCATCATCAACGGCATCATCCTGGGATGTCTGTTGGGAACGATCGCCGCCATCTGGAAATCGAACCTTTTTCTCGGCTTGGTCATCGGGTCGGCGCTGGCGCTGAACACAGTGGTATCGGTGTTGCTCGGAGGGGTGGTGCCTCTGATGCTCAAGCGTTTCAAGGTCGACCCGGCGCTCGCCTCGGGGCCGATCCTGACTACCTGCACCGACATGTGCGGATTCTTCCTCGTCCTCAACCTCGCCGCCATGGCCATGGCGCGGTTGGTGGAGTGAACCATCACCGAAACCGCGGGCTCTGTCCCATGAATTCGCCGGGGTTGCGGTAAAAGATCCGCTCGAGCATCTCCTCGGAGTGTCCCCGCGCCCTCATCATCTGCGCCGCCCTCGGAGTGGCCAGGGGGTCGCTCACTCCCCAGTCGCAGGCGCAGTTCATCCAGATGCGGTCCGCGCCGTGCTCCTCGATGATGTCGATGGCCCGGCGCGCGGTCAACTTGCTCTCGGGATAGAGCGTCATCCCCGCCCAGTAGCCGGCGTCGCGCACCAGCCCCACGGTGTGCTCCTCCACGTGATCGATGATCACCCGGTCCGGCGAAATCCCGGAGTGATTTCTCAGCGCATCGATGATGAGCCGGGTCCCCTTGAGTTTGTCTTCGAGATGCGGGGTGTGCACCAGGATGAGTTGATCGTGGTCCGCCGCCAGCTGGATGTGTCTCTCCAGCACCTCCAGTTCGTTGCGGCTGTTTTTGTTCAGTCCGATCTCCCCGATGCCGAGAACGTTTTCCTTTTCCAGGAATTCGGGAATCAGGGCCAGAACTGCTGCGGCGAGGCCGAGGTCTTCGGCCTCTTTCGGGTTGATGCACATCCAGGTGTAATGTCGGATTCCGAAACGGGCCGCCCGTTGCGGCTCGAAACCGGTGAGGAGCGAAAAGTAGTCGTAGAATCCCTGCTCGGAGCTGCGGTCGTATCCAGCCCAGAAAGCGGGCTCCGAGATGACGGTGCAGCCGGCCAGAGCCATGGCCTCGTAGTCGGAGGTCGTCCGGCTGACCATGTGGGCGTGTGGTTCGATGTATTTCATGACGCGGAGGTTTCCTCGGGATTCCAGGCTCCGGCGGCGCCCTTGGTGTGGGCCCGATCGATGGGTTCCCTCGAGGGATCGCTGAGGGCTTCCAGGATTTTTGCGGTTCGGTCTCCACCGGTGGAGGAAAGCAGCGGCAACACTTCGCGGAGTGCCTCGATCCGGTAGTCGCCGGTCTGTCCGGCACGATCGATGCGATCGAGGAAGGAGGCCAGATCGAGCAGGCGCGCTCGCGCATCCATGAAATCGAGGTCGACGAGATTCACGGGATGATCCGGCGGTGCTTTCATGGGTCAAGGTAGGGACAGAGCCGGCCAGGTCAACTCGCGCGGTCTCTCCACCGGGAGCGGCCGGTCCCACCAGTTTTCCGGATCTTTCGGTGGCGAGGCAGGAGCCATCGAACGAAGATGCGTCCCCGATGAGACCAGCGATTCTCTTTTTTCTTGCCACGCTTTTTCTCTGCATCACGGACCGGGTTGCGGCAGACGGACTCGGCATTGCGGTGGTCGACATGGTCCGGGCTTTCGAGAGCCATCCCCGGACGGCGGTGGCCACGGCGACCTTGACGGGGGAGCGGAATGCGGCCCGGAAAACCTTTGTCGATCTGTCGAATCAGCTCAAGGCCATGCTGCAGAAACATCAGGAACAGATTCGGGCCGGGGAGAAGGACGATGCGGTGGAGACCTTGAAAGAAGCGAACGAGCTGGAAAAAAAGATCGCCGCACTGGGCACCACGGGAAAACGGGACCTCGAAGAGAGGTTCCGGGAGGAAAAGAGAACCATCATCGAGGAGATTCGTGAGGCGGTGCGTCGCTACAACGAGAAGGCGGAATTCGATCTCGTCTTCGATTCATCCTCCGCGTCGAGCACGGGGATTCCCCAGGTGCTCGATGCGCCCGGGGCCACCGACATCACCGACGAGGTGATCGCGCTGCTCAGGGAAAAACAGGGGTGAGGTGCGATGGGGAAGGTGACCCTGCCCGTGGACCGGCTCGGGGATATCTGGCCGGAGCGCTTTCGAGGGGCCCGGGTGGGAGCGCTGCTCCACGCCGCCTCGGTAGACGGAGATCTCCGGCCCACCCTCGATGTTCTCGAGGCCATGGCCGACCGGGGCCAGATCCGCCTCACCGCGCTCTTCGGGCCACAGCACGGTTTCGATAGCGTCACCCAGGACAACATGATCGAGTGGGAGGGGTATCGTCACCCCCGTCTCGGCATACCGGTGCACAGCCTCTATGGCGAGGTGCGGCAACCGACTTCGCCGATGCTGGAGTCGGTCGACGTTCTTTTCATCGATCTGGTCGATGTGGGGAGCCGCTACTACACCTTCATCTGGACGATGTATCTCTGTCTCGAAGCCTGTGAGAGAGCGGGCATCCCGGTGGTCGTGGCGGACCGGCCCAATCCGCTGGGCGGCGAGCTTCGCGAGGGCGAACCCCAGCAGGAAGGGTATTTGTCCTTTGTGGGATGGTATCCTCTCCCCAATCGGCACGGCGAAACCATCGGGGAACTGGCGCTTCGGTTTTGCGCGGCTCGTTTCCCCGGGGTCGATCTGACCGTGCTGCCGATGGAGGGGTGGAGACGATCCCTGCTCTTCGAGGACACCGGTCTGCCCTGGGTGATGCCTTCTCCCAACATGCCGACCCCGGACACCGCCCGGGTCTATCCCGGTATGTGCCTGCTCGAGGGCACGAATCTCTCCGAGGGGCGGGGGACGACGCGTCCTTTCGAGCTGTTCGGGGCGCCCTGGATCGAGGGGAGGAGGTTGGTCGAGGCCTTGCGGGGCCTCGGGCTGCCCGGAGTCCATTTCCGGGTGACCTCCTTTCAACCGGGATTCCAGAAATTCGCCGGCGAGGTCTGCCACGGAGCGCAGCTCCACGTGATCGATCGGGAGAGCTTTCGTCCCGTTGCCACCGGCCTGGAGATCATCCGCCTGGTGAGACGACTCTATCCCGATGGTTTTTCCTGGAAGCTGCCGCCCTATGAGTACGAAACCGCGAAATTGCCCATCGAGATCCTGTGCGGCGGGCCGGTGGAGGCGTTTTTCCCGGAGTAGCGCCGATCGATGGTGGGACGTGGTCGAGGGAAGGAGGTGACTGGTTTTCTGTTGGTCTGCCGGGCGAAAGTTTGTAGGGTGGTCGCATGGAAACGATATCCCGTCGGAAGCTGGTAAAAGGAGCCGCGGCGGCCGCGGCGGCCTGGAATTTTCAGGTGGTGCCCGGAAGGGTTTTCGGAGCGAACTCCCGGCTGACCCTCGGGGCGATCGGCACCGGAGGGAAAGGAGCGGGAGACATCAACGGCTGTGTCGGGGCCGGGTTTCAAGTGGTGGCGCTCTGTGATGTCGTCGACATCGCCCGGGGGCCTGGCGCCGAGGGCCGGTTGAGCAAGCTGGCTGGCACGAGGGGGAAATTTCCCGACGCTTCGTTCTACATGGACTGGCGGGAAATGCTGGAGAGCGAGGGGGACAAGATCGACGCCGTGACCGTCTCCACGCCGGACCATGTCCACGCCCACGCCTCGATCGCGGCGATGCGCCGGGGCAAGCACGTCTATTGCCAGAAACCGCTCACCCACGGGATCTGGGAGGCCCGGGCGATGACGAAAGTGGCCGAGGAAACCGGAGTGGTTACCCAGATGGGAAATCAGGCCCACGCTCAGGATCACATGCGACGCTGCGTCGAGCTGATTCGGGCGGGGCTCATCGGGGAGGTGAAACAGGTTCACGTCTGGACGAATCGCCCCATCTGGCCCCAGGCGATTCCGCAGTGGCCGGAGCCGGAAACCGTACCCGATTTCATTGACTGGGATCTGTGGCTGGGGCCCACGGAGCAGGCGGACTACAGCAGCAGGATTCTGCCATTCAACTGGCGGGGCTACTGGCAGTTCGGCACCGGTGCGCTCGGAGACATGGCCTGCCACATCATGGACATGAGTTACTGGGCCCTCGAGTTGGGAGCTCCCGACAGCGTCGAGGCCGTCGTCGCCGAAGGAGGGGGGGGCATGAGCGAGATCTCTCCGCCGACCTGGGCGACGATCACCTACAAGTTTCTCTCGCGGGACAATCCGGTCAAGTATGTGTGGTACGACGGTTACAAGGACGCGGTTTTCAATGCCGAAAAGTGGCAGTTGGAGAGCAGTGAGTATCCGGGCAAGAAGCCGCAGGTCCGCAACCTGCCCTCCGATCGCATCCTGGAAGGGCAGGGTCCCGAGGAGGGAAATCCCTACGGATGCGTTGTCATCGGCAGCGAGGGCCGAGTGTTTTTCTACAGGGGCAACGACAACTGGATCGTGAAGCCGAGCAGCCGGCTCGACGGTTTGCAGGTGGAGCAGACCATTCCCCGGGCGCCCGGCCAGGATCCCTACAAGGAATTTCATGCCGCCATTGTGGCCGGCGACCCGGCGATGGCGCTATCGAATGTGGCTCACGCCGGTCCCTTCACGGAGATGGTGCTGCTGGGCAATCTGGCGGTCCGGCTGGGGAAGCGGGTGGACTGGGACAGTAAGAAGTTGGTCTCTCCCAATTCGCCCGAAGCCGACGTCCTGATCCGCAGGCCGTATCGCAAGGGGTGGGAACTCGACGTGGAGGTTTGATGCCGTTGGCGGGGCAAAAGGACGGGGGTGAGCTTTTCGGGTGGTCTCTCCCAGGGGTCCACTCCTGGATCCTCGTCCTCCTGGTGGGCTGGCTCATGTCGGGGAGGGCGGGAGCGGGCCCCGAGGTCACCTGGCGTCA
>CAZLUZ010000172.1:0-9978 GCA_964562825.1 uncultured Akkermansia sp.
GACCGTGAAACTGACGGGAAATCAGGCCTCTTTTTCCCTGAACAGCAGCCACCTCGTCACCAAGCTGATCGAGGGCAATTATCCGAACTATCGCCAGGTCATTCCCGGCGATGCCGAGCACCGCATCATCGTGGAACGCGAGGTGCTCCACAACGCGGTCAAGCGCGTCTCCCTCCTGGTCAACGAAAGAACCAACTCGATCAAGTTCACCTTCGGCGACCACCGCCTCACCATATCGACGGATGCCCCCGAGGTCGGGCAGGCGGAGGAGAGTATCGATATCAAATACGACGGCCCGGAAATGACTCTCGCCTTCAATCCCGAATTTGTCATGGCACCCCTGCGCAACCTCAGTCAGGATGAAGTTTATCTCGACCTCATCGACGAGACGAGCCCGGGCGTTCTCAGGATCGACGAACCGTTCCTGTATGTGATCATGCCGATGCGCGTCACCTGACCCGCACCTTCAACCGGGGGCGGAACGACGCTCCCGCACGTCGCCGGGACTACCGCCCTCCCGGGATACCAGATTCCTTTTCTCTATTCCCCCGTTCAACACAATCCAACCACCACCAATGCCAAGACTCCGATTCGAAGAAGCGGTCAAAGCCATCCGAGAGAGAGACCGGCGCTACGAGAGCGACGCCTACTTTTTCCTCAGAGAATCCCTGAAACAAGCCATTTCCGATCTGCGCAAAGACGAGCCCCCGGAGCATCAGCACGTCACCGGGCCCGAGTTGCTGGAGGGACTCCGGGAGCACGCCCTGGATAAGTTCGGCTCGATGGCTCTCCCCGTCCTGGAGGCATGGGGAATCCGATCTTCCCGGGATGTCGGCACCATGGTCTACCAGTTGATTCACGAAGGCGCCTTCGGACGATCCAGTGAAGACCATCCCTCGGATTTCGATGACTGGCTCAGCTTCGAGGAAGCCTTCCAACAGCCCTACCGTCCCACCCGCGCGGTCCTTTCGGCAAAGCCAGCCGCGAGTCCGGCCGCCCTCGATCCACCGCACCGGGGCACGAAACCTGCCACACCCCGAAAAGCGTGATTTCTCCCACCCCGTCAGACCCCCTCGCCTTTCCCGAAACCACCGCCTCCGTGGTGACGCTACCCAACGGGTTGGAG
The DNA here is from genome assembly GCA_964562825.1 of uncultured Akkermansia sp. GTDB lineage: Bacteria > Verrucomicrobiota > Verrucomicrobiia > Verrucomicrobiales > DEV007 > Arctic95D-9. Next base: position 1,127 of record CAZLUZ010000172.1, read on the forward strand.
GTCATCATCGACGAGGATCACTCCGCCCCAGTGGTCAGCCTGCAGGCCTGGTGCCGGGCCGGCAGTATCCACGAAGGCTCCTGGCTGGGGGCGGGCATGTCGCACTTTCTGGAACACATGCTCTTCAAGGGCACGGAGCGACGCTCCGCCACCGGTGTCGCCCGCGAAGTGCAGTCCAACGGCGGATACATCAATGCCTATACCTCTTTCGACCGCACCGTCTACTGGATCGATTGTCCCACCGCCGGCTTCGACGCCTGTCTCGACATTCTCTGCGACGTGATCGGCTCCGCCCGCCTGCCGGAGGAAGAGTTCGAGCGCGAACAGGAGGTGATCCGGCGGGAGTTCGCCATGGGTGACGACAGTCCCCAACAGGTGTTGAGCAAGATGTTGTTCCACAATGCCTACACGGTGCATCCCTGCCGTCATCCCGTGATCGGGCATCTCGATCTGTTCAACCAGTTGAGTCGGGACGATCTCTATACCTACTACCTCGAGCAGTATTCGCCGGAGCAGGTATTCTTTGTCGTGGCGGGTGACGTCGACACCGAGGAAGTGGCTTCCAAAATCGATTCCCTACTCGGAGGATTGACCCGCCGCCGTCGCGAACAACCTGTGCTTCCCGAGGAACCAAACTACCTCGGCTGCCGCGGTGCCGTGGAGATCTTCCCCACGGAACTGGCCCGCTCGCGTGTTGCCTGGCAGATTCCCGACACCTATCATCCCGACGTGCCCGCTCTCGACCTGCTTGCCGCGGTCTTGGGCAACGGCAGGAGTTCCCGCCTCTACCAATCGATCCGGGAGGAGAAGCAGCTGGCTCACGCTGTTTCGACCTTTGCTTTCAGTCCATCGTTCCGGGGGGTCTTCGTTCTCGGGGTGGAATCGGAGACCGATCGACTCGACGCCGCGGAGGAGGCGGCCTTTACCGAGATCGACCGACTCGTCGGAGAGGGGATCTCGGAGGAGGAACACGAGCGCGTGCTCAACCAGGCCCTGAGTTCCCAATTCTCCACCATGCTCGACATGCGGGGCAGGGCCTCGGACCTCGCCTCGAACTGGCTCACGGCTAGAAATCTCGACTACACCCGCGATTACGTCACCGAGTTGCAGGGGCTGACGCCAGACGACGTCCGCAGGGTGGCTCGTGTGTATCTCAAGCCCGATCGATGGACCCGGGTTGCCCTCAAGCCCAAGACCACCGTCGCGTCGATCGCCCGGCCGGGTGCCTCGCGTTCGGAGGATATCCGCCGGGTCCAGCTCGATAACGGGCTCACCGTTCTGCTTCTCGCCGACCGGCGGGTCCCCTTCGTCCAGGCGACCGGGGCTTTCCGCGGGGGACGCCTGGCGGAGACGGGATCGAACAATGGGATCACCAAGCTGATGTCCCGACTGCTGACCAAGGACACGGCGAAGCGGTCCGCCCGAGAAATCTCCGAGGCCATCGAGTCGGCCGGCGGCGGGATCTCCGCGAGCCTGGGCAACAATACCTTCGGCACTTCGGTCGGTGCGCTCTGCACCCACCTCGAACTCGTCGTGGACCTGCTCGGCGAATCCCTGATCCATCCCCTCTTTCTCGAGGACGCCGTCGCCATGGAGAAGCATTTCCAGCAATCGGCGATCAAATCCGACGCGGACCATCCCTTCACCGTCGCGCTGCAGCGCCTCCGCGCCGAACTCTACGGCGACCATCCCTACGGACTTCCGGAGAAGGGAACGGACAAATCCCTTGCCTCGCTCGATCAATCCGCCATCCTCGATTTCCGCGCCCGACTCGTGTCGGGTAGCAACGGAGTGGTGGGAGTGTTCGGCGACCTCGATCTGGATCGTGCCGAAGATCTGGTCCGAGGGCGCTTCGCCGCGCTGCCGGAGGGAACGCCGGAATTTACCGGACCCTCCGGCACGGTGCCGCCCGACCCCGGGGGACGCACCGTCGAGGAATTCCACGAAAAGGAGCAGGCCATCCTGCTGATCGGTTACCCCACCTGTTCGCTCTACGACGACGACAACTACCCGGTCGGACTCATCGACGAAGCGTGCAGCGACATGGCGTCCCGGATGTTCATTCGCATCCGGGAGGAACTCGGGCTGGCCTACTCGGTCGGATGCATGCGCATGCTGGGCATCGATCCGGGTTACCTCGCCTTCTACGCCGCGACTTCGCCGGAAAAGTTGGACCTCGTCCAGGAGGAGATGATCGCCGAGATCGCCAAGCTGTCCCGCGAAGGTCTGGAGAAGGAAGAGTTCGAGCGGGCCAAGGCGTCGTGGATGGGTCGGGAGGTCATCCACCTCCAGGGCGCCCGCGAACTGGCCGGAGTGGCCACAGTGGACGAACTGGTCGGTCTGGGCTGGGATCACTACCGCAAGGCTCCGGGACTGATCGATGGACTCACGGAACAGAGGGTCTCCGAAGTCGCGGAGAAATACCTGCGCGACGAGAATCGGATCATTGTCCGGCTGACCACGCCTTCGGCGAACGCCTCTTCCTGAGGCCACTCGCGGAGACCTGGCGATGTTTCCTTTTTTGTAACGCCACGGCGCGAAGTCCCGTCTAGGTCGGGCGATTCTCCCCAGTCGCGCCATGCGCCCCCAGTCCCATCCCCTCACGGTCCGGCGTTTCTCTTTCCTCCGATTCATCGCGTCCGCCGCTGCCCTGGTTCTCGGCTTCGCCGCCCTCTGCGCGGCACTCGGATTTCTCTTCCCCCCGGCGTCGCCTCCTCCCCTGACCGTCTCGACCGTTTCCCCAAACTCCGACGCGGTGAGGCGCCTCGACGCGGCCATGCACGCGGAGTGGGAATCCCGGGGGGTGACCCCGACCCCGGACGCCGACTTTCACACCCTGGCCCGCCGCCTCTCCCTTTCCCTGACCGGTGCGGTGCCCTCCCTCGCCGAAATCCGACGGCTGGAGGCCACTCCCGCGGATCATCGGGTGGAGGCCTGGATCGATCACCTCTTGGAGGACGGGCGAACCCACGCCTACCTGGCGGAACGCCTCGCCCGGATCTACGTGGGAGTCGAACCCGGCCCCTTTCTCGTCTACCGCAGACGGCGCCTGGTCAACTGGCTGCGGGATCAACTGGAGATGAATCGGCCCTACGACGAACTGGTGCGCGAACTGGTCGCTTCCACCGGCATCTGGACCACGTCTCCGGCGGCAAATTTCATCACGGTATCCGTCGCGGAAGGCCGGGAGGGCGGTCCCGACGAAGTCAAACTGGCCACGCGTACCAGCCGGGCTTTTCTCGGTGTCAGCCTGGACTGCGTCCAGTGCCACGACGACAAGTTCGGGGACCGTTGGAAACAGGAGGATTTTCACCAGCTCGCCGCCTTTTTTTCCCAGACCGAGGTGGCCCTCTCCGGGGTCTGGGACAATCCCGAGCGGGAATACCAGACGCGGCTGAAAGGCCGCCGCGAGGAGGAGATCCTGCCCCGAGCCGTGCCCTTTGCCGAAGAGCTGTTTCCCGAGTCCGGCGGGCCGCGCGAACGCCTCGCGGAGTGGATCACCCATCCCGAGAACCGCTCCTTTTCCCGGGCGGTGGCGAACCGCGCCTGGGCTCTGCTCTTCGGCAGACCGCTGGTGACCCCGATCGATGACATCCCCGTCGACGGGCCGGTGCCCCCGGTTCTGGACCTCCTCGCCGACGAGTTCGTCGCCGCGGATCATGATTTCCGCGAATTGATCCGCCTCATCGCCCGAGGCACCGCTTTCCGCCGCGCCAGCACGACCGGAGACCCGGATCGTCCCGTCACCCTCGACGAGGAAGAGGCCTGGGCCGCCTTCCCCCTGACTCCTCTCCGCACGGAGCAGGTGGCGGGCTCGGTGATCCAGGCGGCCACCATCCAGGGCCTGGATTCGAGCGCCCACATTCTTCGGCGTATCCAGCGCTTCGGCGATACCAACGATTTTGTCAGACGCTTCGGCGATCACGGGGAGAACGAGTTCACCGAAGCCAGCGGAACCATTCCGCAACGTCTGTTGCTCATGAACGGCGAACTGGTGCACGATCGAACCCAGCCGAATCCCCTGATGAACGCTTCCAGCCGCATCGCCTTTCTGGCTCGCGAGCCGGAGACCGCCGTGGCCAACGCTTTCCTCGCCGTGCTGGTGCGGCCGCCCACGCCGGAGGAAATGGCTCACTTTTCACCCCGGATCGGGCGACGTCCGGGACCGCACCGGCAGCGCGCCATGCAGGACCTTTTCTGGACCCTGATCAACTCCACCGAATTTTCCTGGAACCGATGAGCCCCCGCCCCACAACTTCGGAACTCGATTTTTCCTGCGGTGCGCCGTCGCACTGGAACCGCCGCCTCTTTCTCCGGACTGCCGGTCTGACCTGGCTGACCAGCCTGGCCGACCGGCTCGCCGTCGCCTCGGAGAACCGGGATGGCCCCCCGAAATCGGTGATCCTGCTCTGGCTGCAGGGCGGCGCCAGTCAGCTGGAGACCTTCGACCCCCATCCCGGAAGTGCCATCGCCTACGGGGGGAAAGCCATCGGCACCGCGGCGCCCGGCATTCTACTCGCCGAAGGACTGGAGCGAACCGCAGAGCGGATGGCCGACCTGTCCCTGATCCGATCCGTGGTGAGCCAGGAGGGCGACCACTCCCGGGCCACCTACAACGTCAAGTCGGGTCACCGCATGATTCCGGGCCTCCACCACCCCTCGATCGGCGCGGTGGTATGCCACGAACTGCCCTCGCCGCGGTCCGACATCCCCACCCACATCTCCATCCTGCCGTCCAACCACGCCGGGCGGGGCGGATATCTCGGGGCTGACTACGATGCCTTTCAGATGGGCGACCCGGACGCGCCGGTGCCGGATGTCACCCCGAAAGTATCGCCCCAGCGCGACGAGCGCCGGCTCGAATCGCTGCAGGTGCTGGAGCGCAGCTTCGCTCGGGGCCGCCTCGCCGATCTCGACCGGGTGCGCACCGGGCACCGATCCAATCTGGTGCGGGCCCGTCGCATGATGACCTCGGACCAGCTCAAGGCCTTCGACGTGAACCAGGCACCGCGTGCAGAGAGAGACGCCTTCGGAGACACCCCTTTCGGCCGGGGATGCCTCGCCGCGGTTCGCCTCATCGAGGCGGGAGTGCGCTGCGTCGAGGTCACCCTGAACGGTTGGGATTCCCACGCCAACAACCAGGAGATACAGCGCCGACGCGTCGATACCCTCGATCCCGCCCTGGCCGCTCTCGTCGGCATGCTCCAGGCGAGAGATCTCCTCGCCAGCACGGTGGTGGTCTGCGCCACGGAGTTCGGCAGAACGCCGAAGCACAACATCGCCGAGGGCAGGGATCACTGGCCCCACGGATTCTCCATCCTCCTGGGAGGAGGGGGCGTCGCCGGAGGCCGCGTGGTGGGTGCCACGGATCCTGAGGGGCTCGCGGAGAAACCGGCCGATCCGGTGGCGGTGGAGGATGTGCACGCGACCATCTACGCCGCCCTGGGAATCGACTATCTCCATGAATTTCCCACCTCGATCAACCGCCCCGTCCCGATCAGCGAAGGTGTGCCGGTGCGCAGACTGCTGCGTGGGTGATCGCCGCCCCGCAGCGCCGCCGTCCCACCTCATCGAGACGGGCTTCCCGTCATTTTTGCCTTGAATCGGCTCGATGCGGCGAGAGGGTTTTGCGTTCGACAAAGCCTATCGATGAGACGCCTGATCATCATCACCGCCCTGTCCGTCAGCTGCCTCGGCGCCGCCGCCGGAGGAATCGATGTCGGCCCGCTCTTGTCCGATGCGCCCCGGGAGCATCCCCGACTGTTTCTCGGGCGCGGACAGACGGAGGCCCTCCGGGCAAAAATCGAATCGGACCCCCTCCTGCTCCGTTCGTTCGAGCGGGTCACAGCGGTCGCCGATGGCATCCTGGAACTGGAGCCGGTGCAGCGGACGAAAACGGGGAGACGCCTGCTCTCCGTCTCGCGCACCTGCCTGAAGCGGGTCGCCCATCTGGCTTTCGCCCATCGTCTTACGGGTGAGGAGCGTTACGCGCAGAGGGCCCGGCAGGAGATGTTGGCGGCGGCCGGGTTTTCCGACTGGAACCCCGACCATTTTCTCGACGTGGCAGAGATGACCGCGGCCCTGGCGATCGGCTACGACTGGTTGCACGATGCCCTTTCGCCCGACGATCTCCGGGTGATTCGGGAGGCCATCGTCGAGAAGGGGTTGCAGCCCTCGCTGAAAGGGGGCAGCTGGGTCGAGAGCGACAACAACTGGAACCAGGTCTGCCACGGGGGGCTGACCATGGGCGCCCTGGTGGTGGCTGAGGATCACCCCGAGCTGGCCGAACGGATCATCGAACGGGCGGTGCGGCACGTGCCCCGGGCGATGGCGGAGTACGCCCCCGACGGCGCCTATCCGGAAGGGCCCGGTTACTGGGCCTACGGCACCGTCTTCAACGTTCTCCTGATTGATGCCCTCGAGTCGGTCCTCGGAAACAGTTTCGGGCTGGCGGATCATCCCGGGTTTCTCGAATCGGCCGACTACTACCTGCACGCCACGGGACCGACGGGCCTCTATTTCAACTACTCGGATTGCGGCTCGAGCGGGGGCGTGTCGCCCGAGATGTTCTGGTTCTCCTCCCGTCGCGGAGACCCTGGCCTCCTCTGGCACGAAAAACAGATACTCGGGGAGTTCCTCTCCCGGAGGCCCCGACCCGACGGGAACGATGAGCGCCTGTTCCCTTTTCTCCTCCTCTGGGCCGGCTCGCTGGAGGACACGTCGTTTCCGGAGTCGCGGCACTGGCGGGGCGATGGAACCACGCCCGTCGCCATGCACCGCAGCAGTTGGGAGAGCGACGCCGCGACCTACGTCGGCATCAAGGGCGGTTCGCCGAGCGCCAATCACGGCCACATGGACATCGGCTCCTTCGTCGTGGACGCCCTGGGAGTCCGGTGGGCGGAGGACCTGGGAGCGCAGTCCTACCACGACCTGGAATCGAAGGGCATCCGACTGTGGGACAAAAGCCAGGATGGCCCGCGCTGGGACGTCTTCCGGCTCAACAACTTCAGCCACAACACCCTGGTGGTGAACGGACAAAAGCAACGGGTGCAGGGCAGCGCTCCCATCGTCGCCTTCTCGGATCGGGGGCCCATGCCCCACACCATCGTCGACCTGGCCCCGGTCTACCGGGGGCAGCTCGCGGCAGCGCGCCGGGGTGTGGGGTTGCTCGACGACGGTTCCGTCCTCTGCCAGGACGAGATCACGGCTCCGGAGGGAGAGACCGAAGTCCGCTGGGGCATGGTCACCCGGGCCGAGGTTTCCCTCGAGGCGCCAAATCGCGCGGTGTTGCGGCGGGGAGACCGGCGGCTTTCCCTGAGTCTGTTGTCTCCCGCAGGGGCGAAACTCCAGATTTTCGAGACGGGCGCACCGCCGGCCGAACACGACGCCCCCAACCGGGGGACCCGAATGATCGGATTCCGCGTAAAGATGGCGGCATCGGAGGAGGCCACCCTCGCGGTGCTCCTCCGTCCCGGCGGAGAGCATCCCGACGGGATCGAGCTTCGCGAACTCGCGGACTGGTGAGGCATTTGCCTCGCGAAACTGATTGAGAAGGGCGGATTCTCTCCTTACCGTCCGGCCGGGCATGACCAAGACGATCATCAGCCTCTACGGGAGGTCCGAAACCGGAGCGAGCCGGCCCTTCCTCTGTGAGGACGAGAGCGGTCAGTCCTTTTTTGTGAAACGGGACAATGTCTCCTGGGACCAGTTGATCCTCGAATACACCGTGGGCAGTCTGGGGACGCTCTTCGGCATCCCGGTGGCCCCGTTCGACATCGTGCGCATTCCCCCTCTGCTCGCCGCCCAGGTGCTGGAAAAGGACGGCGACGATTTCCATCCCGGACTGGGGTTCGGCTCGCAGCGTGTTCCCTTTGGCGAGGATCTGGGGGAGACCCATCTCGGCCAGATCCCCGACGCCACCAAGATCGCCATCCTCTGCTTCGACTGGTGGACCCGGAACTCCGACCGGAAGATGTCCTTCGCCACGGGATGCCCCAACCTGCAGTGGGATCCTCTGATGGGCAGCGTCGTCGCCATCGACCATGACGGCTCTCTGCAGGGTGAGTTCGACGGCGACGAATTTTTTCGGGAACACGCCTTTCGGGACATCCGGCCTTTCGTCACGCGCCGGCAGGTGGAGAAGTTGCGCGTCAAGTTCGAGTCGGCCATCTACAGCCTCGATCGCATCTGGGAGGAGCTGCCCGACGAGTGGCTGAGCGACCCGTCCACCGGCGCCCCGCGCGCCACCCTGACCATGCACGACATCGAATCGGCGCTCCTGGCTCCCGAATTGCCCTCCGACGGCGTGCTTACCGGATGACACCGGCACTCACCCCAGATCGAGATATGGAACTCGTCCTCCACTACGCCATCATCGGATTTCGGCCTTTCCCCGAGGTCGGAGAGTTTCTCAACGTCGGCGTCGTCGCCGTGGAATGCCGGAGCCGCTACCTCAGCTACCGGCTCCTCTCGCCCCAGCGGACCAAGCGAGTTCGTGCCAGTTTCCCCGAGATCGACATGTCGATCTACCGCACGGGCATGCGACGGATGGAGAATGAGCTTTCTGCGCTGGCCATCGAAACCAACCACTGGGCTGACGACGGGAACCGGTCGGGCCGGAATCATCCCGCCCAGACCGATCTCTTCCTTGGTCAGGGGAGTTCGGAGTTGTTCCGTCACCTCACTCGGCCGCGCAATTCCCCCTTTTTCCACCCGGTCGAGGGAACCCGCCTGGCCCACGACATGGAGCTCTCCATGCAACCATGGGCCGCGGCGGCCGAGGCCCTGCCGCCCGGCGGCGCCCTCGAGCTGACGGTGGGCGGCGCCAGGCGGGTGGTGGCTGGCGGCGCCAC
>CAZLUZ010000173.1:0-9946 GCA_964562825.1 uncultured Akkermansia sp.
AGGAATGAGGCGAGGCGTCGTAGATGCGGATGTGGTGCGGGCAGTTCATCGGCTTGAGGAGAAAACCCTCGACCTCGCCATCCTTGAGCGCGTTGTTCAGCTCGGCGCAGCTGCAGCCCTCATCGGCCAGTTTGAGCAGTGCTTCCCGCTCCACCACGGGGACGAACTGGGAATCCTCGTAGTAGGGAAAATGACCCGAGGTACGGTAGAGGTCCAGTTTGCCGATGTGGGGTGTGAAGACCTGTTGGTATCCCTGGCGCTCCAGCTCTTCGCTGATGAAATTCTGCAGTTCCTGGCGAATGATGGCGCCGTTGGGCAGCCAGAGCACCAGGCCCTGGCCCACCTGTTCGTCGATGCGGAACAGACCGAGTTCCCGTCCCAGCTTTCGGTGATCGCGCTTCTTTGCCTCCTCCACCCTCTCCAGATGCTCGGCGAGGAGGGCCTTGTTTTTGAAGGCCGTTCCATAGATTCGTTGCAGTTGCGGGTTCGCTGCATCGCCCTTGTAGAAGGCGCTCGCCACCGTCTGGATCTTGAATGCCTTGCAGTTGCCCGTCCTCGGCACGTGGGGACCGGCACAGAGGTCCCAGAAATCACCGTTCTTGTAGATCGAGATTTCCTCATCTTCGGGTATGTCCTCGAGCAAATCGATCTTGAAGACGCTCTCCGCCTTCCGTTCGGACAATCCTCCCAAGCGTCCGGAGCGCGCAAGCTTCAGCGCCTCGTCCCGCGAGATGACCTCTCTCTCAAAGGGCTGATTCTCTTTCACGACCTTCCTCATCTCGGCCTCGATCTTCTCGAAATCGTCGGGCGTAATCCGGTGCTCCAGGTCGACATCGTAGTAGAATCCGTAGACCTCGTGATCGATGGGAGGACCATAGGCGAACTGCGCATCGGGCCAGATCTTGAGGATCGCCGTGGCCATGATGTGGGCGGTCGAGTGCCGGAGCCGCTGCAGGTCCGACATCTGTTCGCGCTCTTCCAGCGTCTTGCGTTCCGCGGTCATGAAAGGGAGGGGAAAGAAAGGTTAGAGGGAAGCGGGATCCATCCACGGCCCGCTCAGGAACGAACCACGATATATCCTTCCTTGGAATCCTTGATTTTCCAACCCTCTTTCTCGATCGCGTCGCGCAATTCGTCGGACCTTCCCCAGTCCTTGCTCTGCTTCGCCTCCCACCGTTCGGCCGCCATCTTCGCGATGTGCCCGGGCACGACGCCCTCTGTCGGCTCCGTCCTGGGCAGGGCCAGCCCCAGGGAGAAAAGCACCGAGGCGAGTCCCTTTCTCGTCGCGGCGAGTTCTTCGGCGGACAACTCCTCCAGCCGATGGGACAGATCCCTCACCCCGCTGAAAAGAGCACCCAGAGCCTCCGGCGTATTCAAGTCGTGGAGCAGCCCATCGAGGACAGGCCGGAAAGGGCCAAAATCCTCAACCCCTGTCGGCGGCTCCGAGGGGAGTTCCCCCAGTTTTTCCGCAAACTCCGCGAGGCGATGCAGCGCCTTGTTGGCCGCCTGGAGAGAATCCAGGGTGAAATTGAGATGCTGGTGGTAGCTCCCCGAGAGCAGCACGTAGCGAACCTCCATCGCGGTGTGGCCCTTGGCTTCCAGATCGCCGAGGGTGTAGAGGTTGCCCAGCGATTTGCTCATCTTCCGATTGTCCACCATCAGGTGGGTGATGTGAAACCAATGGCGGACGAACTTAACCCCGTTGCAGCATTCGCTCTGGGCAATCTCATTTTCGTGATGGGGAAAAAGCAGGTCAACCCCGCCGGAATGGACGTCGAAGGTTTCGCCGAGATGTTTTCGGCACATCGCCGAGCACTCCAGGTGCCAACCGGGACGGCCCTCGCCCCAGGGGGATTCCCAGAAGTTGGGGCCATCCTCCTCCCGGCGAGTCTTCCAGAGCACGAAATCTGCGGCCGACTCCCGATCGTACTCATCCGAATCCTCCCGCTCCACGTCGTCGGTGGTGATCTCGCGCTCCTTGAGGCGAGAGAGCCGACCGTAGTCGGGAAAGGAATCGACCCGGAAATAGACGGAACCGTCATCGGCGCGATAGGCGTGCCCTTTCTCCACCAGTGTCTCGATCATCTCGATCTGTTCCGGGATGTGGGCCACCGCGCTCGGTTCCTCGTGTGGCGGCAGCAGGTTCAGCTTGGCCGCATCCGCGTGGAACTTTTTGGTCCAACCGGCGGTGAACTCGGCGAGCGACACCCCTTCCTCGTGGGACTGGCGGATGGTCTTGTCGTCCACGTCGGTGATGTTTCTCACGTGTCTGGTCTTCATCCCCGCGGATTCGACCACCCGGCGAAAGACGTCCTGCAACACGAAGGTACGGAAGTTTCCGATGTGGGCCGGGCCGTAGACGGTGGGCCCGCAGCAGTAGAACCGGAGTGTCTCGCCGTCGACAGGTTCAATGGTTTTTCGGGAGCGAGTCTGACTGTCGTGAAGAAGTAAGCGGTCCATCATGATCCGGAGGCTAGCTTGGATTCCAGAAGGCTCGAACCATTACTTCGATGCTCCGGGGGTGTCGAGCAGAATCCTTCACAAAGCCGAAGCAATGTGCGCACGGCACAAAAGACCTGCCAGAATCTGTGATGGGTCAGAACCGTGGCACACCCGTAGGGATTCGAACCCCAAACCTCCTGATCCGTAGTCAGGTGCTCTATCCAGTTGAGCTACGGGTGCTTGATTCACGGCAGAGCAGCCGGAATAAAACCGGTCCATACCATCCCCCGAAACGCTTCTTTGGCAAGGAGAATCTCTCCGGCTTGCCCCATCCGGTTCGCCCACGGGAACCGCCCACAGCGTCGTGTGACACCCCCGGCAAAGCACTTTCAGCCGGAAAGGAGGCGAGAGCAGGATTCGAACCTGCGATGGAGGTTTTGCAGACCTCTGCCTTACCGCTTGGCCATCTCGCCATAGAGCTTCCGCTCACCAAAGAAGATAAAGCATTTAAAAATTCTTGTAAACACAAGATTTGTGGTTTTTAAAAAACTTTTTTGCTCAGCCTCTCGGGAGACTCCGTTCGGTTTTCCCGTAATGTCTTTTGGTCATGAAAGCCAACTCCTTTTTCTTTCTCGCCATCTTCATTCTCGCCCTGGATCTCACGGCAACCGATCGCCAGCACGATCCCTCGACCTTCACCTGGAATCCCGATCTGTCACCCGAGGGACCGGTGGTGGTTTCCGTGAATCTCGGCACCCAGACCGCGGCGGTCTACCGCAACGGGATTCAGATCGGCAGTTGTCTCGTCAGCACGGGACGCGAGGGCTACGAAACGCCCACCGGGGTGTTTCACATCCTGGAGAAGGACGCCGATCACCGTTCTTCGACCTATAACAACGCGGCCATGCCCTATTCCGAGCGCCTGACTTGGGGAGGCGTCGCCCTCCACGCCGGTTCCCTGCCGGGTTATCCCTCATCGCATGGCTGCATCCATTTACCCCATGAGTTCTCGAAGCAACTTTTCCAGGTGACCGAGATCGGCGGAACCGTGATCATCACCGAGAATGCCCCGACCGGTGGCGTCTCGGAGGGGCACCGGATTCAGTTCGAGGAGCACGATGAGGCAGAGATCCACTGGGCACCGCACGACTCGTCCTCGGGACCCGTCTCTATCCTCTTCAGTTCCCGCGAAAAGCAAATCGTGGTGATCCGCAACGGCGTCCATATCGGCAGGGCGCCGGCTCACCTGAGACTTTTCGCCGATAAACCCGAGGGAACCTACGCCTTCGTTTTCGACGGATGGAAGCGGGATTCGACGTCTGGCGACGTCCACCCCAAATGGCATCAGGTGGGTGGCCCGGCGGACAGCCACCAGATCAAGTCTTTCAAGCACATCCGGACCGGCTCACGGATGAAACACATCCTCGAAACGGTGGTGACCCCGGGAACGAATCTCGTCATCACCGACGAAGCCCTGACTGAGGCGACCCGCAGCGCCCCCGGTTTCCAGATCATGAGCGGCACCCTGGCGCAGGCCGATTGATCGCCCTCTCTCTGGTGCGGCTAGGAAAAAGGACTCACCCCACGTGGAGAGTGGGTGGCGGCGTCCACTCGGTTCCGCTCGGACTCCAGGCCGGAGTGCGCTACCGCCAGCAACATCGCCGCGGCCCGGCATGCCGTTCGCCTCATCATCGGACTTACCTCCGCGCGAGTCTTGAAATCGTCCAGGGCAAACTCACCGTCGTGCCACCGTTGGGAGAAGCCGCCTCCCGGCCCGCTTACGCCAGCAAGTCGCGGACCACGTGACCGTGTACGTCGGTGAGCCGGAAGTCCCTCCCCTGGGTGCGGAAGGTCAGCCTCTCATGGTCGAAGCCCAGCAGGTGGAGGATCGTCGCGTTGAGATCGTGAACATGAACCGGATTCTCCACGGCGTTGAAGCCGAGCTCGTCGCTCTGTCCGAACTCGCAACCGGCCTTCACCCCTCCCCCGGCCATCCACATGGTAAAGGCGGAGGGATGGTGATCCCGTCCATCGTTGCCGCCCTGCACCATGGGGGTGCGCCCGAATTCCCCGCCCCAGATCACGAGGGTATCCTCGAGCAGACCGCGCATCTTGAGGTCTTTCACCAGAGCCGCGCAAGCCTGGTCGGTGTCGAGGCAGTTCTTTTTCAACTGTTTTGTCAGGTTGCCGTGCTGGTCCCAGGATTCGTGGAATAGCTCGACAAACCGCACGCCCCGCTCGATCAGGCGCCGCGCGAGGAGACAGTTGTTGGCGAAGGAGGCTTCCCCCGGACTCGCGCCATACATCTCGAGTGTCTCCGGGGATTCCCGTCCGATATCCGTCACCTCGGGAGCGACATCCTGCATGCGGTAGGCCATCTCGTAGGCGCTGATGCGCGTCCGGATCTCGGGATCGGCGACCATCTCGAATTGCTTTTCGTTGAGCCGGTTGATCGCCTCGATCGCCGCCCCCTGCGAGCGCCGCGAGATGCCGTCCGGGTTGGAGAGGAAAAGCACGGGATCGCCGACCGAATTGAAAGGCACTCCCTGAGTGACCGAGGGGAGAAAACCGGAGCCAAAATTCGACGAACCTCCGCTGGGCCCTTTCAATCCCGAGGAAAGGACCACGAAAGGCGGCAGATTCTCCGTCTCGCTGCCCAGGGCATAAACCGTCCAGGCCCCCAGCGAAGGGCGCCCGAACTGTTGCGATCCCGTGCTCAGGAGGATCTGTGCCGGTGCGTGGTTGAACGCATCCGTCCGCATCGACCGGACGAGAGTGATCTCGTCGGCGATGGACCCGAGGTGAGGCAGCAGCTCAGACAACTCCATGCCGCACTTGCCGTGGCGCTGAAACGAGAACTTGCCGCCCAGAAGCTTGTTGTCGGGTTTGATGAACGCGGACCGGTAGCCCTCGAGCAATTCCGGCGGCGGCGTGGTTCCATCGAGGCGCTGGAGGGTCGGTTTGTTGTCGAAAAGGTCCACGTGACTCGGCCCGCCCCCCATGAACAGGTAAATCACCCGTTTGGCCCGTGCCCGATGGGCGGGTGCTCTCGGGGTCAGGGGGTCTGCCGTCAGCGCCGCGGCTTCCCGGGTGAGCAGCGAATGCAGGGCGATTCCGCCGAGACCGATTCCACAGTCGCGGAGGAACCAGCGCCGGCTCACCGCCTGCCGAAAGTCGTTCCACGGTTCAGCCCGGCCGGGAATGGAGTTCATTTTCATGGAGGGATCAGGACTTCGTGATGGTTTCGTCGAGGTTGAGCAGCACCCGCCCGACTGTCGTCCAGGCGGCGTCACCTTCGCGCTCGGATTCGGACTTCCACAGGTCGACGAGCAGGGCCAGTTCGGAGTCGCCCGGACGGCGCCCGGTGCAGCGGATAAACCCGTCGCGGATCGCCAGGGATGTCTTCCCCGAGGCACCGGCTCGCTCTCTCATCCAGGCACCGAGGGCCCGCGCCGCCTCGATCGAGAGGGGTTCGTTCAGGGTGGCCAGCGCCTGTAGGGGCGTGGTGGAGCGCGGCCGCGTCACGCAGGAGACCTCTCCCGTGGGGGCGTCGAAGGCGGCCAGAAACGGCGGCGGCACGGTGCGGAAACGGAAGGTGTAAAGGGCTCGACGGTAGCGTCGCTCCGGTTCTTCGTCCTCGCGCCACATTTTCCAGCCATAACTGACCGGCGGTTCGAACAGGAACCGGGGGATCGGCGGATACACGCTCTCGCCTCCCACCGATCGTTCGAGCAATCCGCTGGCCGCGAGCTGGATGTCGCGCACCATCTCCGCGTGAGGGCGAAAACGCGGCCCGCGAGCCAGCAGCCGATTGCGCGGGTCGCGCTCCTGGAGTTCGTCGGTCCAGCGGGAGTCGCGCCGGTAGGCATCGCTCGTCACGATGACCCGCACCAGGTGCTTGAAATCCCAACCCGACTCCATGAATTCGACCGCAAGCCAGTCGAGGAGGTCCGGGTGCGAGGCGGGCAGAGCCTGATGTCCGAGGTCCTCGACCGACTCGACGATGCCGATCCCGAAGATCTCCTGCCAGACAAGGTTCACGAGAGTGCGCGCGGTCGTCGGAGAATCGCGGTCGACGAGCCAGCGGGCAAAGGTGAGGCGCGATTCTCCATCTCCCTCCGGCAGATCGTGAAGAAAAGCCGGAACGTGGGGCCGAACCTCATGCCGGGGCTGATGCTGTTCGCCTCGGTGAAACAAGGTCGTGGGGCGCCGTTGCCCGTCGATCTCCTTCACCACGAGCTGGGGAGTCGGCACCGGATGCGCCCAGGCCAGTTCGTCGAGCCGCGCCGCCCATTCGTGGAACTCCGCCTCATCGGCCAACCAGGCATCAAAAAGGGCGCGCTCTTCCTCGGCGCTCCAGCTGTCCCGATCGCGGGCAATTGCGTCCCGCACGCGCGGGCTGAGCGGACGGTGGCCGGGATACCGCTCCGGCGAAAGGGCAAAGCGAAACCTCCCGAGATTGCGGTGCTGGTTGTCGTTGCTGTTCCATCCGCCGTGCCGGCACTGTTTGTCGAAGCGCACATGGAGCGGTCCGTCTCCCTCCCGCGCGAGTGGCTCGGCGAGATTCACCACGAGGAGACGAGGCTGGTTTGATCGTCCGGCACCCGCCTCGGTGGCCCAGGCGGTGTCGCCGTCGCCATCGGTGGCAAAACGGGCCGGCCCCTCGACTCGTTTTTCCCCGGAATGATCGCCTGAGTCCTGCGCCTGCCGGGTGCGCGGGTATTTGACGGCGTCGATGGGGCGCTCGGGGAGGTCCAGGTCCGACCGGGCCACTTCCAGTTTCACCTCCTTCAACTGGCTTGGCGATGGACCCACCAGCAGTTTCAGCTCGCTCAGGGCGGCCGTGCCCTCGATGGAACGGCCCGGTCCTCCGTAGGTGAGGTAGGGATCCATGAGCAGCTCGAGTCTCAGGCTAGCGATCTGCTCGAGCTCTGTCTCGGCGACAAACTTCTCCGAACTTGTCGCCGGGGCGAAACCCATGGTGATGAGCGATCCGTCGGGTCGCGCATAGAATTTCTGCCCACCATCGCCCAACGGCTCTGGCGTGATCACCGTCCACTCCGGTTCGTTCGCGATCTCGCTGCGCTTTTCCTCGATCCAGGCGGCGAAGCGCTCCTCCCAGTCCGGCATCGTGTCGCGTGCCCGGCGACGCACGGTCTCCGCCTCCTGCTCGAGATGCCGGATCTCGCGGATCGCTTCCGGCGTGTGGTAGGGCACCGTTGCCTCCCGGGCGTTGTTGAGGAAAGCAAACATCCCGAAATACTCTTCGTGGGTGATCGGGTCATACTTGTGGGTATGGCACTGGGCACACTGTGTCGTCAAACCCAGCACCGATTTTCCGATCGCGTCCATGCGATCGAAAATGCCCTCGACCCGGAACTGCTCGTAGTCGATCGCCCCCTCCTCGTTCACCATGCCGTTGCGCAGGAAACCGGTCGCCACCCGGTCCGCCACGGTGGCATCGGGGAGCAGGTCGCCTCCCACTTGTCGAATGACGAATCTGTCGAAGGGCTGATTGCGGTTGAACGAGTCGATGAGCCAGTCGCGGTAAGGCCAGACGTGCCGGACCGAGTCCTTTTCGTAACCATTCGAATCGGCATAGCGCGCCGCATCCATCCACCAGCGAGCCCAGCGCTCCCCGAAATGGGGTGAGTCGAGCAAGCGATTCACCGCAAGTTCGTAGCCCGTCTCGGCATCGGCGGCGAGGAATCGCTCCCGCTCCTCCAGGGTCGGAGGCAACCCGGTCAGGTCGAGGCTGACCCGACGCAGCAGGGTTTCGGGAAGTGCTTCCGCCAGCGGTTCGATTCCCTCCCTCGCCAGTCTCGCCTCGATGAAAGCATCGATCGGATGCGCGCCGCCGCCCGGCACAGCGGGAGTGACGGGACGACGGGGAGCCTCGAAGGCCCAGTGCACGCCCCATGTGGCCCCCTCGCCGATCCAACGTTTCAGCGTAGCGATCTGCTGCGACGAAAGCGGGTTCTTGTTTTTCGGCGGAGGCATCACCTCGTCCGGGTCCGTGCTGGAAACGCGAAGGAACAACTCGCTGTTGCCCGCGTCCCCCGGAAAGAGCGCCGCGCGAGCCCCCTCCTCCGTATCGAGCCGAAGATCGGCAGCGCGCTCTTTGTCGTCGGGACCGTGGCAGGCGTAACAGTGGTTCGAGAGAATGGGTTGAACGTCGCGGGCGAAGTCGACCTCGCCGGCGGCAGTCACCGGGAGCAGAGGCAGGAAGACCAACAGCGACGAGAGACCGCGCCAAAAATGCCGGAGAGACGCTCGCATCTGATCAGCATAGAGGAGGCTCGATCGGGGGCAATTGCCGCAAAACGGGGATGCCACTCCATCTTCCCGGAGGCACCCGGGGCCACTCCCCGGGAAAACCTGGTGGATCGCCGGGGCATCTGTGCTACAATTTCCGCCCCTCCGATCGTAATCGAATCGATTCTCATGAGAAAGGTGTTCTCCCTGGGCTTGCCCGCTTCGCTCCTTGCGGCGCTCGCCATTTTCGTCGCCTGCCAGACGGTGCCGGACACGGGTCGCAGACAAGTGAACTTCCTCGAGCCGCGCGAGGAAGCGGCCCTCGGCATCTCCGAGTTCAACAAGCTCAAGAAATCGATGACGATCTCGACCGATCCCGCCTACAACGCGCAGGTTCGGGAGGTGGGACGACGGCTCTCCAGTGTGATGCCGGTCCCCAACGCGGAATGGGAGTTTGTCGTGTTCGAGGACCCTGCCCCCAATGCCTTCGCGCTGCCGGGAGGAAAGGTGGGTGTCCACACCGGCCTATTCCAGATCTCGGAGAATGAGGATGGTCTCGCCGCAGTGATCGGTCACGAGGTGGCCCACGTGGTGGCGAGACATTCCGGCGAACGCCTGTCGCGCGGGGCCCTGACGGCCGGAGCCGTCGCCGTGGGTGCTTACGTCCTGGACAAGAAGGCCGGCGTGGATCGCAGACTGGGCACCGCGGGACTCGGCGCCGCCGGCGTGCTCAGCGTCCAGGCCCATTCCCGCGAACAGGAACTCGAGGCGGACCGTCTCGGGGCCCTCTACATGGCCCGCGCAGGCTACGACCCACGGGAATCCGTCAAACTCTGGGAGCGGTTTGCCGCCTACCGCGATCGCATGGGTCAGAAGCAGACCTTCAGCTTCCTCAGCACCCATCCCGTCGATTCGGTCCGCATCGCCGAATTGAAGAACTACATGCCACGGGCGATGCAGGAGTATCGCCCCCGGTAAAAACCCCTACAGCAGCCAAACACTTTGCCCGTCCTCACCAAGAACGAATTGCGCCGGGATTGCTTCTCCGCCGTCAAACGCCTGAGCGCCGCTGAAAAGGAAGAAGCCTCCCGGGTCATCTGCGCCAAGATCCGGAAACTGCCGGAGTTCGAGTACGCAACCACCATTTTCGCCTTTCTCCCCCTCGGCTCGGAACCCAACATCGTGCCTCTCTTCGATCCTGCCAAGGTCTGGGGGTTCCCCCGGATCCTAAACAGCGATGAGATGGAGT
>CAZLUZ010000174.1:0-9908 GCA_964562825.1 uncultured Akkermansia sp.
GCCTTTATCTTCTTCGACTCCGAAGTGCTCTTGTAAGTCTGCGCCTTCGTCTACACCGCCACCGATGACCTCTGGAAATTCTATGAGGGCTGGCCCACCAAAACCTACACCGCCACCGATGACCTGTGGAAGGTCCGCGCCGATGGTTACACCGCCACCGACGACCTCTGGAAGTAAGAGGAGGCCCATCCCTCACCGAGAGCCTATGTCCCAGCGCAATTCCCCGCAAAAAGCCGTCCCGATGGGGACGGCTTTTTTGTTTCGCTCGAGGCAGGAAAATCTTGCCGACACTCCCGACCGGCCGCTTTTTCCGGGTTGTCAGCCGGCCCGCTTTCTGCTCCACTGGGCATCGAGATGAGAACCCTCCCGCTTCTTTTCCTGGCCCTCGCCCTTGCTCTTCCGGCCCAGTCCCAGAATCGCTCGCACGACGGCCTCTACCACCACGGAACCCTGCAAAATCACCATGCCGTAGAGGTTCTCCCCGTCTCGAAGTCGGCCGAGATCCCGGTCTTCACGGGTCCGAGCGGCAAATGTCAGGTAACCGCCACCCTCTGTCCCCAGAGTCAATTTCCGCTCTGTGTCCTCTGCGAAAAGGTCGATCGGGACGGCGTCGTCTGGGCCCGGGTCGAGATCAGCGGTTGGGTGCAGGTCGGCAGCGGGCGCGAGCGCAAACTGCGCCGCATGATGACCCGCGACCACCGGTGGCGGGTGACCTCCTGTGCTCCGGTGATCTGTTCCGGCAAATGCCGGGACGCCGTTCCTCTGGCGCGGTTGAAACCCTGTGCCGAGGTCCGCAAGGTCTGCTCCGGCCTGCCCGATTGCGGCTACATCCGGGTCTGTTTCACCGGCTGGGTAGTCAAGCGATGCCCCAGGGGAACCCACCTGGAAACGGTGGTGCCGGCACGCCAGATCCTGGGGTTGAGCCCTCGCGCGGCCTACCCCGGCTTGGCATCGGCGGCTCTCTAGCCGGAGGACAAAATCCGGCTCGCCGGGAAACTTTTCCGGAACGGGGTTCGAGCGCAGCGGCGCCGCCCATCTTTGCACCGGAATCAACTTCCCTCATGGTTCGACTGCCCCTGCGACTCGATCGGCTCAAACGACCGCCCCAGTTTCCGTTTTTTCCTCTCCTCCTCGCCGGGATGGTCTGCGGCTGCGGTGACCCCGGAAAAAAGGAGGCCAAGCCGCTCGTCGTGTTCTGCGCCGCCGGAATGAGGAAATCGGTCTCGACGATCGCCCGGGCCTACGAGCAGGAGTTCGGGATTCCCGTGCGTCTGCAGTTTGGCGGCTCGGGCACGCTCCTGGCCAAGCTGGATATCGCCGGAGGCGACCTCTACCTCGCCGCGGACTCCTCCTACATCGAGCTGGCCAAGGCCCGCGGCAAGGTCGCCGAAACCGTGCCCATCGCCCGAATGCGGGCCGGATTCGGCGTTCCCCGAGGCAATCCGGAGCAACTCGCTACCCTGCAGGATGTCCTCGACCCGACACTCAAGTTCGGTATCGGCAATCCCGATGCCGCCTCGATTGGCAGATTCACCAGACAGATTCTGGAACGCCACGGGTTGTGGGAGAATTTCCGGCCCACCGTCCTTTTTCCGACGGTCACCGAACTGGCCAACGCGCTGAAGCTGGGGACGATCGACGCGGCCATCATCTGGGATGCCGTCGCGGCCCAGTATGGGGAAATCGACTTTGTCGGTCTGCCCGAGTTCGACGCCGAAACCACGGAGATCACCGTGGGTGTCCTCACCTCCTCGGATCAGCCCATCGAAGCCCTCCGTTTCTGTCGCTACCTTTCCTCTCGCGATCGGGGCCTGAAAACCTTCGCCGCGGATGGCTACGAACCGATCGAAGGGGCTGGGGGATGGCAGGAACCCAACGCGATCGTTGCCGACTGATGAAAGGCTCCCACTCGGATCGCGCCTTTATCGGGGGACTGGCGGCTCTGGCGGGAACCTACCTCCTACTCATCGCGCTGTTGGTCACCGCGAATGCGATCTACGGCTTCTCCACCGTCTCGTGGCAGGGTCTGCTCGACATCCTGTCCGACGAAGACGTCCGGTTCTCCATCCGCCTCACGCTGCTGACTTGCACCATCGCGGCGGTCCTCTCCGTGATCTTCGCCGTCCCCATGGGATACCTGCTCTCGCGCTACTCGTTTCCCGGAAAAACGATCGTCGACGCCATCATCGATATCCCGATCGTGCTCCCCCCTCTCGTGGTGGGGCTCAGCCTGCTTCTCCTCTTCAACAAGATGCCGCCCTTCGCCGGCTGGCCCAGTTTTGAAGACATGTTCAACGCCGTTGGCATCGAGGTTACCTTCAACGTACCCGCCGTCATCCTGGCCCAGTTCACCGTGGCCTGTGCCTTCAGCGTGCGCGCCATGCGAAGCACCTTCGACCAGATCAGCCCCCGCACCGAGCAGGTCGCCCAGACCCTGGGTTGCTCCCGGGCCAGTGCCTTTTTCCACATCGTCATCCCGGAGGCCCGGCGAGGCATCTCCACCGCCGCCACGCTCGCCTGGACGAGGTCGATGGGCGAGTTTGGCCCCATCCTCGTCTTCGCCGGCACGATCCCACAGCAGACCGAGGTGCTCTCCAGCACTGTCTTTCTGGAAATCACCACCGGCAGCCTGGAAAAGGCGGTGGTGGTTTCGTTGCTCATGGTTTCCATCGCCATCCTGGTCCTCATCGGGGTCAGGATGTGGGACCGTCGCAGACAGGACCTCCTCTATCATGGTTGAAGTCCAGGATTTGGCGGTGCGCGTGGGGCAGTTTGAGCTCTCCGGGATCAGCTTTGCCCTCCCACCGGGGCAATATGGCGTCCTCATGGGTCGGACCGGATGCGGCAAAACCACGATGTTGGAGGCGATCTGCGGACTGAAAAAAGTCCAGGCGGGCCGCGTCCTGCTCCAGGGCCGCGATGTCACCCATCTGCCTGCGAGTCGGCGCGGAGTGGGATTCGTCCCTCAGGATCACACCCTTTTTTCCACGAAGACGGTGCGGCGGCACCTCTCTTTCGGCCCCTCGATCCAGGGCTGGAGCCGTGCCGCCACGGCCCGCCGAGTCGAGGAACTGGCCCACGAACTCGGCATCTCTCACCTCCTCGACCGCAAACCCCACGGACTGAGCGGAGGCGAGCGGCAACGGGTTTCCCTGGGCCGGGCCCTGGCCGCGCGCCCCGGAATCCTGTGCCTCGATGAGCCGCTCAGCTCACTCGACGAGGAAACCCAGGAGGAGATGCTCGCCCTCATCCGCCGCATCACCCGGGCGCACCGCATCACGTCGCTGCACGTCACCCACAGCCGGAGGGAGGCCGGGATGATCGCGGACCGGATTTTCCGGATCGAGGGCGGCAGGATCTCCACCGAGATCACGTCCCGCTCGCAGGAGTAACGGAGCACGCGCGGTGCCGAACCACTGGAAAAAAGGCGCGGCTTCGCCTATCCTCCGCGGGGGGCAGGCCCGATCCCAAGCTGGAAAGGTTGCCGGCCCGAAGCCCCCGGCGATACCATGAATCTTCGATCTTCCATCGCGGCCATCACCCTGGCCATCTTGCCTTCGGCGCCGGCCTCCAACGCGGTGACAGCATCCGATCCCTATGGCGGCTTCACCGGTATTACCCGGGAGGCTACCGGATTTTTTCGAATCGAGCGGATCGGCAACCGCCAGTTTTTCATCACGCCCCAGGGTCATCCCTACCTCCCGATCGGGGCGAATCACCTCGGTTCCTACTTCCAACCCGACCGGGCCGTCGGGACGACCAACGCTCCGAACCTCGTCGCGACCCGGCACGAGGGGGACAAAGAGGAGGCGGTGCGTCACATCGTTTCCCTGCTGCGCGAATGGGGCTTCAATTATGCGGGCTACGATGCTCCCTGGGAGTTTCGCGACAAGATGCCTTTCTCGACCGGTTTTTATCCGGTGAAGGCCTCGGCCGTGGTGCAAGAGGGTTTTGCCTTCGAGGACGTCTTCGATCCCGCGTTCGCTCGCGATCTCGACCGTCGAGTCGCCGAGGCCACTCGCCCCTACCGGGACAATCCTTTCCTGGTGGGCTATTACCTCGCCGATCTTCCCCTGTGGGGACGACGTGCCGATCTCAGCCGTGATGAGCGACAGCGCGGGGCGAGTTGGATCTCCTTTTTCCGGGGACTCCCCGCGGACGCCCCGGGAAAACGGGTCTACCTCGATTTTCTCGCGGAACGCTACACGGACCGCGAAAAGGATTTCCGCGACATCTATCCGATCGCGCAGGTCGATAGCGGGGAGGCCGTGGAGATCGATTTCTCCCGGGTCGATCCGGACCAGTCCGCTCCCGACGACGAAGCCTTTCAGGGCCTCATCGCCGACCGACTCTATGCCCTGACCTTGGAAGCCTTCGCGCGCCATGCCCCCAACCATCTCGTGCTGGGCGAACGTTTCGCCGGTTACCGGGCCGACTTCCTCCCCGTTCTGGAGGCGGCATCGCGGCATTTTCCCGTGGTCGCCATCCAGAAAACCGGCGAATTCGATCGGGCATTCCACGAGGAGATCTACCGGTTGTCGGGTCGACCGGTGATCAGCGTCGATCACGTATTCTCCTTTCCCACCCGCACCATCCTGAGAACGCGGGGACACCAGGTCGGCTCGGAGGCGGAGGCGGCGGAGCTCTACCGGCGCTATCTCACCGAGGCGATGGCACAACCGTGGTTCGTCGGTTATCACCGCTGCCAACTGGTCGACCGGGTGCGGATCCCGGGGGATCCTCCGGCCTTCAAGCAGGGCCTGATCCGGTCCGACGGTTCGCCCTACGAGCTTCTGACCCGCGCCATCCGGGAGACGAATGAAGAAGTCCGACGCTTGCTCGAGGCGGAGCTACAAGGTGCGGAGTGACCCCGATTTCACGCTGCGGACCGGGCCAGAACAGGCCAGGCAAGTCGGCGTCGCATGGGACCGTGAAGGCACCGGGATCGCGGCAGGTCGTTTTGACCTTGAAAAAGCGGGAACCGGCCCGACACTGTCGCGTTCCGTTCCCCAATCCGGTTTGACCCTTTCTCAGGCAATTGCATCTGACTCTCGTCGCACAGTTTCCCGAAAAGAAATCGAAAACCCGGGGAAACCGGGACGCATTGTTAAAGAAATCAGATGAAATTGTATATCGGGAATTTTCCCTACGACACCACCGAAATCGAACTCCGTGACTTCCTTGCCGACCACGGAACCATCGTCGACATGCACATGCCCCTGGATCGGGATACGGGCCGCCCCCGCGGGTTCGCCTTTGTCACCTTTGCCGACCGGGAAACAGGTAATCACATCATCGAGGAACTCGATGGTGCAGATTTCAGCGGACGCGCCCTCCGCATCAGCGAAGCCGAAGAGAGACCCCGACGCGAAGGCGGCGGCGGACACGGCGGCGGTGGTGGCGGCGGCGGCTACCGGGACAATCGGCGCGGCGGAGGCGGAGGCGGTCACCGGGATGGTGGTGGACACCGCGATCGTCGCAACGACGGAAAACGACACCGCAGCCTCTAGACCCAGTTCACCTCATCACCGAAGGATTGCCCCTCTGTGGGCAATCCACCAAAATCATGTTTCCCAACCTGCCTTTCGATCGGATCAATTGGTTTACGAGCAGCTTCCTCATCGTAACCTTTTTCATTGCGTTAATCGGCACACCGCTCTATTTCGCCGCTTTCGGCTTCGATCCCTTTCTCCTCTTCCTCTTCCTGGCCTTTTTTATTGCGACGGGAATCAGCATCACCCTGGGGTACCATCGACTCTTCGCCCACCGCGCCTTTAGCGCCGGCAAATCGGTCAAGCTTTTTACCCTGGTTTTCGGGGCAGCCGCGTTTGAGGACTCCGCTCTCGACTGGGCGTCGGACCACCGGCAACACCACAAACACGTCGACGACGAACACGACGATCCCTATTCGATCAGCAAAGGTTTCTTCTGGGCGCACCTCGGCTGGATCTTTTTCAAACTCTACCCTAGGGAGCTGCCGAACGTGGCCGACTTGAAAAAAGACCCGTTGGTGATGTGGCAGCACCGCCACCATCGACTCATCGGCGTCACTGTCGGACTCGTTCTTCCCACCCTGATCGGCCTGCTCCACAATGGTTGGGTCGGGGCTCTCGGTGGATTTCTCATCGGCGGCATCGCCCGACTCGTCGCTGTGCAGCACTGCACCTTTTTCATCAACTCGCTCTGCCACACCATCGGCCGACGTCCCTACGACTCCTCCACCAGTGCCCGGGACAGCTGGATCATGGCGCTGTTCACCTTCGGTGAGGGTTATCACAACTACCACCACACTTTCCAGCACGACTACCGGAACGGCGTGAAACCCTGGCAGTGGGACCCCACCAAGTGGGCGATCTGGACACTGTCGAAGCTCGGGCTGGTCAGTGATCTCCGGACTGTCTCGGAAGAGCGCATCCTGCTCGCCGAACTCCGGGAAACCCGTCGTCGGGCCGAGCAGCAAATCGATCTTCATTCGCGCTGGAGAATCCGCTGTCCCGATCACCAGGAAGCCATCCAGAAGCTTCGCGGCATGTCCGAATCTCTCGGCGAAAAATACACCGAACTGGAACAGGCGGTGAAGAACCGGGCCGCCCTCTCCAGAGAGCGGATCGACTACATCCGCGCCCACGCCGCCGAGGCGGCCCAACTCGTCGCCTTCCTCACCTCTCTCAGCGCCGTGGGAAGCTGACGGGCCCCAATCCACACCACGCCGCCGCCCGACTCGCGGCGGCGGATATATCGTTCCCCCGTCCGGGACAGGACGGGCGCGATCCGAGGGATACGACTCTGTCGACGTCTCCTCGTCGGGTCTCTGGGCGTATTCATCTGTGCTTAGAGGAACCTGATGATCGCCGTGTCCCTGGTCATACTCGGAGTAATGGTCACGCTATCGCTCCTTACCCTGATCGCTTTCGCCAAGGCCGCCTCCACCGGACAGTTCGAGAAACCGGAGGAAGGCGCACGAATCATATTCGACGCCGACGAACCTGTCGGAACGCCATCGGATCCCGAGTTGGCCAAACACCAGGAGCACTTCCGGCATGACTGAAATCGAGAAACCTACGGAAAAGGAGCGGCTGGAGAGCCTGAATGAGCGTCTGGAAATCGATCGGGCGGCCCGCCTGCCCGTCGGTATTTTCATCGGGTCGAGCCTCTTCTGGCTTGTCTTCGGCTCCCTCCTGGCCATCGCCGCCTCCATCAAGATGCACGATCCGGAGTTTCTCGCGGACAATCCGTGGCTGACTTTCGGCCGGGTCCGACCCGCCCACCTCAACGCCGTGGCCTACGGGTGGCTCTCCACTGCCGGCATCGGCATCGGACTCTGGATGCTGTCCCGACTCTGCCGGGTCCCCATGCGCGACCATTCCTCCCTGGCGCTCTCCGCCCTTCTGTGGAACTTCGGGAATGCCGTCGGTATTTGGGGAATTCTCCGAGGAGATTCCACCGCTGTCGAGTGGCTGGAGTATCCGGTCTATGCCGCGCCCTTCCTCCTGGTTTCGTTTGCCTTCGTTATGCTGGCATCCTTCCGCCTCATCCGGGAGCGCGCCCCGGGCCACATCTACATATCGCAGTGGTATATCATGGCGGCTTTCTGCTGGTTGCCGGCTCTCTATTTCACGGCTCACGGATTGCTCGTCCTCGCGCCGACCCAGGCACCGGCGCAGCCCCCCATCAACTGGTGGTATGCCCACAACGCGCTGGGCCTCTGGTTCACTCCCATCGGTCTCGGCGCCGCCTATTACCTGATCCCCAAGATCATTGGCAGACCGATCCATTCCTACTACCTCTCCGCCATCGGTTTCTGGAGCCTGGCATTCTTCTACGCCTGGAACGGCATGCACCACCTCATCGGGGGTCCCTATCCCGCTTGGCTCATCACCGCATCCGTCGTCGCCAGTATCATGATGTTCATTCCCGTGATCACCGTGGCGATCAACCACCATCTCACCATGTGGGGTCATTTCCGCTTCCTCAAGCACTCGCCTACGCTCCGGTTTGTTGTCTTCGGTGCCATGGCCTACACCCTGGTGTCCTTCCAGGGATCGCTGACCGCGCTCCGGGAGGTCAATCACACCACCCATTTTACCCACTACACCATCGCCCACGCCCATCTGGGGGCCTACGCCTTCGCCTCAATGGTTTTTTTCGGCGCCATCTACTACATCGTGCCCCGGCTCTTTCAACGCGAGTGGCCCTCACCCATGCTCATCCGGATCCACTTCTGGGCATCCGCCATCGGCATCAGCATCTATTTCATCATGCTCTCCTGGGGCGGCATCCAACAGGGCCTCGCCATGAACCAGTCCACCGCGCCCTTCATGGAGATCGTGGAAAACACCATCCCCTACCTGAAGTGGCGTACCGTGGGCGGATCGCTCATGACGCTGGGACATATCGCCCTGGTCGCCTCCTTCGGCTGGATGCTGATCGACCAGCGGAACCGAGGCCCCGAACCGACCCTCTTTTCCACCAGAAAACCCGCGCGCACCTAGGCCATGCAGACAAAGTTTCGCTACATCATGATGGGCTTCATGCTGACCTTCCTCTCGGCATGGTGCGGCCTCGTTCTCCTGCCCGTGTGGGGGCTGGGCAACTTCGCCCAGGTTCCCGATCCGGAGACGGGTGAGATGATACCTCCCGAGTTGACCACCCTGGAGCGAAAGGGTCGCGATGCCTACATCCGAAATGGCTGCATCTACTGCCACAGCCAGCAGGTGCATCCGCGCCGCTCCCGGACCGACATCGAGCGGGGCTGGGGTTCCCGGCGGACCGTGGCGAGGGACTACATGAACCAGGGCATCGCCCAGCTGGGCACGATGCGGACGGGTCCCGATCTGGCCAACATCGGAACGCGCAACCCGTCGGATACCTGGCACCTGCTCCATCTCTACGACCCCCAGATCACCTCTCCCGGTTCGATCATGCCTCCTTTCCGCTTCCTCTTCACCGAGAAGAAGATCGGACCGGAGGGGCCATCGCCCGATGCGCTGAACCTCACCGGGGAGTTCGCTCCGCCGGAGGGCTACGAGGTTGTTCCCGGTGAGGAAGCCCTCGCCCTGGTGGCCTACCTGAAATCGCTGCAGTTATCCGCCTACGAGGTGCCGGAGGCGGAGGCAGCCCGCATCGAGTCCGAATTGTGATGAAAACCGATTCCCGTCTGGAACAAGGAGAAGACCTGGACGTGCGTCGGCTGCACGGCCAACTCGTGAGGGAGAAATCCGAGCCGCAGGAACTCTATCGCTCCGTGCCCGGCTGGCTGAAACACGGAATCTACGCCCCGCTCCTCATCGGAGGTTTGATTTATCTCTTCTCCGCCTCGGGAGGATTTTCCTGGACCGAATACCACGAGGGTTTTCAGTCGACGCGCAACCTGGCGGAAATCGCCCGCGAGCAGGAGGCCGATCCCCCCTCGCCTCCGACCGAAGTGGTCGCTCTCTCCCCGCTGGAGCAAAAGATCGCCTCGGGCGAGACGGTGTACCAGGCCGTCTGCCTCGCTTGCCACCAGTCGAACGGCCTCGGGGTTCCCGGAGCGTTCCCCCCGCTGGCGGGTTCCGACTGGGTGTCGGGCGATGAACGCCGGCTGGTGCTGCTGGTTCTGCACGGCCTCATGGGGCCCATCGAAGTCAACGGTCAGGCCTGGAACGGGGTGATGCCCGCGCAAGGCATGAGCCTGGACGACGAACAGATCGCCTCCGTTCTGACCTTCGTCCGCAATGCCTGGGGCAATGAGGGTCCGCTCATCGACTCCGCAACCGTCGCGGAACTCCGGGCCGCGTACGAGGGGAGCCCCCCCTGGACCGTCGAAACCCTCGATGCGGCACTCGATTAGGAGATCATGGGTTCCTGCTGCCAGACGACCGCCGGGGAATCGGTTCCTCAATCGCCGAGATCATCCTCGCCTTTCTCGG
>CAZLUZ010000175.1:0-9788 GCA_964562825.1 uncultured Akkermansia sp.
TCTGCGGAAAGCTCAACCTGGCACCCACTTCCCACTAAAATTCCCGAAGAGCCCTGATTACTGCGGTTGCAATCGCCTCCTTCTCCCTATGGGCTTACGGCGCCGGCACCTGGTTCGGTTCCACCGCAAGTCTACACCGGATGTGCGGTCGTTTTTCTGTTCTTCTGGGGCGCGGCTCTTTTGCCCTACTCCGTGCCGGACGATCCCTCGCTGAGATACCGCATACTATGGCTGTTCCCCGCCGCTTTCGCCCCCTTCGCCCTCCTCTGGTGCGCCGGCTGGTTTGCGTTCCGTTACCACTTCGGTGAAATCATGGGCTCTGCCGCGGGCATCCTGGTGCTCAGTGCCGTCCTGCGAAGTGGTCTCCGTCGAGCGGGCGGGTTGCTGGAAAGCACTGCTGTCGTTTTTCTGTTTTACACTATCGGATACTATCTCGGCGAATTCGGCTACCGTCTCCTGGGGGGGCTCTCCGGAAAACTCCTCTGGGGCGCCGGGTTCGGAGTCGGTTTGGGATCGGGCCTCGCCTATCTCGTGAGGTTACCGGGCCGCCCGAGAAAGTGATCCAGGTGTTCGAGGCACATACTCGACCACGACTCCAGTCTCTCCCGCTCTTCTCGCAGCTCATCGAGCGGACGGAAGGACAAGTCGGTGATGTTTTCCTCGCCGGGTTCCACCCGCTCGTCGTCCAGGGTAACCAGATGAACCACCCCGAGGTGCACCTTTCCCACCTCATTGGAATCGTCGTTGATCAGCCCAATAATCCTCTGACGGTGTCCGCAGGAGATGACCAACTCTTCCTCGATCTCGCGTTCCACGCCCACCGTGTAGGTGTCGCGATCGAGGGATGAAGCGGCGTGATCCGAATCGTTGATGTGGCCTCCGATTCCGATCGAGCCTTTCGCCGCAAGGCGTTTCTCTCCGCCGCCACGCCCCCGGTAGTAATGCAGAATGCGCGATCCGTGATGGAAGACAGCATAGGGAATGATCTGCTTGTAAGCTGGATCCTCCTCTGCCTCGTCGCGCCGGAGAAAGAAGTTATTGGCCGGATCCAGAATGCCGGGAAGATAACGCGCGACGTCGGGACAAAACCCCTGAAAGGCTCCCATACCGTCAAAAAGCGCGCGGGAAATCACCAGAATATTTTCTTCGCCGTACTTGCTCATGGAACGTGATACCTCCCGCTTCCGCCCCCCCTTGTCAAACCTCGATCCAAGGGATTCCGCGCGATCGGCTCTCGTCTGGTAGGCATCCTGCTTCACTGACCACCCACGCGGAGATGCGAGGAATCCCCGGCCCACAGTTGCGGAATTTGACAAGAATTTGGCCGGCAATAGGTTCGCCCCCACGTAAGCAACGGTTGGAACATCCGTCTGGAGGATGCCGAAAGCATCATGAATCACGATCCGAGGCAAGATCAGGAGAAGAGTTTTAAAAGCTACGCCCCCGGCTACTGGGCCAGCCTGGGGGTATCCGCTCAAGAGTGGAACGACTACAGGTGGCAACTGAAAAACCGGATTACCTCACTGGCGGGTCTCGAGGAACATCTCAGGCTCACAGAACCCGAACGCAATGGTGTGATCCTCTCTGGCACCAAGCTCGCCATGGCGATCACTCCGCATTTTTTCAACCTGATCGATCGCGATGACCCGAACTGCCCGATTCGCCGGCAGGTCGTTCCCCGGATTGAAGAGACCTGGGAGGCGGACTACGAAATGTCCGACCCCTGCGGTGAAGACGCGCACATGCCGGCCCCGGGTCTGGTGCACCGCTACCCCGACCGGGTTCTCTTTCTCGTCACCGACCGTTGCGCCTCCTACTGCCGCTACTGCACGCGCAGCCGGGTGGTCAGTGGAGCAGGCGAACAAGAGCTCGACACCGATTTCGAGGCGGCCTACGCCTACCTCGAACGCCATGACGAGGTCAGGGATGTGCTGCTCTCCGGCGGAGACCCTCTGCTTTTCTCCGACCGCAAGCTCGAGAGAATCCTGCAACGATTTCGGGCAATCGATCATATCGAATTCATCCGCATCGGAACCCGGGTTCCCATCTTTTTGCCACAACGCATCACCGCAAATCTCTGCGACATGCTGAAAAAATACCATCCCCTCTTCGTCAGTGTGCACGCCAATCACCCCCGGGAGCTTACTGTCGAGGTCAGGGAGGCGCTCGGACGCATGGCCGACGGGGGCATGCCGCTGGGAAACCAGAGCGTCCTGATGCGGGGTGTCAACGACGATGCGGACACGATGAAAGCGCTGGTACACAAGCTGTTGATGTGCCGGGTGCGCCCCTACTACCTCTACCAGATGGACCTGATCAAAGGGTCGTCCCATCTCCAGGCTCCGGTGGCGAAGGGTCTTGAGGTGATGGAGAGCCTGCGCGGGCACACCACCGGTTACGCGGTTCCGCAATATGTCATCGACGCTCCCGGAGGCGGCGGCAAGGTCCCCGTGAATCCCGACTACATCCTCCAGCGAAACGAGGAGAGAGTGGTGGTCCGCAACTACGAGCGGCGCACCTTCGAGTACCCGGAACCTGCGGTGTCGCCTGACCCCATTCTCGATTACTGAGCGAAGTGCGCCCCGGTCGTCGGTCCCTCTCCCAACCGACGACGAGGACTCCCCTGCGCTCGGTCACAGATTTCTCAGCTTCAAGAAAAGAGTGGCCAGAGGGGGGAGGGTCAGCAGCAGGGAGTGTTCCCGGCCGTGGGACCCGTGGTGTTCACTGGGGATTCCCCCTGCGTTGCCCCGATTCGACCCGCCATAGAGCTCCGAATCGGAGTTGAAGATTTCCTCGTAGAAACCCGCCTCGGGCACCCCGATCCGGAAATTTTCGCGAACCACGGGGGTCGCATTGACCAGGGCCACGATCCGCTCTCCGTTCCGGCCGCTGCGGATGAAGGAGAACACGCTGTTCTCCGCGTCGTCGTGCTGGATCCACTCGAAGCCCCCGGGTTCGTGATCGATCTCGTGGAGGGCCGCCTCGCGAAGATAAAGTTTGTTCAGGTCCCGGACCGCGCGATGAACTCCCACGTGCTGATCGTAATCGAGGAAATGCCAGTCGATGCTCTTGGCGTGATTCCACTCCTCGGTCTGTCCGAATTCGCCTCCCTGAAAGAGCAGTTTTTTCCCGGGGTGAGCAAACATCCAGCCGAAGAACATGCGCAGGTTGGCCAGTTGCTGCCATTTGTCTCCCGGCATCTTGTTGAGGAGGGACCGTTTTCCGTGCACCACCTCATCGTGGCTCAGCACGAGAATGTAATTTTCGTGGTAGGCATAGATCATGGAGAAGGTCGCCTCTCCGTGGTGATACTTGCGGTGAATGGGACTCTTGCTCATGTAATCGAGCGAGTCGTTCATCCAGCCCATGTTCCACTTGAAGCCGAACCCGAGTCCGCCCATGTGGAGGGGGCGGGAGACCCCGGGGAACGCGGTCGATTCTTCCGCGATGGTCATGATCCCGGGACATTCCTCGTAGAGGGTCCCGTTGAGCTGTTTGACGAATTGAATCGCTCCGAGATTTTCCCTTCCGCCGAATTCGTTGGGCACCCATTGCCCCTCCTTCCGCGAATAATCCAGATAGAGCATCGAGGCTACGGCGTCGACCCGGATGCCGTCGATGTGGAATTCCTTCATCCAGTAGAGGGCGTTGGCCACGAGGAAATTTCGCACCTCGTTTCTTCCGTAATTGAAGATGAGAGTGCCCCAGTCCATGTGTTCCCCCTGACGCGGATCCTCGTGTTCGTAGAGCGCCGTGCCATCGAATCGGGAAAGACCGTGCGGGTCCTTGGGAAAATGGGCCGGCACCCAATCGATAATCACCCCCACCCCCTTCTGGTGGCAACGATCGACGAAGTGGCGGAACTCGTGGGGTGTCCCAAACCGGCTCGTCGGAGCAAAATAACCGCAGATCTGGTAACCCCAGGAACCGTCGAAAGGAAATTCGGACACCGGCATCAACTCGATGTGGGTAAACCCCATCTCCACCACGTAATCGACGAGTTCATCCGCGAATTCCAGATAACTGAGGAAGCGGTTGCCCTCCTCCACCTTCCGCTTCCAGGAGCCCAGGTGAACCTCGTAGACCGACATCGGGCTGTGGTAGAGGTCGTGGTTCTTTCGTTTCTCCATCCATTCGTCGTCGCCCCACTCGTATCCGTCCAGACGCCAGACCAGACTGGCCGTATCGATCCCGTGCTGAGAGAAAAAGGCGAAGGGATCGCTCTTGGTCATGAGATTGCCGTTGCGGCCCACGATCTCGAATTTGTAGTGGTCGCCCTGCACCACCCCGGGCAAAAAGATCTCCCAGACCCCGTTGCGATTCCGCATGGGATGGGTTCGGCCATCCCAATTGTTGAAATCGCCGACCACGCTGACCCGCCAGGCGTTGGGGGCCCACACGGCGAAGCGGGTGCCCCGCTCGGGTTCCCCCTCCTGATGGACGGCATGCTGGCTGGTGAGATGCGCCCCCAGCACCTTCCACAGGCCACGGTGCGTTCCTTCGGCAAAGTAGTAGAGGTCCTGGTCGGAGATCGAACTGGTGAAGGCGTAGGGGTCCCGCGAGACCCAGGCCGCCCCGTGATAGCCCTCCAGTTCCAACCGATAGTCAAACCTCTCCGTGCGGTGGGGATAAAGCGCCTCGAAGAAACCTCCGGAGTGGATTTTCTCCATCACCACCGAACCCTCGTCGTTGTGCACGGTCACGGTGTGGGCCGACGGTTGGAAAACACGCAACACCATACCCCTACCCGTGCCGGAAACATGCAGTCCCAGAAAACCGAAGGGGTCACCGTGGCGGGCGTCGAGAATCAATTCGATCTCGTTCGGATCGGTCGCCACCTTGGGTGGACGTTCCTCCAGAGCGCTCTCTCTTCCTGTCGTTGTATTGGCCATAATATGCGGGCCAGCACCCTAAATGGGGAAATTTCTCCGGCAAGTGTTTTGATTCCGCCAATTTCTCTGGCTTTGTCCACAAGATGTCCCGATCAATCCCTCGCAACTTCCACCCCGAACCATTCGCCTATCACGAGGAAATCCTCGTAAAGATTGATTCTCTGACCAATCTGGGAGCCGGCGTGGGCCGCCACCGGGAGAACTGGGTGGTCTTCGTTCCTTTCTCCCTTCCCGGCGAAACGGTAAGAGCGAGGGTGTTTCGCAATCACTCGAACTACTCCGAGGCAGACCTGGTCGAGGTCGTCGAGCCTTCGCCCGATCGCATCGAGCCCGAGTGCCCGCTCTTCGGTGAGTGCGGCGGCTGCCAATACCAGCACCTCGAGTACCGGGTCCAGTTGCATTGGAAGCGACGCCAGGTCGCGGAACTGTTGGAGAAGATGGCGGGAATCCGCCATCCAGTGGAAGAACCGATTCCTTCACCGGTCGCCTATGCCTACCGGTCCAAGATCACCCCACATTTTCAGAAACCGAGAAACAAGACGATGGGCCCGATCGGTTTTCTCCGCCACGGGCGCCGCCAGCAGATCATCGACGTGGCCCGTTGCCCCATCGCATCGCCGGCGATCAATCGGGCCCTGGGCGACGTCAGGGCCGAGGCGGTGGCCAACGCCCCCTTCTACCGCAGGGGGGCCACGCTGCTCCTCAGGGAATCCGCGGACGGCAGGGTCTGCACCGATCCCACCGAAACCTGTGAGGAACAGGTGGGGGAGGTCCGTTTTTCCTTTCATGCCGGCGAATTCTTCCAGAACAATCCCCACATCCTGCCCCGCTTCGCCGAGCATGTCCGCGACGAGGCGGTGGGCGCAAACGAGACGGAGTACCTCATCGACTGCTACTGCGGCGCGGGCCTTTTCTGTCTCACCGCCGCCGGCCGTTTTGTCCAGGCGGTCGGCATCGAGATCAGCGAAGCCTCCATCGATTGGGCCCGGCGCAACGCCGCGGAGAACGGGATCGAGAACTGCCGTTTCATCGCGGGCGACGCGGCGGCGTTTTTCGCCGAGGTGGATTTCGATCCGGCTCGGACCGCCGTGGTCATCGATCCCCCCCGCAAGGGAAGCAGCAGGGAATTCCTCGAGCAGCTGCTCGACTACCGGCCCCGACGCATCGTTTACGTTTCCTGCAATCCCGCCACTCAGATCCGTGACCTCCAGTCCCTGAGGGATGTCTACCGGATCGAGAGGATCACCCCCTTTGACCTCTTTCCCCAGACCCGGCACCTCGAATGTGTGGTCACTCTGGCGGCAGTGTGACCCCGCTCGCCCGGATGCCCCGGTCGGGGGAGGAGCTGACCGCTGGCGAGGTTTATCCGTCGGTCGGAACGGGTTCTTCGTGCTGCGCTCCTCCGGTGCCTCCGGCCAGGGGAGAGGAAACGAAAGTCCGGCCCACAGGAACCGCGTGAGAAAAGAAACAAAAATTCTCCATGCCCTCCTCCTGGATGCGACCGCGCAGCGCCTGGATCAATCCCCGGCACCAGCCCGGCGGCACGATCATGGAAATGCACCCGATCTCCCGGTTGATGCGAAGTCCCCCCGAAGTGTGCTGCGCCTCCCGCTCGGCAAATCTCCAGTAGCTGACGCTGGCACCCGGTGCGCCGGAGCGGAGCGCCACCTGCACGAGGTCGTCGGTGTCCTTCCTCCGGCACTGGAGGTTGAGACAGACGAGATCCCGGATGGTGCCCCGGTGATTTTGCCGGAATTCGGCGGCCTCGGGGTCGTGGATGAGAAGCTGTCGGGCGCGCCAGTTCGCGCTGCCCTGCAATTCGTCGATCGCCTTGATGATCTGCTGGATGCTGGCGGAGTGTTTCTGGGGGTGGAACACGCTGGCCAGATTGGTCAGTCCCTTCGAGGCGGGAACCTGGTAGAGGATGCCCCTTCCGGGCTGATCGACGCTCCCGGCGGCAGCCATGGCCTGAGCCACCGCATCCGCGTCGCATCGGTCCACCACCGCGAGCACCAGTTCTTTCTCGTGTCGTTTCGTGATGCGGAGCAAGCCGAGACGGTCGCGCAGGCCATAGCCTCGCACGAAGGAAATCGTGGGGCCCGGCGCCCCCGCCCGGATGGCGGCGCGGGACACCGCATCCGCGTTGTCCTTGTCCGTGATCAGAATGAGGGCGACGAGTTCGCGGCGGAACTTGATGTCGAAAGACACCGACTCGAAGGTGAAGTCGCCCGGCTCCCAGAGCGGGTAAGCCTCGTCGCAGATAAGATCGCGGCACGGGGTGGCAAAGAGCGCGCCCGCTCCGTAGAGCTCCAGCTTGCCCACGATGGCGATCTGTTCCATGAGGGGATCCGTCTCCCTCCCCGGCACGAGAAAGGTCAGGATTTCCTGCTCCGGGGACAGGGTGGGAAGAAAGGCCTGGTACCACCGGGCCTTGATGAGGCAGCCCCGGGCGCTCTGGGTCAGCACGTGTCGGGCCCCCGACGCCAGCACGGCTTCGACCACCTGATGCGTGCTCTGCCGCGGCAGAATGGCGGTGACCTGTGAGTAGTCGGAGTGGCGCTTAAAGAGGGTCATCGATCGTGGTGAGGGGTTCCTTGCCCGCCGTCCGGTTCACGATGAGCCCCACGGTGAGGACGGTGATGATCGGTCCTGCCGAGGCCAGCGCGAGGATGCCAAAGCCATGGATCACGCCCGGAATATTCGCTCCGATTCCCAGGCCCATGGCGAGAACGAGGGGCACCGTGATGGGACCGGTGGTCACCCCCGCACTGTCCCAGGCAAAATTGACGAACTCTTCCGACGAGATCAGGGTGAGGACCAACAGGACAAGGTAACAGGGGATCAGCATGAGGGTGAGCTGGAGACCGGGGAACATCATCTGAGCCACGCCTCCGGCGATTCCCAACCCCACGCCGAGGGCCACCGTGTTCATGAGCAGTTTCTTTTTGAAGACCCCCACGGTGTTGTCTTCCACCGTCTGTCCCAGAGCGTTCAGCGCAGGCTCAGCCAGGGTGGCCCCGTAGCCGAGAAAAAAGGCGAAGAGGATGGAGATCGCCTTGCCGATCATCGGATTGGAAAAAAGCGGCGCCGCGGTTCCGCTCATTCCCCAGGGAGATATCGCGGTGAACGTCAGCGGGATATTGCTGCCCAGTTGGGTGCCCAACGGAGTCAACCCGATGGTGAGGCCGAGGCCGAACAGGCCCATGCCAATCACGGAGAAGAGAATGCCGGTGGCGATTTCGTCGGCATTGCGCAGGCGTTCCCGCAGCACGATGAAGAGCGTGAGAAAGAGGAAGGCACAGAGCGGCAGGATCGCCTGCAGGGCCATCTTCGCCGAGTTCCACCATTCGGAAGTCCAACGGATCCCGTGGTCCCAGGGCTGCTTGGCCTGTTCGTCGAGGAAGGCCTCCAGCTTGCTCTTCCCGCCCGTCTTCTCCAGCACGATCTCGGCACCACGGTGCACGATCCGGCCGTCTTCCAGAAGGACCTCTCCGCCGCGGTAGACGGTGCGGAAGGTACCTGCTCCCTCGGGAATCGCGCCCGACTCCAGATATTCGCGGAACTCCTCGTCGCTGAAACGGGAGGCCGCGTTCTCCTGCTCCTCCACGGGAGCGGCGGGCTTCGGGTTCGCCGTCGCCAACACGGCGGCCCGAGTCTCGCCCCGATAGTGCTCGGCCCCGTAGTAATCTCCCCTGGAGAAATGATACAGGCCGAGCAGGAGAACCGCGATGATGGGAAAGAGGGAGGCCAGCGTCACGATCCCGAACCCGGCACCGCGGTCGTCGTCGTCTCCCACGATCCGGCACACCCCGATCCCGAGGGCCAGGACCAGGGGCACCGTGACCGGCCCCGTGGTGACGGCTCCACAATCCCAGGCCAGACCGATGATGGGCCGGAGGACCGGCTCGGATTGGGCATAGATCGTCAGACCGGCGAGCAGGAGAACCACCGGCACGATGAGCAGCTTGAGGGACCACCCGAAGAAAAACCGGAGAATGCCCAGCATGACGGCAACCCCGACCCCGATACCGACACAGGCGACAAGTTCGTTGGAGAAATCGTTGAGCAGGCTGTAGAGCAGCGGAGCCGTCTGCGGCAACACTCCGCTCCCCGCTTTCTTCAGCACCGAGATGGCCGGCTCGGCGAAGGTGGCACCCACCCCCAGGATGAAGGCGAACACCATGATGAGGGGAAGTTTGGAATTGCGGGGCAGGATGGCTCCGATGGTCTCTCCGAAAGGCATCAAGCCCAGGCGAAGCCCCTCCATGAAAAAGGTCAATCCCACCACGACGATCGCGATGCCCACGGTGATGGTGGCCCCGTAGATGATGGGCAGGTGCAGGAAGAGCACCTGAAAAACCACGAGATAGACGATGATAAACCAGACGCTGCGAATCTGTTCGACGGCTTTCTCCCGAAAATAACGCCACAGTATCGATGCGATTCCACGCCACCCGAGTCGGGCGAGGGCACTGGGAGGAGCTGACGAGGTTTGGTCCAACGCGTGGTGGAAAGCTTCATATATGCCAACCTGCGGGCGTCAAGCCCGGCTTGGGGAATCGTCAGTGAAAATCGTGCGACTGGGCTCCCACCGCCGTCGCGGCGAAGGGCAGGGGCTCCACCTGGAGAGCGTAGACACTGGTTACCGTACCCTCCCGCTGCAGCCTCCCCCGGATGATGAGGAAAGCCTCCTGGGTGATGACGAGCCGGTACTGCTCGAAGGTCGGTCCCGGGACGAAGGCATTGGCCACGCCGGTCTCGTCCTCCAGGGAGACGAAGACATGCCCCTTGGCCGAGGAGGGCCGTTGCCGGCAGATGACCAGCCCCGCGATGTGAACGATGAGGTCGGGCTCCCCCGCGCGGAGGTCCGAGGCGCGCCAGATCCTCTTTTCCTCC
>CAZLUZ010000176.1:0-9724 GCA_964562825.1 uncultured Akkermansia sp.
CGCTACCATATGAGCGACATCAATGCCGCCATCGGATTGTCTCAGTTGGCTCGTTTTGACGAATTGGCGCTGCGGAGGCAAGAGGTGGCGCGGCGGTACGATCAAGGCCTTGATCGGATGCCGGATCTGGAGATTTTTCGGCGGGACTACGAACAAATGGTTCCTTTCCTCTATCCAGTTCGGATTCTGAACGGCCTGAGAGATGGCGTGAGAAACTGCCTCGCCCAAAGCCGGGTTCATGCCGACCTGCGCTATTCCCCCTGCCACCACGAGCCTTTCTTTCGTCGCGGCAACCATCCATCCCTGCCCGTAACGGAGCGGGTTTCGCAGGAGGTGCTTTGCCTGCCGCTCTACCCCGATTTGTCGCTGGAGACTGTCGACGAACTTGTTTCCCTGATTCGGGCCTTCCTTCAGGACGGGACGTGAATGGTTCTGCCTGCCCTTGGCGGCAAATTTTCATGACTTTTGCTTGTCACGACTTTTTCGTCCTTCTAGATTCCGGCCCGGATGAGGAGAAGAACGGTTGATTCAATTCTGCTTCCATGGAGAGCCTCGATGGGAATCGCTGTGGCGTTTCTTCTGTCCGCCTGCATCGACAGCGAAGATTCCCGTCAATCCAACGCGCCAGAGCGGTCGGAGACGCTCCGGAGTGAGGCAAAACCTCTCTCCCCCGAGAGGGCGCAGGCCGTCGAAACGCTCTCGATGGTCCGCTCCTGGAGGGAGACGGCCGATGAGGAGCTCGGTCTGGCGGTGGACCGCGGGCTGAGTCTATTGGCGGAAGAGGAAAGGGACGCTTTCTGGATGCGAGTCGACCGGCTCGTCGAAATCCGTAAGGTCGTGGTTCCGGAGGCAATCGATCGACAGGAAGCTTTCATCGCCGTGGTTCGTTCGTTTCCGGAGTTGGAACAAGCTGCCCTGCTGGGTCTCCGCAACAGCGGGTTGCCGACCGCCGATCGGCCGGCCGATGAGATCGTTTCCGCGATGACCCCGGCTCAGTTCCGCTCCGGAGTCGATGAGGTTTGCGTCGCCCTCGCCGATGCTTCCCCGGATACGGTGAAGTCGTTCGCGGACGAACTGGGCATCTCGATTCCATTATCCGGTTCCCCCTGAACCCCGTCCCGAGGATGGCTGAGGGATACGACTCGAAGGTGGAAGCAGTGGACTGGCACTATCACCCGGCGGTGGACGTGGTGATCCCGCTGCGGAATTCCGCCTCCTGCTTCCCCGGCCTCGCCGAAGAGATTCTCCGCCGCGAGGATTTCTCCAGGTGGTTTGAACCGCGCTTCCTTCTGGTTGATGACGCCTCGACCGACTCAACTTGGGAGGAGATCCAAAGGCTGAGCGACGATTACCCGGGACGGTTTCGCGCCCTTCGCCTGAGGCGCCGTGGGGGCCAACAACTGGCAACGCTGGCGGGGATCCTCCACAGCGCCGGCGACCACGTCGTGACCATGGATGACGACGGGCAGCACGACTGGGCCGACGTGCGCCGCCTCCTGGCTCCGGTGTTGAACCGGGGAGCGCTGCTCAGCTACGGGGTGCCCAGGGAGGACCGGCGGCCCTGGCCTCGCAGGGCGGGGGCTCGCCTCTACCGGCGCATCGTCGCCGCCACCTACGGAGTCCGCTTTTTCCCGGTCACGTCCTTCCGCTGTCTCTCGGGCTCTCTCCGTGATCAGTTGTCTCGGCTGGAGGCTGTCCGGGGATGGACGGATGTATCCCTGCTCCGGCTGGCGGAACGGGTCGAGACGATTGAAGTTGATTCCGGTCCGGGGCGCCTTCCAAGATCCCGGCACTCTCTCGCTGATCTGTTGCTGGTTTCCATTTGCGGAGCCCTGCCGATTCCTCGAAACTTCGCCGCGATCGAGCGAGAGATTGCCGATCGGATGGGATGATCATCCAGGAAACCAACCTGTGCCTTGAACGGCTTACCCGGGCCCGGCTCGAGGAAGTGCGGGTGGGACGCAATGCCGAGCATGTGCGCCACCAGCTCCTCGATAGCGAAATCATCTCTGCCGGGCAGCAATCGACTTGGTTTGATTCTCTGAACCCTTCGCATGACTTCTACTTCGTGGTCTGCATCGATGGGAGGAGTATCGGGTTGGTTTTTCTCAAGGGGGTGGTCCGGTCGTCCGCAGGTGAATTGATCGCCCAGCACGGTGTCTTTTTCTGGGAGCTCGAGTTTCATACTTCCTTGATTCCGCTACGGGCCGAGGTCTTGCTGCTTTCGTTCACCTTTGATCTGCTCGCCGTCGACCTCGTCCACACCTCGATTAAAGGTTCCAACGGGAAATCAAACCGACTGAGCGAGTTCGTGGGCATGGTGCCGACCGGGCGCGACAGTGTCGCTGACCTCATCCACTACGAATTGCCTCGTCAGCGCTACTTCGAGCGACGGTCCGAACTGAACCGGGTTTTTCGCGACCGGCAGGTCATTCCGCTCAAATGGGACGATATCGAGTTGCGGGAGGACGAACCATGGGTAAGGCGGTTCCAGAACTCGGACGCGACAAACCCGATGGCATGAGGAAGACGATTTTCACTTCAGAGGACTTTCCCTTTCTCGTTCCGCTGGAGGAGGAATGGTCCGCCATCCGAGACGAAATCATCGCGTTACAGGATGACCGTTTCAGCACCTGGCCGGAAAAAGGTCTCTACGATCAACCCGGAGGGTGGAAGATATTTGGCCTGGTTCTCTTCGGGAGAAAGCACCGGGAGCACTGCGCCCTCTGCCCGAGGACCGTGGAATTGCTGGAGAACCTTCCTGGGTTATTGACGGCGGGCTTTTCCCGGCTGGCGCCCGGAACCGAAATCAAGCCCCACCGGGGCCGGGACATTGGGGCGCTTCGGTGTCATCTGGGGCTGGTGACGCCGGAAAACTGCGGGTTTCGGGTGGGCAACGAGAGCTACACCTGGAAGGCCGGAGAATGCATGATCTTCGATGACACGATGGAACACGAGGCCTGGAATCATGGGGACGAAGACCGAATCGTTCTGCTGGTCGACTTTCGAAAGGACCCAACGCGGCCCAATCCGGTCGCCGATCTGCTCGGCGTGCTCATCGCGATCAAGTACCGCCTCGCCGGTGCCTGGCACCGTCTCTCCGGTGGGGGCACCTGAGACCTTTTGTTTCAATCCGGTGGCTTGCGGAGGACCAGCTTGGATCCGGCTTCCCAAAAGGCTATCGAATCGATCTGGAGCTGGTGAACGCCCTCCCGGAGCAATTCGATCTCCAGGGCGACGCTGAGTTCTTCGCGTCGCGACAGGCTTCCTTCCTCGACTGGAATCGTCCAGGGTGCGTCGGTGGTTCCCTGCCCGGAAAGCGGCACTGGCCCAAACACCGGTCGGCCGTCAGCGGATCGGATGACCAGTTTGATGACGCCGAAATCGTTCAGGCGAACCAGGTTTCCCTCAACTTCTCTCTCCAATTTTCCCACCACGTCCACCCGTCGGAGGAGATCGGGCCGCAAGCCGACGGAGGACCGTTCCAGCGTCACCACCTGACTGGCAAACTCGCCTACGAGCTGACGGTTCCCGGTGAAAGCCTGCCCCTCCACGATCCACTGGGAATGCTCTTCACCGGAGCGAAACACGATCCTTCGCTCTATCTCCCCCGGCTCCTCCACGAGAACGTGCATTGGTTTGGCAAGAAAGCGCCAGAAAAACCCGTCCCGGCCCCCCATCCCCTGGACACCGTGGGCGGGATACTGGACGGTGTATTCGTGATAGGAAAGCGCCGATTCTTCTGCAGCCGGCTGAAGGGAGGAAGGGGCGCCCCGCTGATTGGTCCACAAGACGTGAAGTCCGGGGACGGCTCCGGCCACCAGGACAAGGACAACCAACTGTTTCCTGGTGTTTTTTCCTGCTGGAGCAAAGACGAACCTGGCTGCGAACACGAAAATCACGAACGCTGCGGGCATGAAGACCCGCCCGCAGAAGTCGTTCACCACACCCTGGCTGAAGAAGGGAACAAGAATCAGAATCGCGATGGCCGTCCCCCACCACGCCCCTTCGGCCCTTCGCGAACGGATCGACGAAGGCAGAAGCATGGCGAGGACTCCGAACTCGATCAGGTAAAACAGGAGCAGCATCGGCCAGGCTGCGGCCAGTTCACCGCCGAGAAAGCGTTGTTCCACTCCCTCGTCATTGGTCAGCAGCATCGAGGCGAATACCAGAACGAAGACCGGCCCAAGCACCAGATTGGGCACGGTGGCAAACTTCCGCAATGCGTGCCTCCAGCCGATGTGGGTTGGGTCTTCCCAGACCGCGGCCACCGTTCCCGCGACGAGGAGGGGGAAGACCCCCATGGCGGCGAAGACCGACCACATGGGAAGCACCGAGGCGATGAAGAGGAGGGTTCCGGTGTGGCGCCGCCGCAGTGCCTCGTTCATGATGACTGCGGTGCCGAGCCAGGCGGGTAGAGCGTGGTTGGGAAACCAGGAGAGGAGCAGGTAGTGATTGGGGTAGTGCAGCTGTTGGGTGGACATCACCGGATGCTCCCCGCCCGCCTGAGACCACCAGAAATCGATGAAAAACCCCGGCTGGAGGCGGCCTTACACGTCAAAGATGACCTGTCCGAGGAGATCCACTCCCCCTAACAAAAGAAAGGCTAGGGCGATACCGAGCGAATCGGACCGGGCCAGACGCCCGATCCAGAGGATGACCAGCCACAGTCCGAGGGTCACCCACAGGGCGAGGAAGTGATTGGCCGCCTCCCATCCGAACAGTTTCCCGACAGCGGCCGGGGTGAGGTAGAAAAATACGTGGTAGGCGGGAGCGCGCGGTCCGGCTTTTCCGAAGATCTCCTCGCTTTCGTACGCGGTTGGCCAAGGACGCTCCATTCCCTCATAGAGCATCATGTGCTGTTTGAACGGATCGGCTACTCCGATCTCGGGCGTGTAGCCGGCCACACCCGACCAGAAGACGGCCAGGGCACAAAGGCCGAGAGCCAATCCTCGACGGAGCCTGCCGAAGTTTCCGGGGACCGGATCAACCGAGTCCGGACAACCCCCGGAGAGAATCCTGACACACCCCCAGAGCGCCCCGAGGGCAAGAGGTAGGCCCACATACCAGCGCAACCAGCCGAAAAAGAAGAGGAAGGCGGGCAGGAAAAGATAGGCCACCGTGGCGGTCAGGAGCCAGTCCCGAGGAGGGCTCATTTCCCCTGTCCGAGCCAGAAAATGAGCTATCCGAGCCCTCGGATCAAATTTTCGCATATCCGTGTCAACATCGTTTCAAGGAATCAATGGAAAAAAGAGAATTCGGCGAATATTTCTACACCAACAATTAGAACTCCGCTACCTCTCCCACTTTCCCGTCGATGAAAGCAAAGGTTTTTTCACTTGTCTCCCTGTTTCTCGTGGCATCCGCCAACGTGGGCTACGCCCAACTCCAGGCCTCCTACACCGTCATTCTGGAATCCTACTATTTTTTCACCAACGACGGAGACCAGTGCAACGGGCCCGATCCCCGGTGGACATACTGGATGCAGGACAACGTGGATGGAAATCGACTTGGCCAGGTAAGTTACAGCCGGGATGACGTTGCCAACAACTCGGGACTCACCTACACGGTCAACCGGACCATGGGGTCCCGGACGAATACCGCGACCCGGATCGATCCCTGGCTGAACTGTTTCGAGGATGACGGGGGCGGGGCTCTCAACGAAGGAGAAACCGGCAACCGCGACATCGGGGACATCAATTTCCGGGATGAAGACAACTACAACACCTACCGGACCTATGGTCGGTTTACGACCCGCTCCACCGATGGAGGGACTTTCGACTACGGTGGCACTTACCGGGTCACCTGGCGCTACACCGAAAGGGTGTCCGCTCCTTCTGGTGTTTCTGCCACCGATTCGAATTCGAGCAGCATTACGGTAACCTGGAATGCGGCGTCTCAAGCCGAGAGATACGACGTCTACCGCCATACCTCGAACAACTCGGGATCGGCCACCCTGATTGGCAACACCACGGGTACCAGCTATGCCGATTCTTCAGCCTCGCCGGGAACTACCTACTACTACTGGGTCACGGCGTATCGGGAATCCAGCAACAACAGCCTGGTCAAATCGGACACGGTCAGCAGCTTCAGCTCATCGGATAGCGGACTCCGTCCCAAGCTCGACCAGACCATCACCTTCGACGCTCTCTCCG
This sequence comes from uncultured Akkermansia sp., assembly GCA_964562825.1. Classification (GTDB taxonomy): domain Bacteria; phylum Verrucomicrobiota; class Verrucomicrobiia; order Verrucomicrobiales; family DEV007; genus Arctic95D-9. The sequence continues at coordinate 6,156 of CAZLUZ010000176.1, forward strand.
CCCGAACCTTTGGCGACGCGAACTTCGGCTTGAGCGCCTCGGCCTCCTCGGGGCTTGGGGTCAGCTTCACCAGCTTGAACCCATCGGTGGCCACCGTTTCGGGCAGCACGGTCACCATCGTGGGAGCGGGTAGCGCGACCATCCGGGCCTCTCAGGCCGGGAACAGCACCTACAACGCAGCGCCCAACGTGGACCGGACTCTGACCGTGAACAAGGCGAGCCAGACCATCTCCTTTGGCGCTCTGTTACCGGTGTCTGTGGGTGACCCCAGTTTCAATCTGTCGGCGACCGGAGGTGGTTCCGGGCAGCCCGTTACTTTCTCCAGTTCGGATACCGGAGTCGCCACCGTTTCGGGATCCACCGTGACCATCGTCGCGCCGGGATCGACAACGATTACCGCTTCCCAGGCGGGGAACGACAACTACAATGTCGCTTCGAATGTCGGGCAAACTCTCACGGTGTGGACCGTGCTGCAGAGCTGGCGGAATCAGGAGTTTGGGAGCCCCGACAACAGCGGTTCCGGGGCGGACGACAACGGGGGCAACGGTGCGACGCTCGACAACGACATGCTGAGCAACTTTGCCGAATTCGCCTTCGGGACCGATCCGCAGGTCGACGACGACAACCCGGTAACCGACGCGCCTGCCAGCGAACTTCTCGACGACACGACGATCACACCGGGCATTCCCCGTGTAGTGATCGATACCAGCGGTGGAGGCTCGCCCGCCAAGTTCCGCTACAGCAGACGCAAGGACTACGCTGTGGCCGGACTCACCTACACGGAACGATTCACGGATTTCGCGGCGCCGATAGGCAGTAACGGGTCTCCGAGGGTGCTGACTCCCAACGCTGTCGGCGACTACGAGATCGTGGAGGTCGACTTTCCCCTGTTCGATTCCACTGGCCGGAAGGCAAAGTCGATGGCGGCCCAGTTGGAAGTCGGGGCTACGATGACGGAAGCGGTCCAGCCGGAGTGATCCCTGGCGTGTGCTGATTCCCCCTGCCATGCCTTTTGGCCAGGGCAGGGGTCACGAGCCGTGCGGGTACGGGGAATCGAACCCCGGTCTCAAGCTTGGGAAGCTCACGTCCTACCATTGAACGACACCCGCTCGATACAGACAGCCGAAGTTTGCTGATTCTTCCGCTTCTCCGCAAGCAAAAGATTGCGGAGAGGATCGGATCCCCTGTTCGCTTGGTGGGCACGGGGCGGAGCCGCAACATGCGAGATCGTGGGAACGGATTGCCTTGATTCTCATTCCGAGACACGCCTACGATCACCGCACCCTTCAGCGGAGAACGAGAGGGGGGTAAGGAGGCTGAGTCACATGAAAATCCACCAAGTTTTTTGGGCCTTTTGCCTGTTGACAGGAACTCTCCTTGGCGAGGAGCCGGATGCCAGGGTCATCATCGAGACGCCAGACCCGCAACTTTCCTTCGCCGCCACGGATCTTGTTGCCGCCCTGGAGAAAGTGGGTGTGAAAGAGGTGGCCATCACCCTTCGGGTTGAGTCGGGGGAGGGGGAGAGCGAGTCATTCCGCATCAGGAAAGAGGGAGATGCCTCTCTGCTCGTTACCGGCCCGGATGCCGCCGGCGTGATGTATGGGGGGCTTGATTTGGCCGAAAGCATCCGCATCGGAGGACTCGCCGAAGTCGTCGACAAAGCAGCCCGCCCGGCGATGGGCATGCGGGGAATCAAGTTCAATATCCCGCTCGACGTGCGCACCCCGAGTTACGGAGATATGGGGGACGCCGGGCAGCACAATATCCCGCACGTTTGGGATTTTGCCTTCTGGCGTGAGTTCATCGATGAAATGGCCCGCCATCGCTACAATTACCTTTCCCTTTGGAATCTGCATCCCTTTCCTTCGCTGGTGAGGGTTCCGGAATATCCGGATATCGCCCTCGATGATGTGATGCGGGCGGTGAACCTGGAGAAAAAGCACTATCACGGGCGCGGAGAAGAATTCGATGCCGAGGAGATTCTCGATGAGACCGAAACCCTCATCGAGATGACGATCGATGAGAAAATCGCCTTCTGGAGGAAGGTGATGGCCCATGGCAAAGAGCGCAATGTCGATCTCTATTTCGTGACCTGGAACGTGTTCGACTACGGGACCGGAGGCAAATATGGGATCAACGACAACCTGAACAACCGGACAACCAGGGACTACTTTCGCCAGAGTGTAAAGGCCCTCTTCCTGACCTATCCCGACCTCAAGGGTATCGGGGTCACCACCGGCGAGAACATGCATGGAGCGACCAACCAGGAAAAGGAAGACTGGATGATCGAGACCTATGGCCAGGGGGTGTTGGATGTGGTCCGGGAGCAGCCGGAGCGGAGGATCACCTTCCTGCACCGCCAGCACCAGGCCGGGGCCAGGGACATCGCCAACACCTTTCAGCCCCTCATCGATCACCCCAATATCGAATTCCTCTTCAGCTTCAAGTACGCCAAGGCGCATTCCTACAGCGCCACAACCCAGCCTTTCCATGGCAGATTTGTCGATGATCTGGTGGACCACGGGGACCTGAAGACGATCTGGACGATGCGCAATGACAGCACCTACCTCCTGCGCTGGGCCGCCCCGGATTTCTTGAGGGAGTTTGTTCAGAACATTCCGCAGCAAGTCAATCGCGGTTATTACTTTGGCTCGGATGGCTGGGTCTGGGGGCGGGATTTTGTCTCCCAGACCGGTCCGGTCCGGGGAGAACTCGAAATCAAGCGGCATTGGATGCAATGGCTGCTCTGGGGGCGCCTGGCCTACGATCCAGAACTGAGCAACGCGCGGCTGGCTGGAATCGTCCAGACACATTTTCCCGAGGTGGATGGCACGGAATTGCTGGAGGCCTGGCAGGCCGCGTCGATGGTCTTCCCGATCACGACGGGATTTCACTGGGGCGCTCTGGATTATCACTGGTACCCGGAGGCCTGCGTTGGCGTGAAGGGCAGCCAAAGCAAAGATGGATTTCATGACGTGGAGAGTTTCATCAAACTCAACAACCATGGCGGCACCGATTTCATTGACATCGAGAGCTATGTTGAGGCACTCAAAAAGGGCGACGAGATCGAGGGGACGACCCCCCATGAGGTGGCGCGGAGTCTTCTGGACAATGCGGAAAAGGCTTTTTCTGCTGTCGAGAGATTCGATCCGGGTTCCCATACCGAACTCGCCGAGACCCTTCAGGACATCGAAGCTCTCGCTCTGCTGGGTCGTTACTACGGTCACAAAATCGAGGGGGCAGCGCGGCTTCATCTCTTCCGTGAGCTGGGGGATCCTGCTGACCAGCAGAGAGCGATTGAATCTCTAGAGAAGGCGGCGGCGAGTTGGAGGCGCTATGTGGACAACCTTGTTGCTCGCTACCAGAATCCCCTCTGGCTTTCCCGTATTCGGAGTGGGCCGGTTGACTGGACTGAGCTGACCCGCTGGGTTGACGAAGATATCGAAATCGCACGAAAGGGTAAAGCGAAGTAAGCCTTCCTGCGCTGAGCTGGCGAAAGCCCCTACGTAGCCGCGCTCGCCTTCCCTCGAAAGCCATACGTAGCCGCGCTCGCCAGAGCGTGGACCGTC
>CAZLUZ010000177.1:0-9658 GCA_964562825.1 uncultured Akkermansia sp.
AAGTTCCCCCGCAATTACGACGAGAGCCAGGAGCCTCCCTTTCGGTTGCCGGACCCCCTCGCGGCCCTGGACGGTACGGTAATCGATACTCCCGAACTCTGGGAATCGAAGCGTCGCCCGGAGATCCTGGATATTCTCGAGTCCCATCTCTTCGGACGCGCGCCCGGGCGGATCGATGGGTTTGAGGCGAAGGTGGTCGCCTCGGAGAGAGACGGCGATACCTTGATCCGGCAGGTGGTGTTGACTCTGGAAAAGGACGATCGCCGCCTCGACATCGACCTGCTGATCTTCCTGCCGGCGGAAGCCGAGGGCCCCTTCCCCGCGATTCTCTCGATGAACTTCAAGGGCAACCACACTGTCACTCCTCATCCTTCGGTGAAGATCAAGGACTCTCGGCAGGAGTTGCGGGGCAGACGAACCGATGAGGAGAAGGTGGAAGAGCGCGGCTCGCGGGCCTACCGGTTCCCCGTCGCGGACATCATCTCGCGGGGTTGGAGCCTCATCACCTATGCGCGGGAGGACATCATCGTGGACGCCCGGGAGCCCGATTTCGAGCACGGGGTCTACGCCCTCTTTCCCGGGGAGCGGCAGCCGGAAGACTGGGGCGGAATGGCCGCCTGGGCATGGAGCATGAGCCGGGTGATCGACTACCTGGAAACTGAGCCCTCCTTCGACCTGGACCGACTGGCGGTGCAGGGGACCTCGCGCCTCGGGATCGCCGCCATCTGGGCGGGGGCGCAGGACCAGAGGATCGGGGTGATCTTGTCAAACGTCGCCGGCAAGGCCGGCACCTCACTGCTGAAACGGCACTATGGGATCAACAGCAGGGAGACGATGACGGTGAAGACCCAGCGATTCTGCGATACCTTCCGGACCTGGGCCGACCGGATTCCGGAGATGCCTTTCGACGTTCATTTCACCATCTCGCTGCTGGCCCCCCGAGCCCTCTACATCTCGCACGCGGAGGAGGACGTCAAGGTCGACCATCGAGGAGTCTATCTCGCCATCCAGGCGGCCAATCCGGTCTATCACCTGTATGGGCGGGAGGGCTTTAGCGCGGAACAGATGCCCGGAGTGAACCAGCCCGTGTTTTCCCGGGTGGGGATGCATATCCGTTCCGGGAAGCACGAGTGTCTGCGCTACGACTGGGAACAGTACCTGATTTTTCTCGACCGCTATCTCGGCTCTCCGCTTCAGGAATGATGGACTCGCCCGGTTCGCGCCAGGAGGATTTTGTGCGGCTTTTTTCCCGGCACGAGGCGAGCGTGCGGGCTTATGTGGCCTCGCTCCTGCCGCATTGGGAGGGAGTCGATGAAGTGATGCAGGAGGCGAGCGTGGTGATGTGGCGCAAGTTCGACCAGTTCGATCCCGATCGCCCCGGCTCCAGCTTCCTCAGCTGGGCCTGCATGATCGCCCGCTACGAGGCCCTGATGTATCGGCGCAGGCGGGCCACCGACCGGCTGGTTTTCAGCGAAGACGTCTTCGATTTGCTCGCCGCCGAGGCGGTCGAGGTGTTGGAGGATCAACCGTTGCGTCGGGAGGCTTTGCGGAAATGCCTCGCCAAATTGGACCCGCGTCAGCGGGAGTTGGTCGAAGCGGTCTACACCGATGGGTTATCCATCAAGGACGCCGCGAGAATGGCGGGGCGAACCCCTACCGGTCTCTACAAGGCGCTGGCCCGTATCCGGGAATCTCTCCTCCGGTGTATCAAGCTGAACCTGTCGGAGATGCGGATGAAAGAGAGCCCATGAGCGAGGAAAAGAGAATTGGCGGGCTGATCGACGGATACTGTTCCGGATGTCTCTCGGAGGCGGAGTTCGGGGAACTGGAGGACGTCCTGCGGAGGAGCCCGGAATGGCGGCGTCGCCTCATCGAGGCCAGATCTCTCGACGCGGACCTCCGTGGGCTGGTCTCCGGCCTGCCCGAGCTGGTCCGGGAGGATATCGCGCCACCGGTGGGGCGGCATCGGCTCGCCCGGTTGAACTGGAGGGTTGGGGCGCTGGCGGCGAGTTTTCTGATCCCGGCGCTCGCATTGGCCCTGATCACCGGTCGCGTCCTGTCGGGCAGATCGCTGGTCGACCCCGGGATTGCCGTTTTGACGAGATCGATCGACGCGGAGTGGAGAGGACAGGGATGGCATCCGGGAGATGCCGTGGCACCGGGAAGACTGATGCTGGAGCGGGGGACGGCCGAGCTCGAATTCTACAGCGGCGCTGCGGTCATTCTCGCCGCTCCGGCAGAACTGGAACTGGTATCCGAGGATCGGGTCCATCTCCGGGAAGGAAAGTTGCGGGCGGAAGTGCCCCCGCAAGCTCGCGGATTTACCGTGGTCACTCCGGAGATCAAGCTCGTGGACCTGGGAACGTCATTTGGGATCGAGGTGGAGGAGGGACGGAGAACCGGCATCCACGTCTTCGATGGCGAGGTGGAACTCTATCGGGCGGACGGTGTGACCGCGGAAACCAAGGCGGAATCTCTCTCCGCCGGCGATGCCCGGGAGTTCGGTGCGGATGGAGGTTCCCGGAGGATCGATGCTGACGAGGGGCGATTTCTCAGCCGTTCCGATTTTGATCGGATGGCAGTCGAGCGACGGGAGCAGCGCTTTCGCCAGTGGAGGGAGTTTTCTGCCGGCCTGAGCCAGGAGCCTGAGGTGATCGTCTCCTATCCCTTCCAGACCGATTCCCTCTCGGCCCGGACGCTCAGAAATGAATCGCCACACGGTGCCGGCTGGGGAGACGGCTCCATCATCGGAGCAACCTGGACCTCGGGGAGATGGCCGGGGAAGACGGCCCTCGATTTCAAACGCCCCTCGGATCGGGTCAGGATCCAGATCCCGGGAAACCGGGACTCGCTCACCCTGATCGCCTGGATCCGAATCGATGGGTTCGACAACAAACACAGTTCGCTGCTGCTCAGTGACGGCTGGGCTCGGCCCGGAGCGATGCACTGGCAGATTCGGAGTGACTCCACCATCGGCTTTTCGGTGAGTCGGGGCAGGGGAGCGGGCAAGCGGGATTTCGTGGCGCCTTTCGTCATGACCCCCGTCGATTTCGGCCGCTGGACTCAGGTCGCCCTGGTGTACGATTCGGGGAGTCGCGAGGTGACCCACTACCGGGATGGGATCGTGTCGGGGCGCTCGTCGGCCGATTCATGGATTCCGCTGGAGATCGGAGCCGCGGAGATCGGGAATTGGACGCCCCCCAATCGCAGGAAACGGGAGGTGCGCAACTTCAACGGCAGAATCGACGAATTGGTGATTTTCGGTGAAGCGCTGGCGTCCGATGAGATCCGGGCGCACTTCGAGGTGGGCAGGCCGTAGGCAGCGCCTCGTTTCGGGGAACCGAATCGCGCACTGTGGAGTCGCGGGGCCGGGGCGGGGCCGCCCGATGCGGGGCCTTTTTTCCTGACCCCATTCCTTCCGCGGTCGCGGATGATTGGTTTTTCCGACAAAAGGGCAAAGGTTTCCTTTTTCCTGATGGGCGCCTCCTGCGCCCGGTTGCAGGCTACGAAGGACAGGAGTCTCTATGAATCCATTCTTACACTGGGGCAGACCCCGCTCGAAAGATCGTGGCGAAGAGCCCTCTGCGGTTTACCTGTTCACCTGGCGGAAATGTGGCAGCCAGTGGACTCGCGACCTGATCACGCATCATCTCGTCCTGCATCACGCGGGATTCGAGAACGCCGCGATGGAGATCAACTTCTGGACGTGTCCCGACGATTGGCCTCTGGTCTCGGACTCCTCGGTGGCGGGGCCCTACTATGCCCTGCGGCGGGAGATGGGGTAGTCTGCTCCGCGAACCGGCAGCACCGCGCCGGACCGGTGCGGGGCAAAGAAGGCGCGGGCCGTGCCCCATCAGAGCAGGCGATCCGGGAAGGGGATTTCACCGCCATCGATCCGGGCGGTATCGCGACGAAGAATCACTTCGGAAAAGAAATATTCCGCCCGGTTCCGGTCCCGCCGACGAATGCGAAAAACGATGGAATCGCCTGCCGTTCCGGGAAAGCGTTGGAGGATGGCCAGCCTGCTGGGGATGACGAGCGCTCGGATGGAGAAGATTCCCTTCTTCAAGGTCACGGAACCCACTTCGTCGAAGCGGAGGAGGACTTCTTTCGGCCGGGATTTGATGCCAAGTCCTCCGATGTCGGTGCGGAACTCACAGGCGACGCCCTCGGGGACGAGTCGAAGGTAGCCGGAACAATGACTCAGGCCGCCGTGGACAGGATCGAAGGAAAAGGGCAGAGGTTCCATGATTCGTCGACGGAGTTTACCACGGCTTCGCCACTTTGCCGACTCATCCATTCTCGGTTTCGGGGTGTTTGGGCGAGAGTTCACGAGCCACGTCAACATGGCGATTGTAACAAATTTGTAATTTGACCGGAATGATAGTGCGAATATTCTCGAATTCTTGATTTTGAAGACTCAGGCTTTTGGGGTGGTGTGCCGGGGGCTCTCTGCGATTTCCGCTCTGATTTCGCCGGATGTCTGCGCGCACGGGGATTACCATTCGGTGGTCCGTGAACTGCTTTCGGCCGTCGAGGATTCCCCCGACGATCCGGAACTGCGTTTCCGCCTGGCCACGGCCCATGTTCGGCACGGGGAATGGCTGGACGGATTGGTGGAGTTGGAACGCACCGACAGGCTGGCTCCGGGACATTACCCCACCGACTATTTTCGAGGGATGGCCCTGGCTACCGGGAAAAAGTGGGAGTTGGCGCGATTTGCCCTGGACGACTTCCTCGCCGGAGAACCGAATCACGCGGAGGCGCTCTCCGAGAGGGGTAGAGTTCTTCTCGAATTGCGAGAGACCGAGGCGGCGATTGGGGACATTCGAGCGGCGTTGCGGTTATCTGCCGGTCTCGGGTACGATTTTTACAAGGTGGCTGCCGAAGCTTTGCTGCGGCATCGGGAGGCGAATGAGGCGGTCGACGTGGTCAAGCTCGGTATTCAGCGGCTGGGACCCAACCCGGACCTCCTGACCTGTGGCATCGATTGTGCGACGGCGGCGGACCAGTTCGATCTGGCTCTCCACTACGTGGACCACCTGCAGCAGATGTGGCCTCTGCCGGAGCCGTGGATGGCGCGTCGTGCCCAACTCCTCACCCGGGCGGGCAGGAGCGAGGACGCGCGTGCGGCGTGGGTCCGACTGCGCGAACATGTTCTTGCCCTGCCCAACCTGGAGCGGGGACAGCCCTTCCGGCAGGAGCTTCTCCGGGAGGCCAACAAAGCACTGGGGATCGACGCCCCTGTCATGGTCGTTGCGCCGCCCGCTCCGCGATGAAGCTCGCTTCATTCGCCGCTCCGCTCGAACCCTTCTCGAAGAATTTCTCGACAAAATGTTGAACCGCCAACCTGTCTTCCCTCCCTTGACCACCACTCCAACTTCCCCTCGACGCGACGGCATGAGACTCCTTCTCGTCGGGTTGCTGACCTTCGTGTTCTCCACGCCGGTTCTTTCCCAGACGTCTCAAACCGTCACCTTCCGACAGGGTTCCAACGGTTATTCCGGCACTCAGGATACCATGTTGGATTCCAGCGCGCCCACGACGAATTCGGGCGACGCTCCCACCATCGACCTGGTTTCCGGAGGCGGCACCCAGCAGGGACTGCTCCGTTTCGACAACATTATCGGGGCCGGTTCCAACCAGATCCCGCCCAACGCACAGATTCTCAGCGCGACTCTGGACCTTCATGTCTGGACTGCTGGCAGTGGGGTGCGGGTCCACAAGATGATGGGGCCATGGAGCGAGTCCAGCACGTGGAGCTCGACCGGGAGTGGCCTGCAGATTGGTGATGACGAAGCGTGGTGGACTGCGGAAGACGTGAAGTCCAATGTCGGCACTGGCATATCCAGCTTCAACGTCATCAAGGCGGTTCAGGACTGGGCCAACGGGGAGGCCAACCATGGTTTCGCCCTCCTGCCCGTAGATGGTGGAAGCACGCGGACGCGCCTTGACAGCAGCGAGAGTTGGTTCACCACCGAATGGCCCAGACTGACGGTGACCTTTTCCGGCGGAGGGGGAGGAGATCCGGGATCGCCCACCATCACCGCCCTGAGCCCCGCGGACGGCGCCACCGACGTGGGAGCCAACGGAAGGGTCACCCTGGAAGTCAGCCTTTCTGATCCCGACAACGATCCGTTGAGTGTCACCTTCTACGGGCGCGAAAAGACGGGGGGCGGGACCGGAGAGGATTTCACCCTAGTTCAGATCCCCGACACCCAGTGGTATTCGGACAATGGGAGCCGCGGTTCGATCGAGTCTTTCCGCAACATGACCAGCTGGATTGTCAGCAACAAAGATGCTCTCAACATTCAGTTCGTCGCTCACATGGGGGACATGGTTCAGGATGGGGACGAGGAGGAGGAGGAGTGGATCAACGCCGATTCGGCGATGGTAACGATCGAAAATCCCTCCACCACCGGTCTGCCTCACGGTATCCCCTGGGTTGGTGCCCCCGTCAACCACGCCGACAACGCCGATGGGGGGTTCAACCAGTTCTGGAACCAGTATTTCGGGACCTCGCGGTTTTCTGGCCGGTCCTATTTCCAGAATGGCTACACCGATGGCACCACGGACGCAAATTACCAGTTCTTCAGCGCCGGAGGGATGGACTTTATCGTCATCAATATGGAGTATCGGCCGAGCGCCACCATGATCAATTGGGCGGACTCGCTGCTCAAAGCCCACCCCACCCGCCGGGGGATCGTGACCAGCCACGAGATTCTCCAGGCCCACGAGGATGCCGGCACCCCGGTGGATCAGGCTCCCTACTACAATCAGGGGCGCGCCATCTACGAGGGACTGCGCGACAATCCCAACTTTTTTCTCATGCTCTGCGGGCATTGGCACGGTGAAGGGCGGCGCACCGAAGTCTATCAGGGGCGACAAATCCACGCCGTCCTCTGCAATTACCAGACCGACGCCAATGGAGGGGATACGTGGCTGCGTTATCTCGTCTTTTCACCCCAGAACAACACCATCACGTCCAATGTCATTCGTACCCGCGACGGCGCCCGCCGCACGGCGAACGAGAGCCAGTTCACCTTGAGCTACGACATGAGCGGGGCGAACACACAGGCCGAATGGGTGGCCCTTGGCACGGTCAATGCTCCGGCGGGTGCGCCGACGGCCACCATCGATTGGAGTGGTCTCGATGTCGGAACCGAATACGAGTGGTATGCCGCCGCGAGTGACGGAGGATCGCCCGTGAGCACAGGTGCCCGTTCGTTTACGCCAGGGAACAATTCCGCCCCCACGGTCAACCTGACCGGCCCGCCCAACGGCTCGACGATTGAACGTCCCGCCACGGTCGACTTCACCGCCACCGCAAGCGACGGCGATGGCAGTGTGGCGCGGGTGGAATTCTACCAGGGAACCGTCAAGGTCGGAGAGGACACGACCTCTCCCTACTCCTATAGTTGGAGCGCTCCGGCGGGCAACTACACCCTGACCGCGGTGGCGGTGGACAACAAGGGCGCCCGCACCACTTCGTCGGCCCGGAGTGTCACCGTCACGGGCAGCGGCGGCGACAACCCGCCCACGATCACCTTGGTTTCCCCAGCCGACGGCGCGCCCGACGCGGGCACGAACGTGCTGTTGGAGGCCCGGGTGAATGATCCGGACAACGATCCCCTGACCGTGACCTTCTATGGAAGGGAAACCGGCGGCGGGGGCACGCCGGGTGGCGACTTCGTATTGGCGGTGATGCCGGACACCCAGCACTACACCGAGAACAACGGCCAATACGTGCAGAACTGGCGCGCTCAGTCGCAGAAAATCGTCCAGGACCGGGCCTCGGAGAACATCGTTTATGTGGCGCACATGGGAGACGTCACCGAGGAATTCGATGAACAACGCTACGAGTGGGAGTTCGCGGCCGAGATCATGGGGCTGCTGGAGAATCCGTCCACGACGGGGTTGCCGGATGGCATCCCCTGGAGTGCCATTCCCGGAAACCACGACCTCGATTTCGACAGCGGGGGGAGGGGTAGCAACGACTATTTCAACCAGTTTTTCGGTCCCTCCCACTTTTCCGGCCGTGCCTACTATGGCGGTGGAATCTCATCCAACGACAATCACTGCAACTACATGCTCTTCAGTGCCGGGGGCATGGATTTCATCACGGTGAACCTACGCCACCGCCCCACCAGCACCATGATCAGTTGGGGCGACTCGATTCTCAAGCAGTATCCCAATCGTCGGGCCATCGTGACCAGTCACGAGATCATCAGCGATGATAACGGAAGCTTCACGGGCCGGGGGCAGGCTATCTTTGACGGGCTCTCCGATAATCCGAACGTCTTCCTCATGCTCTGCGGGCACAAGCACGAGAGCGACGGCGAGCATGTGCGCAGTGACTCCGTAGGCGGTCGCACGATCCACACGGTCGTTCAGAACTATCAGGACCGCTCTCAGGGCGGTGGTTCCTGGATGCGCTATTTCACCTTCCGGCCCGCCCAGAACCAGATCGACGTCACGACCATACAGGCCAGCAGCGGAAACCGGGAGACGGATTCGAACAGCCAGTTTTCCCTTTCCTATGACATGAGTGGCGCTTCGGCCGCGTCCGAGTTTGTCGCCCTGGGCACCGTCCAGGTCCCAGCCGGGTTTGGCACCGCTACCCTGTCGTGGACGGGCCTGCAGAGTGGCACCGGTTACGAGTGGTATGCGGCGGTCACGGACGGATCGACAAGTCCCGTCAGCAGTACCCCACGCACCTTCACCGCCAGCAGCAACACGGCACCGAGTGTCAGTCTGACGGCACCCGCCAACGGCTCCTCGATCACCTACCCGAATCCAGTGAATTTTGCCGCCACGGCCAGCGACTCCGGCGGCTCCATCGCGCGGGTCGAGTTCTTCGCGAACGGTACTCGGGTAGGACAGGATAGCACTTCCCCGTATTCCTTCAGCTGGAATGCTCCGCTCGGCACACACACGCTTACGGCCGTGGCCGAGGATAACGACGGCGCCCGTACCTTTTCGCAATCCCGGACCGTAACGGTCGTCGATTCGAACTCGGCACCTGCGATGACTCTCACGGCCCCGCAGGATGGGGCGGTGATTCCGCTGCCCGCCACCGTGAATTTTGCCGCTACGGCCAGCGATTCCGATGGCTCGATCGCCCGAGTCGAATTCTTCGCCGGCGGGGTCAAGGTGGGTGAAGACACCACCTCTCCCTACACGTTCTCCTGGAGTGCCGGGGTCGGAACGTATTCCCTGACCGCCGTGGCGGAGGACAATGAAGGGTCGCGCACGACCTCCTCGTCCCGGTCCGTGACGGTCACCGACCCCAATACCGCTCCGAGCGTCACTTTGACCTCACCAGCCAATGGTGCGGTGGTTACCTTTCCCAATCCGATTGCTTTCGCCGCAACCGCCAGCGACCCGGATGGATCGATCGCCAAGGTCGAGTTTTATCAGGGCGGCGTGAAGGTGGGAGAGGACACCACGGCACCCTACACCTTCTCCTGGAACGCGGCGGTCGGCACCTACTCCGTCTACGCGATTGCCGAGGACAATCGCGGTCTTCGCACCACCTCCACCGCCAGCACGGTAAATGTCGTGGCCAATACTCCGCCCGCGGTCAGTCTCATCGCACCCTCGGACGGGGCCTCCATTCCCCTTCCCAACCCGGTGAATTTCGGCGCCACGGCCAGTG
>CAZLUZ010000178.1:0-9650 GCA_964562825.1 uncultured Akkermansia sp.
GAACACATAATCCTACCTCTCAAACGATAAATAACCTCGAGGTGCGGGTCGCATCTGCGCCTGGTGGTCCCTTGCAATCGGGAAAAATGCGCAACCCGATTTCGGTGGCGGGGTTTCTCTCACTGGATTCAACAAGAGATTCCTTCAAATCATCCGACATGAAAAAAACGACAATCATTCTCTCGACCGCAGTCGCCGCCGTAGGAGTGGCGGCACTCTCCCCCACCATCCTGGCGCAGGGCGAGGGGAAAGGAAAAGGGCGCCCCAATCTGCAGGAGCTCGACAAGGACGGCGACAAGGCCATCTCTGAGGAGGAAGCAGGACCGCAGGTCTGGGAGCGACTCGGCAAACTGGACAAGGACGGCGACGGCAAGGTCACCCGGGAGGAGTTTCCCCGGCCCGGCGGCGGACCCGGATTCGGCGATGGAGGCAAGGGCAAGGGAGGCGAGTTCCTCAAGCGTCTGGACAAGAACGGTGACGGCAACATCTCCCGGGATGAGGCACCGGAACAGGTGTGGGAAAGGCTCGGCCGTCTCGACAAGAACGGGGACAATATGATCTCCTCGGACGAACTCCCCGGTCGCCCGGACCCCGGCCAATTCTTCGCCCGAATGGACAAGAATGGCGATGGCGCACTGACCCGCGACGAGTTGCCGGACGAGGCCTGGGCGAGGATGAGCCGCGCCGACGCGGACAATGACGGGGCCGTGACCAAAGAGGAACTGGGCCGGGCTGCCATGGCCAGTGGCAAGGGCCCCGGTGGAGCGGGCAAAGGTAAGGGCGAGCCCGGTGGAGCTGGCGCCATTTTCGGGAGATTTGACAAAGATTCCGATGGCAAGCTGACCCAGGAGGAGGTTCCCGCCGAGATGTGGGCCCGGATCTCCAAGGCGGATAAGGACGCCGACGGCACCGTGAGCAAGAGCGAGCTGGAGGGCGTCTACAAAGAGGGCCGGGGGCCGGGCGCCGACAAGGCTGACCGACCGAAGCGCCCCGACTTCGACGAGGACGTCGAGGCCTGACGCGCCACTCATCCCATCGCAAGAAAAAGCTGTGTCCGCTCGGGCGCGGCTTTTTTCGTTTGGAGAGGGGAAGTGTCGGATGGCGGATCGTTGCCATCCCCGACAGGAGACCCTGGTATCCAACACCGCGGCCAACGGTTCGATGAACCAGCCGATCTGCTACCGCCATCGTGGGATGGCCCACCCTTGAAGGAGATGTCTCCGGCCGGGTAGACTCCGCGCCATGAAGTTTTTCTTGCCCTGTTTTCTCTCGATATGCGCCACACTCACCGCGCTGCAGGCCCGGCCCACCTCCGAGCAGCCCAATTTCATTGTCATCTTCATCGACGATATGGGCTACGGGGATGTCGGATTCAATGGGGCGACGGGACCGAGGACGCCGCATCTCGACCGAATGGCGGCTGAGGGAATGCGGTTCGATGATTTTTATGTCGGTTGCCCGGTTTGTTCGGGTTCCCGGACGGCACTACTCACCGGCGCCCATTACCAGCGACTGAGCATGAGTCCGGTGCTCTTTCCGCACAGCGATACCGGCTTGCACCCGGATGAGGTGACCATTGCCGACCTGCTGCGGGAGGAAGGTTACCGAACGGCCTGCGTGGGCAAATGGCATCTGGGCCATCTGCCTCCCTGCCTGCCCACCTACCAGGGCTTCGATTCCTATTTTGGAGTGCCTTACAGCAATGATATGTGGATCGACCCGGCCAATCGGTTGTCCGACACGATCCTGCTCCGGGAGGGCCTGACTCTGGACGACCTGCGCAAGGGCCACAAGAAACGGAACCGGGTTCCCCTGATGCGGGACGAGGAAGTCATCGAATATCCCGCGGACCAGAAAACCCTGACAAAACGCTACACCGAAGAGGCCGTCCGTTTCATCAGGGAGAGTCGGGAGGAACCCTTTTTTCTCTATCTTCCCCACACCATGGTGCATCTGCCGCTCGCCGTTTCGGAAGCCTTTGAGAGGCGCACCGAGAAACTGATTTGGGATGCCATCGAGGAGGTTGACTGGTCCGTGGGACAAGTGCTCGACACCCTGAGAGAGGAGGGTTTGTCTGGCGAAACCCTGGTGGTCTTCACCAGCGACAACGGCGCTGCGGTCGGTTCCTCTCTTCCCCTGCGATCGAGCAAGGCCAGCGTCTACGACGGGGGAATCCGGGTGCCGACCCTGATGTGGTGGCCCGGCCAGATCCCTGCCGGATCGGTCTGCGAGGAAGTGGCCGCTACCATCGATCTGCTCCCCACCTTCGCCGGCCTGGCCGGAGGCAAGCTGCCGGAAAGGGAGATCGATGGTCACGATATCTGGCCGCTCCTTTCCGGAGAGCCGGGTGCCCGGAGTCCTCACGATGCCTATGTCTTGATGCATCGATTGGGGGCGGTGCGTTCCGGAAAATGGAAATTCTACCCCTGGTCCGAAGCCCGGGGCAAGGACCGGGGTGCCCGCGTTCCCGGGCGCGAACCCTCGACGTTCCCCGTGCAACTCTATGATGTCGATGCCGATATCGGAGAGACCACCAATGTCGCGGAGCAACACCCGGAAGTCGTCGCGCGGTTGCAGGAGGCCTGGGAATCGCATGTGGCCGACATCGAGGCAACCCGGCGACCCACCGCCAAGATGGTGCGGCCCGAGGGGGTGCCCTCTCCGGAGAGGCCTTGGGGGAAAGGCAAGACCGAGCTGTTTACCGGTCTGAATCTCAACCAGTGGGAGATGGAGGATCCCGATGCCTGGGTGATCGAGAATGACATGCTTCTGACCTGCCAGATGAAGGAGGTCGTCGACAAGAAAGGCAGGCCAAAGAAAGTGAGTCGGGGATACCTCTGGACGAAAGAATCCTACGACGATTTCATCCTGAGTCTGGACTACAGGCTTTCCGAAGGGGCCAACAGCGGGGTGTTTTTCCGGTCCGACGCGGTCAATCCAGTACAGGGAGTATTCGAAATCCTGTTGTTGGACAACGCGAGTTTCCGGGAGAAGCAAGGGGTGAAAGACGCGAAGAAACAGAACGGGGCCCTCTATGACGCGAAGGCCCCCGCGTCCGAGCCGTCCAAACCGGCAGGGGAATGGAACACCTTGGAGTTGCATTGCAAGGGGCCCCAGGTTCGGGTGAAGATCAATGGAATCGAAGTGTTGGACGTCGATGTGACCGATTGGGACACCCCCGGCATGAATCCGGATGGCACCCCCAACAAGTTCAAATCGGCCCTGAAAGATTTGCCTCGCCGTGGACATATCGGTCTGCAGAACCACGGTCAGCCGGTCTGGTTCCGCGACATCTGGCTGAGGACGCCGTAGGAGGGGGCTCCGGGAGTGCCGGCAGCGGGCGAGGCCGCTTGCCTGGCGGTTGGAGTCCGACTCCGGGTGGTCACCCCCGATCCGCGCCGCCGGATGCTCCGCGGAGATGGATGTCTCTCTGGGGAAAGGGAATCTCGATGCCCGCTTGGGCGAACTGCTCGTGGATCGCGCAGTGCAACTCGTGGATCGTCTGCAGACGCTTGTCCATGGTGGGGAGGTAACACCTCACAACCAGGTTCAGCGAACTGTCCCCGAACTCCTCGAAGGTCACGATCGGTCCCGGATCGTCCGTGATTTCGGGATGATCGTGGCAGACCTGGAGAAGGACCTCCCGAGCCCGATGGACATCGCTGCCATAGGCGATGCCCACGGGGATGACGATCCGGTTCAAGGTGTTGGAAAGTGTCCAGTTCATCAGCGTTCCGGTAATGAACTCTTTGTTCGGCACGATGTATTCCTTCCGATCCCAGTTGGTGATCGTGGTCGAGCGAATCTGCAATCGGGTGACGGTCCCGGTCACGTCGCCCACGGTGACCACATCGCCCCGCCGCAGCGGTCTCTCGAAGAGCAGGATCAGGCCGCAGACAAAATTTGCCACCACCTCCTGAAGCCCGAAGCCCAGGCCCACGCTCAGAGCCGCCGCGATCCAGCCGAACTGGGACCAGTTGATATTGAGGACCTCGAAGGTGACCGCAATACCCAACCCGATCAGAACATAGGAGGTGATCGTTTTGACGGCGTCCCGGGCACCCGCGTCGAGAGGCGTGTTGCGCAGCACGATGAACTCCATCGCTCCGGGGATATCGCGAACGGCCACGAACGTGATAACGATGACCAGAACCGCACGAAAAATCGTTCCGATGCCAAACTGGTCGCTCTCGGCCGGACTCAGATCGAGCGTGGAATTCAGACTCGCCCAAACGGTCCAGATACTGTAGCCGACAAGAATGAAAGTGAGAAAGCGAAGGAGGTGCCGGGTCTGGTCGCTGACGGCGGTGAGATCGACCGGTTCTTCCACTTCCTCCGGAGTCTCCGTGAATTGCTTCTGGGTTCCCGCTTCGTCTTCCCCGTTCCCGGTCGATGCGACCTGCCTTTCTTCGAGCCGGCGATGGAAGTTGATCCGCCGTTCATGAACCAGACAAGCCCGGGCCAGAATTCCGTAAAAAATGGGACCGAGAGCGACAATCGCGACGGTCTTCTGGATGAAGAGATGCAGGGTAAAGGCCGTGAGGAAGTAACCGGCGATGGCTCCAGCCGCCAGGATCAGCGGGATGGAGATGGCGAGCAGATACCAGACGTTGCGCAAGTGGGCGATCCAACTGTCGGGACGGGATTGAAGAAACCTGCGAGCGAATCGGTTCTGCGGACTGAGCAAGCTCCGCAGAACGAAGGCAGTCCACCCCATGGCGGCGATGAAAGCCCAACGGGAGATCCCGTCGATCGTCGCAACCTGCCCCCACTTCACCCCAATCATCGCCACGAGTACAAGGGGAAGGTAGACAACGGCCCATCTGATGAGGTGATGGCGCAGGAAGGACACCATTTCGCCCTCCCACCCGAAGTGTCGCGAGAGCACCCCGTCCTCCCGGCTGAGACTGATGAGCCAGGAGAACGTGAAAAAGACGGGCGCGATGGCGAAAAGCGATTCGCTGAGGGCGAAATCAAACGAGTTCTCCCCGATCACCCGGAAAAACCTCGCCGCGATACAGGCCAGGAGGGGCAGGGGAAGCGCGCGCAGCACCGTCCAGGCAAGCGCTTCCAGGGTGGCGCTCCATTTGTCCCGGGATAGTCTGGTGATCTCCCGGCCAATTTGCTGGATTCGTCTGGACATGGCCGGACGTCCCGCCAGGCATGCGATGAGGAGGATCCCCATGCCGAGAAAAAACACTCCCGAACGGGGCAAGGCTTTGACCGAGGCTTTGCCGGGAATCTCGGCGATCCGTTGACCGCTGAGAAGAAGAGAATCCCGCAGATTGGGCACCAGTTCCCGATAGATGGGGGAAGAACTGGGCACCCAGAAGAGCTTGGCGCTCAGGTATCGGCGGAAAGACTCCACCTCTCTCAGGTAGGCCTGTTCGGTCGCGCTCAGGTTGATTCTTCCCGTGTTGAGATTCTCGAGCGTTTCCTGAAGTCTCGCGATGAGCACGTTCTGTTGCTCCAGGAGTTCGCTTTCGATTTCGGAATTTCCGGCGAGCTGCGACAACTCTCCCGCTCCGGAGAGCTTCCGTTGCTGCCGGTCCAGTTCGTAGAGTTGCGCCCGAGTCGCGGAGATGCTGGCTCGTCGATCTGCGATCGCCTTTTCGATCTCCCCCGTCTTGGGAAGGCTTCGTTGCTCCTCGCGCAAGATCAGCGCGAACTCCCTGCCCGGAGAGCTTTCGCCAAGTTGAGAGCGGACCTGGGTGAATACCGTGCGGATGGAGTCCAGTTCCGCGGTGGCGCGGCTCTGTTGTTGGCGCAGATCGTCCAGATCATCAGTGGACTCATCGAGGCTCTTGGATAACTCCTCGATTGCCGCGGCCAGTTTCACGACGAAATCATTGTCGCTCTCCAGGAATCTCGCCTCGGCCGCTGCAGACTGGGATTGGGCGGCGATCTCGCGCCGTTTAAGAGCAATGGCTTCCTCGATCCGGCCAAGGATTTCCCGGGTTTGTTCCAATCTGGCGCGGGCCAGGGCGATCTCACTGAGGAGAATCCGTTCCCGGCTGTCTCGGCTGATGCGGGCCTGTTCGATCAGATTCAGGGAACTACGGGCGGCGGCAATGCTGGCGGCGAGATGCAGTCTCTGCACCTGGGTGAGAAGCGACTCGCTGGCCTCCCCGTCTGCTGTGGCCAGGGCCGCCAATTCGGCCTCGGCGTCGTCCAATTCCTCCCGCGCGGCGGCCATCCGTTGGCTGGCTTTCTCCGGGTCTTCGGTTTCGACGGATTCGAGTTCCCCTGACAGATCATCCAACTGGCCCTGTTGAACGGCGAGGACGCTCTGTTGGGCGGCCCGCAGAGCTTCGATTTCCTCCAGGGTGGACGCGGGCAGGGCGCTCCCGACGGGATCGCTCTCACCCTCGGCGGCGAGAGCTTCCCTCTGTCTCTCGAATTCGGCGATTCTTTCGGGTGCCGAGCCGACCAGTTAGCGGTAGGCGAGGGCTGTTTCAGCCGATTTTTCCGCTTCGGCAAGAAAGGATTCCGCCTCTGTGAGGAGGCGTTCGTGTTCTTCTTTCTCCCCTTCGGAAGCGGCGGGCAGTTCACCGACGCGTGCTTTCAGCGTTTCGAGTTGCCGGCGCAGGTCTTCCGCCGGCCGATCGGCGGGAGAGGGTGTCTCCTGAGCAAATGCGAGAAAGGAGAACGTGGCAAAGAGCGCGACGGAGAACCGGATTCCCATGGCGGGGAGACTCACGCCTTTTCCCCCCTGTTGCAACCAATCCGCCGGAGGCAGGGGTCCTTCTCGAAGCAAAGGCGGCTGAAATCGGTCTGCAATCCCGCAAGGACATTAGACGGGGAGGGCGCGCGAATCGAGGTAAGTGTCGATCCCGTCCAGGACCATCTGCACCGAAATCATCACCAGGATCAGTCCCATCAGCCTTTCCAGGGCATTGGCTCCCCGCTGCCCGAGAAAGCGGAAACAGCGCGGGAGAGACCGCGAGAATGGCGGCAGATGCCGCGATAGCCAGCAGAATCGCCCCGCTGACCTCGAGGCGGCTGTGGGTCTCGGAAAAGAGGATGACCATGGAAATGGCGCTGGGACCGGCGATCAGGGGCAGAGCGATGGGGACGATGATGGGCGATTCGTCGGCCGCCTCCTCGATGATCCTGCGCGAGGGAAACAGCATTCCCAGGTCGATCAGAAAGAGGACGATACCGCCGGAGATGCTCAGGGCGGGGCCACCGAGTCCCAGCGCACCGAGCAGCGCACTCCCGAAGTAGGCGAAGAGGAGCAGGATGACGGCGGCGATGCCGATCTCCCGGAGGATGACCAACTGGCGTTGGCACGGTGGCACCTGACGGAGCAGGGAATTCAAGGTGACGAGATTCCCGAACGGGTCGGTCACAAGGAAAAGGAGGAGAGAGAGGGAGAGCATAGGGTTGGCACCGGGTCAGTTTCCGCGCCTCGCCCCAAAGAGGCGGAGGTGGAGCCGGTCGGAGTAGCGGAAACCGTGATCGCGGGCCAGCCTGGCGACAAGGGTCTGGTTCGATTCCAACTGGGAGACGGTGAGGGCCTCCGGCATGAGGAAAATCCGGTCAGGGGGGAGGCCCGTCTCCCGGACGATCCGCTCCATCTCGCGGAAATCCTCCTCCATCGAGATCACGAACTTGAAATCCGCCTTCCCTGTTTCCGCCAGCGCGGCGAGAACTTCCGGGCGAAGGCGGCTCGCCGCAGCGACGCCGGAGTTTTCCAGTTTCGGCGAGACGTTCAACTGATGGATTCGCGACAGGAAAGCTCCGCCGGGCAGACGGGTGCCGTTCGTCTCCACCTCAAAATGGGGAGGGTGGTCGGTCCGGCGCCCACCGATGCCATCCATGAGCGAGACCCAATCGGCTTCGTGGAGGAGAGGCTCGCCCCCGGTGAAGACGTAATTTCTGCAGGGATAGGCGGAGACGCGGTCGACCAGCTCTTCCACGGGGATTTCCACGATCTGGTCCTCCCGCCGAAACTTGCCGTGGCCCGGCTCCGAGTCGCGGATGTGCCGGAATGGAGTGCCCTCCCAGTTCCAGGTGTAATCCGTGTCGCACCAGCGGCAGTGGAGGTTGCAGATCGAGGAGCGGACAAAGACCGCGGGCATCCCCGCGTTTCGGCCCTCCCCCTGGATGGTGTGGAAAATCTCGGGAGTGCCGTCGGGAAGGCGGGCCAGTTTCATAGGGGGAAGAGCAATCTCGGGCGGAGCGAACCGGGAGTCGGGGTCCCCGGAATGGTAGAATTTGCAAAATTGAAATTCAAGAATGTAAAGAAGCGTGAAGTAACGCTTGCCAAACTTTTAACCCATCCTAAAAATAGAGAGTTAGAAACCAACCGCTTGTCGTCGTGGATCCGAACAATCCGTTTTTTGAGCCCCGTGAAGGGGGAGGGGAAGGGGGGCAACATTCGCCCGCTTCCGGAGCCAAGTCCTTTGAAATCTTCGACGAAGGGGCGGGGAGTCCGTTCGCTCTCGATGAATCGGAGGGCGAGTCGCCCGATCTGTCGCCCTGGCAGGCGGTCTTCGCCGCGCTGCCTCAGGCGGTGATTTTGCTCGATCAGCGGCAGAAGGTGCTCTACACCAACCAGGCCCACATCGATCTGCTGGGGATGGATGCGTCCAGATGCCCGGGCGGGATGGATGAGTATCTCCGGCGGGTCTGCGATGATCCCGCGGCCGAGGCGGCGATGATCTCCTCCTGGCACGACCACGTCTGGCGAAATCAGATCACCCGCACCTTTGAGCTGCGCAGCGTGAAACACGGTCCGCGCCACATCGAATTCCGGGCGGCACTCACCGCCGAGGGAGCCATGATCGTGATGCAGACGGACGTGACCGATGATATCGGTTCGGATGAGGCACTGCGTCAGGCCAACCTGAAGTTCCGTTGCCTCTTTCTCCATGCCGCCGGCGGAATCGTGCTGGTAAACCGGGAGGGATACATCAGCGAGGTAAATGCCGCCTTTGTCGAGTTTTCCGGGATGGACGCGCGCTACCTCACGGGCATGCGATTTCTCGATCTGCTGCACCGGGAGGATGCCACCGGACTCTACGAGGAGGAAAACCGCGAACCGCTCTCGTCGATCGACGAGCCCCGCAAGCTCCGGTTCATCTTCCCCGACGGTTCCGAAAAGCCATCGGTGGTGACCTGCTCGACGGTGATCGATCATCACGACCAGGTGGCGTTGCGCATCTACCAGTTGCGGCCCCGAGACCTGCAGCTCATGGCCAAACTGCGCGACCTCTCCGCCAAGGCCCAGGCGCTGCTCAATGCGGTTCCCGACATGTTTATCCTGCTGGATCGTCGCGGGGTGATCAAGGATTTCTCCGCCCCGATCATACCCTGGGAGACGAACGTGGGTCTGGGCCGCCAGAGCGTGGGCCGGCCGGTGGGCGATTCCTGGGCGGATTTCGGACGGGCCCTGGAGGACAATCTGGCGGCGGTATTCGAGGAGGGACTCACCGTGCGGCTCGATGTCGAGGGGGACGAGGATGGCGCCACCTATCCGGTCACCCTGTCGCCCTTCGGACAGGACACGGCTCTCGCCCTGATCGAAGCGCCGGCCACCAGTTGTGCGAGCGAGGCCCACCGCTGGAAGGAGGCGGGGTTCGACCACGCCTCGGATGCCTTGCTGGTGATGAGTCACGAGGGAGAGATCATCGACGCGAATGCCG
>CAZLUZ010000179.1:0-9625 GCA_964562825.1 uncultured Akkermansia sp.
GGCCCAATTAACCCCGACCTACCCCAGGCCCTGACCGAGCACCGGCTGGCCCGCCACGCCGGGCTGCAGACCCAGGGGCCGGGTGATGTCTTCCCGGGAAAGAAACTCCCGAATCCCGAAAAAAACGCCGAGACCGGTTGCTTCCGTGCGGCCCTCGATGCCGTGTAGGGCGATGGGTTTTCCCGTGACGCAGGCATAGGCATGCAGGGAATCCGGTCGCAGCGCCTTGTAGGTGTCCGCAATCCAGCCCATCTCCCGCTCGCCGGTGCCATAGTCGGGCGCGGGGACATCGATTTCCGGTCCGATGAAATTCTTTTTGATCAGTTCGGCAATGTACCGGCGCGTCACCCGCTCCCGGAAATAGGGACTGGCCTCACGGGGATTGATGGTGACCCCGCCCTTCGCCCCACCGAAGGGCACCGAAACGATGGCGCACTTCCACGTCATCAGCGAAGCCATCGCGATCACCTCGTCCTGGTCCACCCGGGTGCTGAAGCGGATTCCCCCCTTGGTGGGCAGCCGGTGATGGCTGTGCTCGGCGCGGTAGCCAGTGATGACGTTTACCTTGCCCTCCTCGCACACCACGGGAAACCGGATCCGGTACACACTGTTGCAGGCGCGAATTTGACGAATGACCCCCTCCGGCAGATCGGAGAAGGATGCGGCCTCGTCGAAATAGCTGAGGGTGGAATCGAGGAATCGGCTCATATCCGGTGGACGTTACGCGTCCGCGTTTCTTCATCAAATCGCCCGCGATATCAGTTTTGCCGGAAACTCATTGCCCCGTTTTGCTCGCGGCACCCTCCTCGGCAAAGAGATCGGTCCGATCCGTGATGATGCGGTCGACCCCAGCTTCGACGAGGAGCCGAGCCCGGGCGGGGTCGTTCACCGTCCACACCGCGAGGAGAAAACCGCCCTGCCGGACCCAAGCCAAGTCCGCGCTGAGATCGAGATCGGGATCCCGCCAGCCAATCCAATCCGGCGACAGAGTCTCCAACTCCTCCCGGTGATCTGCGAGCGAACCTTTTCCCAGAGCCCCGACCCGGAGGCCGGGCAGTTCTCGGCGCATCGCCCGGACGAAATCCCAGTCGAAGCTCTGTACGATCACCGCATCGACCGCGTCGAGTTCCCGCAGCACCCCGGCGTAGGAGGCGGGCGTGCCGGATTTCCTCTCGATCAGGGGAGTGACGCCTCGCGTCAGACAAAAATCCACCGCCTCGGCCAGGGTGGGCGGTCTTTCGCCCGCGAAACGCCCCCCGGGAAACCATTTCCCCACGTCGAGTCGAGCCACCTCCTCCGCCCGCAGTTCGTCGAAGGACCCCCCGCGACCGCAGAGCCGATCGAGGGTGGCGTCGTGAAAGAGAAACAACTCTCCATCCCGCGTTTCGCGCACATCGAACTCCACCACCGATGCCCCCGCCTCGATGGCGATCCGGATGGCGGGAAGGGTGTTCTCCGGCGCCACCGCACTGGCTCCCCGGTGCGCGATCCAGGGGGCCGCCTCGCTCCCGGATGCCGACAGAGTGCCCATGATGAGTACGAGGAAAAAAGGTGCCGTCCGCATCATTCTTCGGCTCCCTCCCGGGCGTCCCCGTCGTCTTCGGCCAAGGCACTCGGTTCCGCCTGCCGGATCGGGGATTCTCGAAAAATGCGAGCCCGAAAATCGCCCAGACCATGCCAATAGGTCCGACGGGCCAGATCGACCTCCGCGGTCACCACCGTGCCCCATCCCGTCGCCTCTGCGATCCGGTCGCCCTCACGATTCCACACCGCGGTTTTCATCCAGTTTACGCCGTGGTCGGCGTAGGTCGATGTCACCAGGTAGACGCCGTTCTCGATGCAGCGCGCCGCGGCGAGCCGGGGATGCCCGCCCCAGATGGGCAGCGCGATCACCTCCGCACCCCCGGCGGCGAGCTCGCGGGCTACCTCGGGGAAGAAGACGTCATAGGAGAGGAGCAGGCCCAGTTTGCCGAAGGGCGTATCGAAGACCGGGTAACTCTCCCCCGGGCTGAGCCCCCGTTCGATCTCCTCCCGGGGCAGACTCACCTTGCGGTATTTTCCGATGAGGGCACCGTTCTCTTTTCCGGGACCGAGCAAGACGGCGGTATTGAAGATCTCGTTTCCATCCCGCTCCACCAGTCCCGCCACGATGTGGCAACCGAGCTTCCCGGCCAGCGTCCCCAAGAAGTCTGTCGTGGGGCCGGGAACCGGCTCGGCCACGTCTGCGAATTCGCGGGTGACGCCCTTGCAGGTCAAAAGTTCCGGCAGCACGACGAGGTCGGCCTTACGCCGGGCCGCCTCCTCCACGAAGGGGGCGAGCAGCCGGAGGTTCTCCGCGGGCTCCTCTCGACTGCCGGCGAGGTTGTGGTGCACCGCCGCCAGCACGACGGGGCGCCTCGGTTCCTCGTTCACGGTTTCGAGGCGAACGTCCTTCCACTCGACCCGGCCCTCTGCCGTCCAGCGCAAGTGGAGCCGCACCTGTGCTTCCACCGCCGCCATCGGCGCCCGATAGGTGCCCGCAACCTTCACCCAACCGTCCTCGATCTCGCCATCCCGGGGGAATTCGGGCTGAGCCGTGGTCTCGAGATTGCCGAAATAAGCGGGGTTGATCGGCTCTGGACTCAGCACCGACTGCCCCTCCTCCCCCAGCCAGGTGATCTGAGCCACGCAACTCCTTCGCGGGTAGGCGATCCCCTCTGCGCGCCGTTTCACCTCGAAGCGATAGATTTCCCCTCCCTCTACGGGGAAGGTGGTTCGCCAGTGTCCATTCGTCCCCGGCCCGCCGGAGGCGGAGAGGATGAGCCGTCCCTCCTCCCCCGAGAACTCCGGCTCGATTTCCTCCCTCGGCGCATGGCCAGTCCACTCCTCTCCGCGCACGGCAAACGTCGCGGCGCTGAGGCACGCCACGGCAAACAAGGCAAACTTCATCGGAAAAACCTAGCGAATCTTCATCGCGCGTCGATAAGATTCCTCCCCCGACGCGGCGGTGGAACCGAACCGGGGGAGAAATCGCAACCGGCGCTTGCAACGGCCGAATCCGTTGCTAGCGTCCCGCCCTCCGACGAGGCAAAACCGCCGGAAAAAAGGCGTCCCGTCAACGGAAAAAGGGAAGAAAGACAAATTTTTAGTGGGGATTCGGGTGGTTCCAGGGGAAAGCAACATTTCCGCCACAGATTTTTAAAACCCACTGTCTCGACCTCGGGTTTTCTAAAAAAATCACTCAAGGCGGGTTAACAAAAAACTACATATTGTGGTGTTTCCGCGATTGACGCCCCTACATGTTGTGTTACCGATGGTTGGTCACCACCATGCGTTGTATCAAGTGCAATAGCCTCGAAGACCGGGTTATTGACTCTCGCACGAACAAAGATGGATTTTCCATTCGGCGTCGTCGAGAATGTCTTAGTTGCGGTTTTCGATTCACGACCTACGAGCAGGTTGAACGCGGCCACATGCTTGTCATCAAGCGAGATGGTACGCGGGAACCCTTCAAGCCACAGAAGTTGTTGGCCGGTCTGATCAAGGCTTGTGAAAAGAGACCCGTATCGTTGGAGACCTTGGAGAAGGCGGTTGACGAAATTGTCACTTCGTTTACTGCTGATGATCTGAGAGAGATTCCCACCAGCACGATTGGTTTGAAGGTGATGAATCAGCTTCAACAGATCGACCCGGTCGCTTTCGTCCGCTACGCCTCGGTTTACCGGCAATTTCAGGACGTTGGCGAATTCAACGAGGTGATCGAGTCGCTGGAGAAATTCCCTCCGGAACCGACCCTGCAGCCCGAGCTTTTCGGGACTGCCCTCAACACCTGACCGATTTCGCGTCGGCCCGACCCGGGTTGCGTGTTCGTCAGTACAAACCGCTCTGCATACCTACCACAAAACACAAACTTGCCGTTATGATTGCCCTTCCGCATCACCTGCCGTTCATCCGTCTTGGAAATAACAGCCTCACGATCTGCCAGACCGATTGGCTGGAACAAACCCTGACCGATGCCGCCACCGGCACCGAGCTGCCCGAGTGGCTTGCCGTGGATATCTCCCGCGGGGTGGAACGCTACCTGGAAAATCACTATGAGGGAACCGTCATTGATTCGGAGGTACTATTTGACAAGATCGGTACGACTCTGACGAAAATGGGGTTGTCTCAGGTGGCCGCACGCATCGACAAGAGCCCCCCTCCCCTGCGCGTTTCCCTGAGCGAACTGGCCCGCCGTGCCGGTGAAGGTTACGAGTTGGCCTTCTTCCAACTGCTCGACCGCGAGTGCCGCGCCGCTATCGACAGCGAGGCTACCTGTGTGGAGTTTCACGGTCTCCGCCGCTGTGTCCTCATCCTGAACCGTTCCCGGCGCTGGTGTTCCGCCTGCGATCTTCTCTTGAGCGAGATCGAATCGCGGCTTGATACCTTCCGCTGCTACGGCGAACTGGCCAACCCCATTTTCAATCTGGAGGTCAAGCCGTGATCTGCCCTGCCGTCATTCCGTCATGACGCTCTTCGAAAAAATCATCGCTCGCGAGATTCCCGCAGACATCGTCCACGAGGACGATGTCTGCATCGCTTTCCGCGACATCGATCGTCAGGCTCCCGTCCACATCCTCGTCGTGCCGAAGCGGGTGATCCCCAGAATTGGCGAGGCGGAGGACAACGATCGGGAGACTCTCGGGCATCTCCTGCTCACCGCCGGACAGATCGCCGAAGCTCTCGGCGTCCGGTCCACCGAGCGGGGATTTCGGCTGGTCATCAACCACGGAAAACAGGGGGGAGAATCGGTTCCCCATCTCCATGTCCACCTGCTGGCGGGACGTCAGTTGGCCTGGCCGCCCGGCTAGCCCACCGGCGCACCGACCGTGGCGGGCCCGTCGGGGCCTTACCATCCACGACAGGTGATCAAGGCTGACGGTCAGGACCGAAGATCGCGAAAGCTTGGGGGGCCGCGGTGTTTTCCCTGGGTCCGCTCAGGAAACCCCTACGGCCAGACCGGGTTTTTCGGTGAGTTCGCGCACCACTCGGTTGGCGGAATCGACCAACACAACCTTTGGCGTGACCGGACGATCAGCGATCTCGAATCCCATGATGATAACCTGCTCGCCGGACCGGATCAGGTGGGCCGCGGCCCCGTTGATGCCGATGGTGCCGCTACCGGATTCCGCTTCCAGAACATAGGTTTCGAGCCGAGCACCCGAGGTGGCGCTCGCCACCAATACCTTTTCTCCCGGCCACAGGTCCACGGCGTCCATCAGATCACGATCGATGGCGATACTCCCCACGTAATTCACGTTGGCCTCGGTGACCGTGGCCAAGTGGATTTTGGATCTGAGCAGACTCCTCATGGAGCGTCAACCTTCCGGGGCAATCGCGAAAATTCAATCCTTTGTTTTGGGATGCGAGCCGACTCTCCGGACCGCACGCCGCGCAGCGTCGGCGCCGTGACATGATCCCTTTCGGTCTCTCACCCAAGAAAGTTTTCGGTTTTGCAAAACGGTCCGATTTCCTAGCTTCTTTCTCTGCTTAGCGGGAGTTTTCCCATTGCTCCGGGCGGGATTCTGGCTGGGGCTGCGACGTCTCGCGGGCCTTACATCTTGGTGTTGGCCGGTCTGCAGAGGCATGAATCGCCCTTTTTTGCGCGCTCCAGAGCCTTCGCGTTCGGCTAAGAGATGAGATCCGGCATAAAGACGGAAAAACTTGATGGGTCGCGCATCTCCTTCAGGAATAACCTATGACGGAATCGTCCAATCCACCTTTTTTGATACCTTCTTTCGGTGGCGAAAGGAATAACGACGAAACACATTCCCTGTGAATATTCGCTTGAGGGCCACATTGGAGTTCGGATGATAGATTTGGACGTGGCGACCGAGGTTTTGGATACGTCGATTCCCGCTCTGAGGAGGTTCATCTAGGCGATAGACAGGGATTCCAAGATCTATGGCTTTGCCCTGAGAACCGGGGCGATTCAGTTTGAGCCGTTCGGGGAGCAAGAGCCCTGCTTCAACGGGTCGGAGACGGCCAAGGCCAGGTCACTCGGTTTACAGGATTACGCTAAGGGCAGCCGAAACCGTCGACCAAGCCCAACTCAGGTTGCGCTGACCAAACAGCATGTCGTTCCCAATCGATAAAGCGCCGGGCCCGATCACGACGGATGATTCCTTGCGCTTCACTCCCGTCAGATCTACGTATTCGTGAAGGTCCGACATGAAGAAAAAATCGCCACCCCTATCCGCTTCGATTTTCGCGCTCTTTTTCTGCCTTTTTCCCCCCTCGGTAATCGAGGCGGGGGAAACCAGGACTGAAGTTTACGCCACCCGGGGCGATCGCGATCTCACCATCGACCTGCACTTTCCGCCCGATTGGGACTCGAGCGATTCGCGTTCAAGCATCATCTTTTTCTTTGGAGGAGGATGGAAAAAGGGCACCCCCAAACAATTTCTGCCTCAGGCCGAGTATTTCGCGTCGCGCGGCATGGTGGCGGCGAGAGCGGACTACCGAATCAAGAACAAGGACGGGGTCAGCCCCGATGAATGTGTGCGTGATGCGCGCACGGCCATGCGCTGGATGAAGCAGAATGCCGATCGCCTCGGCATCGACCCCGAGAAAATTGTGGCCTCGGGCGGCTCCGCAGGCGGGCACCTGGCAGCTTGCCTGATGATTGCCGAAAGTGTCGAGGCCCCCACGGACGACCTGAGCATTTCCACCAGACCAGCCGCCATGCTGCTGTTTAATCCGGGGATGGGCGGTGAAGATCCGGAAAAATTTGCCGATTTTTTGGAGAAAATAGACAACGATCTTGAAGTCGCGCGCAAAATCTCCCCAGTCGTGCACCTCACCGAAGATACGCCCCCGTCACTGCTCCTTTTCGGTTCCAGGGACCCACTGCTCGAGCAGGCGGAGACCTATTGGGCCAAATCGGAAGCTTTGGGTGTCCGCTCCGACAAGTTCATCGCGCCTGGTCAGTCCCATGGCTTTTTCAATCGGGCCGGCTGGCTCGAAAAGACCCTCGTTGCGTCCGACAATTTCCTGGTGTCTCTCGGCCTGTTGGAGGGGACTCCCAACCAGGAGGTTTTGGGCAAGCTCGTCCCCTACCGGGAGCGGTAGGCGAACAGACGGTCGGGACTCAGGGGAACTTGATTGGGTGGCCCCAGGCGATCACCACGGTGGGCCGGGATTCTGCGAAACCACCTATCGAGGAAACCCGCCAAAAACTGAAGCGTGATCCAGAAGGCAGAAAACGTTCGCCAAAAGCCCATCAACGGGACGCTGAAGACGCTTCTCTATCCACACGTTCCCTTGCGTCTGATACCTGACCTCTTTTTGCTGGCCTTGATCGGATCCGTCGCCGCTGGCACCTACGGAGTCGTCCATGATCAGATCACCTTCACCCTCGGACCCGAGTATTTACCAAATTCAAATTTGCGCAGTTTTCCTATGCCGACTTCGGCCTCGCGGATCGGGCGTTTGTCGCCATCATTGGATTCCTGGCTACGTGGTGGGTCGGCATGGTAGCCGGGTGGATCCTGGGGCGGATAGCCATACTCCCGGGTGGTCGGGGAATCCTGCCTCTGCGATGGGTCACGCGCCAGTTTGGGATGCTGCTCGCTTTCTCTGCGCTTTTTGGCTTCATAGGATACCTATACGGAACGATGACCTATGAGACCCCGAAAGACGACTGGGAGCAATGGCGCTTATCCTACGGCATTACCGATCTTTCCCGATTCGCTTGCGTCGGTCACATCCACAACTTTGGCTATATCGGTGCCCTTCTCGGAATGATTGCAGCTGCCCTTCTCACAAAACGGGACGCGCGGAGGCATGCCGGAATAACCAGGGAACGCCTGAGCACCGAACAAACGGCTGCAGGCGGCGGGGAATAAGGTATGTTGTCAGGGCTTCGGGAGACTCCTATGACCACTCACAGCCTTCGTTTACGCCCCGGACAGGATCTCAAAAGGGAACTCGACCGGCTCGCAGTCGAGAGGAATTGGAGCGCGGCGTTCCTCCTCACCGGGATCGGCAGCCTCACCTCTGCCGCCATCCGCTTTGCCGATGCGGAAGCCGTCGAGATTCTTGAAGGGCCGTGGGAGATTCTCTCCCTCGCCGGAACGCTCTCCCCCGACGGTTCCCATGTTCATGTCCTGGTAGCCGATGCGCAGGGCCTTCCCCGAGGCGGACACCTGAAGGAAGGAGCGACGATACGGACCACGGCGGAAATCGTGATCGGCGTGCTTTCCGATGAGGAATTTGCCCGGGAACAAGACCTCGAGACAGGTTGTGCGGAACTCGTCATCAGGCGCCGGGAACCGAAGCAGGGCAACCCCTCGGGTGCCTCCACTCGCTGACGGCCGAGCCCTTCCCGAATCGGGAAACAGGCCCCTTTGCAGCCACAGGCTCCGGCGGGGCATGGTGCACAGTGCGGCACCGCGAATGGGGGCGAGCCGCCCCGGAGCGAAAAGGGTCGAACCGTCCGGGGCGGGAAGCCGTGATCAGAAGACTTTCTGCCAGCCCAGGGTCATCATCCAGTCCATGCCCAGCTGGGGCCCGTCGAGGTCCTGCCATACCGCCCCGCCGGCCTCCGCCGCGATGCGGTGGCCCTCAAACGGACCGCTCCGGATGAAATAGTTGACGCCGCCAAAAAGGTCGACCCGCTCTCCTCCCCGCAGATCGGGGCGGGCGGTGGGCACGACCAGGGGATTGAGATTCGGATCGGCCCCGTCGACATCGCCCCAGGACCGGAAGGCACTGCGAACCGAAACGCTCCAGCTATCCGACAGGCGGCAAGCGAGCCAGCCGTTGAGGGTGAACTCGTCGCCCAGGGAATAATCCTCGGAGTTTTCACCGAGCCGCACCACCGCGGCCGCCTGCACCCCCCAGGAAAGGCGACATTGCTGACCCAGGTAGGTCACCCCGGGGTGAAGGTCCCAGGTTCCTGAGCCCAACTGCATGGGGTAGGGCAGCCGAATGACACCCCCGGCAGGAGGAACGAAACCCGTCTCGTCAATCGACCCAGTCGGAGCGCTCATCGACAGATTGAGGTGAATCCGCTGGCAATCCTCGTCGAAGACCTTGAGCAGGCCCCCAAACTTGAAATCCCCCACCCCAGAGGTGTGGGTGCGGAAGGTGGTGCCGTTCACCACACTGTGATCCATCGCCTTGTCCACATGAGGAAGCATGGCCATCAACGTCAATTCATCCGTCGGAGCGTGCATGAAGCCCAGCATGTGCATCTGGGTCTGCATGTTGGTGGGGATGATGGGGAAGGTTTGCCCATTCGGCGGCCCCTGCACCCGCGACACAGGCACCTCGCTGTCGCCGAGATAGTTCGGCCGCATGTCCATGAACATGTAGCGATAGGATAGCATGCTCTCCCCGGCATGGTGAGTGTGGTCTCCCATCACCCCGATCGGCGCATGACTGTCGGGACGGTGGCAATCCCACCGGCAGGCCTCTGCCGGCGACTTGTCATCGAGAATCAGCGGCTCTGCCGCTTCGAGGGTGGCCGAAAACACGGCGATGATAGAGAAAAGAGAAATATTTTTCATAGAAACATTGGTTTTTATAACGATGAAGTGTTTCGGGGCAGAGTGGACCTCTCCCCCTCGGTAGGGTACGCGGAAATGCCCGGCTGATGCGATGC
>CAZLUZ010000180.1:0-9623 GCA_964562825.1 uncultured Akkermansia sp.
GAATACTGATTAGATTACTGATTACTGACTACTGATTACCGACCACCCCGGTGCTGCTGCCGAACTGGTCGATTTCCAGGCCCATGCGCTGTCCCAGAGCGAGTAACAGATTGGCGAAGGGAGTATTGTTTTCGGCGTCAAACGCCACGTGCCCGCTGTGACGGAACCCCCCTCCCGCCAGGATGATAGGCAGATTGCGCCAGTCATGGCTGCTCGCGTTGCCCAGATTCGATCCGAAAAGAACCGAGGTCAGGTCGAGCAGCGACCGGTCACCCTCGCGGTGGCAGTCCAGTTTGCCGAGAAACCCCGCAAAAGCCTCGAACTCGGCTTCCTCAATCAGTTTCAGTTCGCCAATCTTGGCCTCGTCGCGCCCGTGGTGGGAGAGATTGTGCCAGTCGGTCCTCACTCCGGGTATGTTCGAGGGAACCGCATTCATCCCTCCGATCCGGTAGGTGATGGTGCGGGTCGAATCGGTCTGGAGAGCCAGAACCATCATGTCGTACATGAGACGCTGTTTGGCGATGGTGTCGTGCCGGTCCTCGACATCACGTGGGGGGTCCATCTCAACCTCTGGCTTGGGGCGCTCCGCCCAGCCCTCCGATTGTTGGAGTCGCACCTCGAGTTCCCGGACCGAGTCGAGGTATTCATCCAGCTTTTCCCGGTCCCGGAATCCGAGATCCTTCTCCAATCGCCGAGCTTCGCCGACCACGGTGTCGAGAATGCTGCGACCCGTCCGGAAACGTCTCACCTCGGCGGCCACCTCCTGCGGCGTCCCATCGATAAACATCGCCTGAAAAAGGCGGGAAGGGCGGGATTCCGCAGGTATCTCGACCCCGTTCGCGGTCCAGGAGAGCGAGGAGGAACTGTTCGAGAGAGCCAGGTAGGGGAACCGGGTTTCGATGCCGATTTCGCGGGCGATGGCCTGATCTATCGAGATGCTATTGCGGAACCCGGCCAGCCCTGGCCGCTTCGCCGAGGTCAGCCAGGTCAATTCGGAGGCGTGACCGTTGTTTCCGTTTTGTTCGGGATGCGATAGTCCGGAGAAAAGAGTCATCCGGTCCCGGTAATCCTTCAGTTTGGCCAGATAAGGCGTCAATTCGTAGTCGCGGCCCGTCTTCTCGGGGAAGAGATAGGGCGCGTGGAATCCCAGGCCAGCACACATGGCGACGAATCGCTTGGGTTGGATCACCGCAGCCGCGGCGGTTCTCCGAAAGGCGGGCACCATGGCCTCGAGGAAGGGGAGACCGAGAAACACTCCCCCGGCACCCCGCAGGAAATGTCGGCGGTCGAGCGAATGTTGCGATGCGATGTGAGGTGTCGGTATCATGAAAGGTGGCTCACTTTCTACGAAAGATTTCGCTGCAGACGACGGCTTTGACCAGATCCCTCATACCGTGATCCCTCTCCCCCGACTGCCGAACGATCTGGTGAATCGCGGGCCGGTCGGAGAATCCCATTTCCCGGCCCGTAAAGAAGACAAGCAGTTTCGTGGCGAAGGATCGGGCGATGCGGTCTTCATCTTTGAGGAGAAGATCGCGGAATTCGTTGAAATCGGCAAAGGAAGCTCCGTCCGCCAGTTGGCCCGACGGATCCACGGGCGGCCCGATCCGGTAGCGGACGTTGCGGCCATCCACTTCCAGGTTGACCCGTTCCCCCGAGCCGAGGCTGCGGTAGTGATCCCTCCACCCCCCGATCGGGTTGAAACTCTCCAGAGCGAATCCGGGCGGATCGATCATCTCGTGGCAGCTCTGGCACGATTCGGAACTCCGGTGCTTTTCCAGCAGATTCCTCAGCGTTTCCGCCCCTCGAATGTCGGGTTCGACGCCGGGAATTCCAGGAGGTGGCGGCGGAGGTGTCTGGCCGAGGATGCGTTCCAGAACCCACACTCCGCGGAGGACCGGAGAGGTGTTGGTGCCGTTGGCCGAGACCTTGAGCACGCTGGCCTGGGAGAGAAAACCGCCGCGCACGCTTCCTTCGGGCAAGGGGACCCGCCGGACCTCGGGACCGCGAACGCCTTCGATACCATAATGCATCGCCAGGCGATTGTTCAGCATGGCGAATTCGGACTTGACGATCTGGCGGGCCGGAAGATTCCGGTCGAGAAGCTCCCGGAGGAAGGCGCGGGTTTCCTCGACGATGGAATACTGGAGAAAGGCGTCAAACTCGGGGTAGAGCTGATCGTCCGGCGCGGTGAAATCGATGTTTCGCAGATCGAGCCAGGCATCGGTGAAATCGACGATGAAGCGCTCGAAATCGGGTTTCGCCATGAGACGCTCCGCCTGTTGCCAGAGAGCCACGGGATCCCTGGCCAGTCGGCCCGCGGCAGCCGCGGCGAGAAGTTCCTCATCGGGAAGCGTTCGATTCAGGGCATAGGACAGCCGGTTGGCGATGGCGTGATCGTCGAGATATCCGGGTTCCTCGATGAGGTAGAGAAACTTCGGCGACACGAATATCGCGGAGACCGCGGCCCGGAGAGCCGCCTCAAAATCATTCGATTCGAGGTATTGTTCCTCGAAGAGTTCCAGGAAAGGGGCGATCTCCTCGCGGGGGACAGGACGGCGAAACGCGCGATTGGCGACCCGGTGCAGGGAGCTGGCGGCGTCTCTCCGGGGATCGCTGGAACGCACCTCGAAGGTGGGATGACGCGCTCCCGGACTCGTCACGGTGCGATTGATCCCGTCGAAGAGCAGGCGATGGCCGCGACCGGGAAACTCGTCGGTCAGGGGGCCCTCGAGCACGACTTCCCTGATTGCGAGACCGGGACCGGGATATCCTTCCGTGGTTTTGTTTTCGCGGATGATGTTTCCTTCATCCTCCAGTCCCCAGGGTTCGATATTCACCATGTAGTTTTCCCGGATCAGGCAGGTGAACTCCACGGTCTGGGGGGCACCGGGTTCGAAGGCAAAGTAACCGTAGGTGGGCTTGGCGGAACCTCGGGCGAAGCTCGTTCCGCTCACGGAGAAGGTGATCGGTTCCTCCGACCGATAGGCATAACCCGTGATTTTCACCCGGTAGATACCGTCGCGGGCAACCCGCGAATCGCGGAGCATGCCCGAGGGATAGCCCAGTTTGCGAAAAAAGAGCACCGATCCGTCCGGAGCCTTGCCCCAGGCCCCGGGGATATGGCGTTCGCCCTCGCGCGTGTCGACATAATTGGCCCGTATCGTTTCCACTTTTGGCGGAGACTCCTGTCGCGCAATGGCGGCGTCGAGCACGGCCGAGATCCCCTCCAGATAGCGCTCCATCTGGACCATCGAAATCCCGAGGGCCTTGCCCACATTATCGAATTCGTGCGATCTCCCGTCTTCGGGAAGCAGGGCGACCAGGTCGACGGAAGTCCCGAAGATGTCGTTGAGGGTATTTTCGTATTCCCTGCGGTTGAGGCGGCGGAGGACAGTTCCCTTCCGGCTTTCGTGCGCCTCGGCCAGGGGAGTGGACAGGAAGCGCCGGAAGGCGGAGAGATCGGTCGAGTCCGGGCGGGGGCGCTTTTCCGGAGGCATCTCACCCCGGGTGACGCGGTCGTAGACGCGCTCCCAGCGGGCGAACGTCTCCGGATCTTTCAGGTCTGCCCCGAGGGCAAAGAGGTCGAGTCCCCCCTCGTTCATCACGTCGTCGTGACATTCGTAGCAGTGCCGTTCGAGAAAAGGGTCCAGTCGGTCGCGGAATTCGGGGACCTCCACCGCCGCCAAGGAAACGGCCCAGAAGAGGGCGAGGGCGAAAAAAGAGACGCGTATCATCTGCAGCAAAGCAAAGATAGCAGTGGATGGGCCAAATTTTCCACGGCGAAACCGCGCGATTCGCCCGAGTGCTTCACCGGCGAAACGCGAAATGGGGTCCGCCGTTGGGACCCGCCTTCTCCCCTGGATGCGAAACCGATTTGGGGCGAACTCGGAGGAGGGACGTGGTAGGTTGTTCCGATGCACCGTCTTTGCAGAACAGGAGCCATCCTCCTCGCCATCGCCGCGACCGGGTTTGGTGTCGGGGAGGAAAAGGCCGAAGCCCCAGCCGTCACCAAAATCGGCGAATCACGCTTTCGGTTGGGCGAGATCGAATTCGATTCGCGGACCCGAGAGATTTTCGTGCCCGTGGAAATCAACCAGAGAGAGGGCGGCCCGCTCGAGTACGTGCTGGTCAGCGAAATCGGAAAGGTGCACGAATCCATCCTCGTCACCGGGGCCAGCCCCATGCATCTGCAGATCGCCCTCAAGCTGCTGCGCTACGAGGCTGGGGCGGGGGAACTCTTCGCCCGGCTCCTGCCCGCCGAGGACAGGGTGATCCAGGGAGGCCAGTCCGAGGAGGCGGGAACCGAGGTGGACCTCATCGTGCGTTGGACCTCGCAGGGTGAACTGCGCTCCGCCTTTATTCACGAGTGGGTGATCGATGGCAGCACCATCCAATTCGAGGGGGACCCGGGCGAGCCAATGCAGGAGCATCCCTGGAACTACACGGGTTCGATGGTTCAGAACGGCCGGATTCTCGCCGAAATCGAAGGATCGATCATCGCGATCTATCTCGATCCGGTAGCCCTCTTCAACACGGGGGTGCCTGGTTCGGAAACCGACGAGCGCTGGGGCGCGAACAGCGAAGCCATCCCGGAGATTGGCACCGACGCCACTCTCCTGATCCGGCCGCGGCATAATTAAGTCGTCACAATCGCCAGTTTGTCCGTTCTATATCCGATGATGAATGGTTATCGAGACGCCCGAGGTTCTTTTTCGCGAATCGCACTCCTCCTGCTTTTTTCCCTCGCCCTCACCGTGGCGGGCCGTGCGCAGGATCGGATCCAACCGCCGGACGCCGACGTCTCGCTCAAACTGGAAATCGAGAGGGCGATTTCCCGGGGAGTGGCCTATCTCGAATCGACCCAGAATCCCGATACCGGTTCATGGAGCGACCCCCAGTATCCGGCTCTGACCGCGCTTCCGGTGGTGTCGATCGTGAGTGATCCCAATCGCCAGCCCGGTGCTGCCCTGCCCGAGTCGGCGAAAAAGGCCTACGGATTTATCCTGAGCAACGAGAAGGCGGACGGGGGCATCTACGGAAAGGGTCTCGCCACCTACAACACGGCGCTCAGCGTGCTCGCTCTTTCCCTCTCGGGAGAGGAAGAGCACTTGCCCGTGATCGCGAGAGCGAGTCGGCTGCTCATCAACCAACAGCAGGATTTCGACCGCCGCGGCGAGGTAGACAATCTTTTTGACGGCGGGATTGGTTACGGCGGGTCCTACGCCCATTCCGATCTTTCCAATACCCACTTCGCCATCGAGGCCCTCCATTACGCGAGGCAGGCGCTGGCCGACACCGAGTATGCCGAGCCCGATTTCGAGCTGGATTGGGATGCCGCGATCCAGTTCGTCAGCGCCTGTCAGAACACGGACGAGACTATCGAACGGCTCGGCGACTGGGCCACCCTGCGGGAGGAGGACCGGGGCGGATTCGTCTATTTTCCGGGGAACACCAAGTCGGAGGAGATCGCCATCGAGGTCGACGGGGAAGAACGCACCGCGCTGCGCAGTTATGGCAGCATGAGTTACGCCGGCCTCCTCTCTTTCATTTACGCCGAGATGGATCGCGAGGACCCGAGGATTGCGCTGGCGCTGGACTGGCTGGGAAAAAACTACAC
The DNA here is from genome assembly GCA_964562825.1 of uncultured Akkermansia sp. Lineage (GTDB taxonomy): Bacteria > Verrucomicrobiota > Verrucomicrobiia > Verrucomicrobiales > DEV007 > Arctic95D-9. The sequence goes on from CAZLUZ010000180.1 coordinate 5,621, forward strand.
TCTGGAGGAGAATCCAGGGATGGATGCCCAGGGGTTGTTCTACTACTACCACACCATGGCGAAGGCCCTCAGTGTCGGCGGGATCAGCCGACTGAGAACACCGGAGGGCGGAGCGATCGATTGGCGCCGGGAACTGGCTCTCAAAATCATGAGCGAGCAGTCTCCCGATGGCTCATGGATCAATCGGGATTCGAATCGCTGGATGGAGGATGACCCCGCCCTGGTCACCTCCTACGCGTTGATCTCCCTGGCGCACATTTATCGGGGCCTGTGATCGGGTCCCACACCGTCACCTTCCTCACTCGACCATCGGGATGGCGAGACCGACCCTGGAGATTCACTTCCCCTCCGCCTCGTCCCCAGATCCTCCGCCTCTCAGGTTCATCACCCAGACCGGCGTGCCGATGTCGGCCCACTCGAACATCCGCTCTGACCCGCGGGAGGTGAAGCGCACACAGCCATAGGAACCGATGTTGGGGAGGTTACCCGTGACTTGTTTGATGAACCACTTCGAGGTGACCTTGGAACTGGCGTGCATGGCGATGCCGCGGGAATCGATGAAAAAGAGCGAATTCGGCATGCGGGCCCCGTTGAATTCACGGCTTCTGTAGTCGGCGATTTTTCGAGTCACCCGGAAACGGCCGACCGGGGTGTCGTGCTCTTTGCGTCCGGTGAGAATGATCCAGCGGTACTTCAATTTTCCCAACTCGTAGCCATAGGCGGCCTGGCGGTCTTTGTCGATCACCACCGCCTTGTCGTAGGACTCCAGTCCCGGGGGCGCCGGGGGAAATCCCACGAAAAGATGCGGGGCGAGAAATGCGGTCAGGCCGGCAAGGATCACGAGATTCACCGGGGCGGCGATCAGCCAGAACCACAGGGATTTGAGGAAACGGAAGGCACTCCGACCCGTTCGGTGGACTTCGGCGACGACCTCGCCCACCTCGTCTCGAATGTGGCCGGGATAGCTGGTCAGGACTTCGGGCAAGGGGCCCTTCAGATTCCGCTCTCCGGTGGGGGAAGGCGGAACCTGTGCGGTGGCATCTCCGGGTTCCGGAGGGTTTTCCGGGGGCCGCGGCTCCGGGTTGCGGTCGGGGGTGTCTGCCGTGCTCATCTGGTATCTCGTCGCAATCTCGAAGGTTCGGGGCCCCGGCGTCAACAGGAATTGCCGGCTCTGCGGGAGCCGGGGTGTCTACTCGATCCGGGCGAGAAGATCGTCCGACTCCACGGTGTCTCCCTTGGACACGAGGACTTCGGTGATGGTTCCGGAGGAACCGGCGGACACGGTTGTCAGCATCTTCATCGCCTCCAGTGTGATGATGGGGTCCCCCTCCAGAACCTTCATTCCCACCGAGACGGAGACTTCGGTCACCATTCCGGGGATGGGAGCCACCGCCTGTTTGGGATTCTTGGGGTCTCCCTTCTGCCTGGACACGAGATCCTTGGGGGCGAGTGCCCGGTCCACCACGGTGGATTCCCGGGGCATGCCGTTCAATTCGTAGAAGATCGACCGGTTGCCCTCTTCGTCGACATCGCCCACCCCGATCAGTTTGATGAACAGCGTCTTGCCCGGATCGATTTCCACCGAAATCTCCTCGCCTGTGGCCAGGCCGTAGAAGAAAGCGGTCGTGGGCAGTCCGGTGAGGCGGTCGTAGGAGCGGAGGAATGCGTCGAAATCGGAGAATACCTGGGGATACATCAGGTGGCTGTAGAGGTCGTCGTCGTCGGCCTGTCGGCCGAGTTTCTCCGATAACTCCCCCCGCGTCTTTTCCAGATCGCAGGGTGCGGCCAGTTCTCCGGGGCGCCGCGTGGTCGGCTCCCGGTCACCCAGCACGATTCTCTGAATCTTCTCCGGCCACCCCCCGTCGGGCTGGCCCAGACCGCCCCAGAGCATGTCGATGACCGACGCCGGGAAATCGATGGAACCCGGCTCGATCTCGAGGAGCTGCTCCGTGGAGATGCCGCGGGTGATGAGAAACATGCACATATCGCCCACCACCTTGGAGCTGGGGGTGACCTTGATGATATCACCGAAGAGCTGATTCACCTCGGCATAGGTCCTCGCAATCTCGGGCCAGCGGTCCGCCAGGCCCATGGCGCGGGCCTGTTCCTTCAGGTTGGTGAACTGGCCACCGGGCATCTCGTGATCGTAGACCTCCGCCGTGCCCGAGCGCGGGCTGGTGTCGAAGGGCTCGTAATAGTCGAGCACATGCTCCCAGTAGTCCGAGATCTCATTGAGGGCTTCGAGGTCGAGACCCGGATCGCGCTCGTGTCCCTGCAGGGCGGCCACCACCGAGTTGAGATTCGGTTGGCTGGTGGAACCCGACATCGAGGCGATGGCCAGATCGGCGACATCGACTCCGGCCTCGCAGGCAGAGAGGACGGATGCCGCGTTGATGCCCGAACTGTCGTGGGTGTGGAAGTGAATCGGGATCCCGATCTCGTCGCGCAGCGCGGCGACCAGCTTGCGCGCGGCGAAGGGCCGGCAGAGACCCGCCATGTCCTTGATGCAAAGGAAGTGGGCGCCCATCTTTTCCAACTCCTTGGCCTTTTCCACATAATAGGCCAGCGAGTACTTGTCCCGCCTGGGGTCGTCGATGTTGCCCGTGTAGCAGATGGCCGCCTCACAGATCGCGTAGGGCTGATCGCGGACCGCCTCCATGGCGACCTTGATGTTGGGGAGATAGTTGAGCGAATCGAAGATGCGGAAAATATCCATGCCCGACTGCGCGGCGTGACGGACGAAACCGGTGACGACGTTGTCCGGGTAGTTGGAGTAACCGACCGCGTTCGACCCGCGGAAGAGCATCTGGAAGCAGATGTTGGGGATCTGTTCCCGGAGTTCGCGGAGCCTCTCCCAGGGGCACTCCCGGAGGAAGCGCATCGCCGTGTCGAAGGTGGCGCCTCCCCACATCTCCAGACTGAAAAGCTGGGGAGTCAGGCGTGCCACGGCAGGGGCGATCTGCAGCATGTCGAAGGTCCGCATCCTGGTGGCGATGAGCGACTGGTGCGCATCCCGCATCGTGGTATCGGTGAGCAGGAGCCGATTTTCCGCCCGAACCTCTTCGGCAAACTTTTCTGGTCCGATCTCCCTCAGCCGTGTTCGGGAGCCGGGCGGTGGTTCCACTCGGTGATCGACCTCGGGGAGTCTCGCGGGCAGGATGGGTTTCTCCGGGCGAAAGCCCTTCGCCGCATCGTTTCCGTTCACCGTGACATCGCTGAGGTAGGTGAGCAGTTTGGTGGCGCGATCCCGACGCAGGGCGAACTCGAACAGGTCGGGAGTCTCGTCGATGAGCCGGGTCGTGGCGTTGCCGGAGCGGAAGACCTGGTTGTTGATCAGGTTCTCCAGGAAGGGGATGTTGGTCTTCACGCCGCGGATGCGGAACTCGCGCAGGGCCCGATACATGCGCTGGAGACCGATGTCGAACCGGGGGCCGAAGGCGGTTACTTTGACGAGCAGGGAATCGTAGAACGGCGTGATCACCGCACCGGCGTCGCCGGCGCCCGCGTCCAGGCGGATGCCAAAACCTGCGGCGGAACGGTAGCTGGTAATCCTGCCGTAATCCGGAGCGAATCCCTTGGATGGATCCTCGGTGGTGACCCGGGCCTGAATGGCGAAGCCATGGCAGGGCATCTCCTCCTGCCGGGGGATGTCGATCACTTCATCGTGGAGGTGGTATCCCTGTGCCACGAGGATCTGGGAGCGGACCAGGTCCACCCCGGTGACGATTTCGGTCACGGTGTGTTCCACCTGAATCCGGGGATTCATCTCGATGAAGAACCACTCTTTGGTATCGAGGTCGAGGAGGAACTCCACGGTGCCGGCGTTGTCGTAACCGATCGATTGCGCGATGCGGACCGCGGCCTCGCAAAATTGTCGCCGGATTTCCGGGTCGAGGTTGAAGCCGGGAGCGATTTCCACCACCTTCTGGTGGCGGCGCTGCACCGAGCAATCGCGCTCCCAGAGGTGGACGATATTGCCATGGCTGTCGCCCAGTACCTGCAC
>CAZLUZ010000181.1:0-9599 GCA_964562825.1 uncultured Akkermansia sp.
GTGGTTCACGGGAGCGATCGGGAGTTCCGCCCGTCTTTTGTCGACCGTGACCGCTACCGGTTTCGCCTCATGGAATTCCGCCCCCCTGCCGAGGCGAACCAGGTCTTCAGCGATGCCATCAACGAAATCCAGACCGGTGGTGACCAGGAATTCAAGGACTGGTGGAACCAGGGGCTCAGCGGGGTCGGCGGCTCCGGCAGGTTCGAGGACCACCTCAATCCCCTGGCGGAGAACATCATTCTCCTCCTGGTGGCCCCCCTCGACACCCTGTCGACGGCCAGCCAGAACCGGCTCGATGCGGGCAGCCTGATCGCGCCGAACTACAGCTTCGATTCCAACCGTCCTCCCTCCCTGGAATTCGGCCAGCAGGTCCCGCCTCTCCTTCAGGTAACCATGGTGGCGATCGACGAGTCGACGGCCGTGCAACTGGAGGGGGAATACGGCGACAATAAACCGGATATCATTCCTCCGGGGCTGTTCCAGAACGTGGCGGACTACGGAAGAGATGTCGAGCGCCTCACCGAGTATTTCAACGAACACAACCGCGACCGGGAAAAGCGGTCGCAGATCAATTACCGGGTCTTCAGCACGACGGTCCTGTTGCGCGCGGCCAAATGGAGCACCGAAACCCCCGGAACGGGAAGCTGAGGCCATTGTCATCATGAAAAGAACACATCTATCCCCAGAACGAGGCGGGTTTTCCCTCATGGAGCTACTCGTGGTCCTCACGGTGGTGGGCATCCTTCTGGCCTTTGCCGCGCCGAATCTGTTCAGCCTGGTTCAATCGAGGACGCTGAGCAACGAAGGGGTTCTGCTGCGCAATCAGCTGACCTATGCCCAGCAGATCGCGGTATACAAGAACGCCGATGTGGAAGTTCGGTTCTTTCGGTGGGCCGACGAGAGTTCGGCCCAGACGGAACCCGTTTTTTCCGCCTTTCAGCTGTTCCAGTACAACGAAGAGGGCGAAATGGAGCCTCTGAGTTCGTTCTTCCGGATCCGTGCGCCCACCGCCGTTCACGAGGAATTCTCCACCCTGTTGCAGCCGGGTGCGGGCCAGGGTGGTTCCGACCGTAAATACGGCTTCATCTCCCCCACGCAGGGAACGGCTCTGGCTCCTTCGGGTGCTTTCGACGCCAATCAGCCGACGGAATATGTCTCCTTCCGCTTTCGTCCGGACGGTTCCACGGATCTGCCGAACCGGGCGGGTAACGACACCTGGTACATTACCCTGGTCCAGGGCGAGGGGGCGCGACAGTCCGCCGACCTGCCGAGGAACTACGTCTGTCTTCAGGTAAATCCCTACAACGGCGCGGTAACCGAGTTTCGGCCCTGATTCGGCGCCGCTTCCCCGGGAATGGTCCCCCGTGCGCAGGCCGACCGGTCTGCGGGGAACGGGTCCTTGGCCATGCGCTTTGGCCGGGGATCAGGGTTGTCGGCGCTCCGCTGGAGACCGACCCGGGTCCGCCGGGCCAGAATCCCCGTCCCCATGCCGGAGGCTCCCCCGGTGCGGACAGAAACTCCCGGAAACTTCGGGGCTTGCGTCTCCCCCTCAGACGATCTCGTATTTTCCAAAAAATGGCTTGTGAAAAATTTCACAAGCGATTAAGTCCAAGCTGATTTCGCAAAATGGGGAACATTTTTCCAAAATGGACCAACTGGTTGGCCATCAAAGTTCTCGTCGCCGTCGGATGTTGCGGCGTCTATGTCGTGGCTCTCGCCTGGTATTCGTGGACGCCGAAGTATTCCCGGGCGGGCTACATGCCCCAGCAGCCGATCCCCTTCGACCATAGTCTACATGTCCAGCAACTCGGGATGGACTGTCGCTACTGCCACAGTCACGTGGAGAATTCCCTGCATTCCAACATTCCGGCAGCCGAGGTGTGCTGGAATTGTCATGGCCCGGGCAAGGTGAAATACGACTCCGTCAAGCTCGAGCCCCTCCGGGCGGCGATGGACCCGTCCTACGAAAACTACACGGGTGAACCGATCGAATGGGTGCGGGTACACAAGGTTCCGGACTACGCCTATTTCAACCACGCAGCGCACGTGAACCGGGGAGTCAGTTGCGTGGCCTGCCACGGTCGCGTAGATGAGATGCCGGTGGTCTACCACGCCGAATCGCTCAGCATGGGGTTCTGTCTCGACTGCCACCGCCAACCCGAGAAACACCTGCGGCCCCTGGACCAGGTGACCAATCTGGCCTGGCAGGCGGAGGACCTCGACCGCGATCAATTTTACGACAAGCTGGCGGCTTCTCTGGGTGAGGACGCGGGGGAACTCGCCAGTGAGGATGCCGACAAGGAATGGTCCCAGGAACTGATCGGGACGCACCTCAAACACGCCTGGGGGGTCAATCCGCCCCAGGATTGTTCCGCCTGTCACCGGTGATCCCCCTATCTGCACGGAATGAAGCGTAAGTGGATACATCCCGAAGAACCGAAGACCTCGCACCGTCAGTGGCGAAGTCTTGGAGAGTTGCAGGGTTCCGGGGAGTTCTCCGAGTGGTTGGAGCGGGAGTTTCCCCAGGGAGCAGCCGAATACCATGCCGGCGCCAATTCGAGGCGCGATTTCGTCAAACTGATGGGAGCATCGACGGCTCTCGCCGGCTTCGGCGTGGCCTGCAACCGTCCCATCCAGCACCTGGTGCCTTTCAACGAGCACGTGGAGTGGATCATTCCCGGGCGCGCCCTCTACTATTCCACCGTGAGACAGCGGCCCAACGGCGTGGGATGCGATCCAATCGTCGCGACCACTTTCAGTGGGCGCCCGACCAAAGTGGACGGAAACAAGCTGCATCCAGCCCGGCTGGGCGGTTCTGATTTTCTCACCCAGGCCTCCATCCTCGATCTGTATGACCCCGATCGCTCTCGCGGCTACCTGAGAAACGGCAAGCAAACCACCCGGTCGGATTTTGAGGAGAGCTTTCTCTCTTCTTTCGTCAAAGCGAAAAGTGGTGAAAAGGTGGCCTTTCTGGTGAATCGCTCCACCTCGCCGACGCGGAACCGGCTGATAGCCGAAGTGGAAACGTCGTTTCCCGGGGCACGGTTTTTTGTCCACGATGCGCTCGCGGGTGAGGGCTGGGAAGCGGCCTGCGGTGATCTTTTCGGGGCGGGTGTCCTGCCTTCGGTCGATCTTTCCCGAGCGAAGAGGATTCTCTCGGTAGACTGCGATTTTCTCGGTTACGACCCGGTCGGAGAAGACTCTTCCTGGGAATTCAGCCGGAATCGGGATGTCGACAAGGTTGGTGCCGAGGGCATGAACCGGCTCTACGTGGTGGAGCCAACCTTCACCCTGACGGGCGGAATGGCAGACCACCGCTATCGCTTGGCTCCCAGCCAGGTCCTCCCTTTTCTCGCCCTTTTGGCCAGGGAGATCGGCGGAACCGCAGGGGGGCTGATCGAGCAACTGGAGGTGCAACCGCTGATTTTCGACGCTGATTGGATTCGAGAGTGCGCCGCCGATCTCGTGGAGGCGAAGGGAGAATCCGTGGTCGTTGTCGGTTCGCGTCACTCACGGGAATGTCATCTGCTTGCCGCCGCCATCAACGACGCTCTCGGCGCTTTCGGCCGGGTGATTACCGGGACGAGGCACCAACTCCCGCCGATGGGCACGATTTCCGATCTGGCGAAGGCCGGCAGGGCGGGTGAGATCGACACACTTTTTGTCATCGGCGAGAGCGATCCCGCTTTCGACGCGCCGGCGGACCTGGATTTCGCGAGTCTTTTGGGTGGGGATTCCGGTGGGTTCTCCACCGTGGTTCACCTCGGCGCTCGGGTCAATCAAACCGCCGAAGTTGCCACTTGGCACGTCCCCGGGGCCCATTACCTGGAGGCCTGGGGAGACGGTCTGACCCACACGGGTTACTACTCGATCCAGCAGCCCATGATCGAGCCGATGTTCGGTGGCGTCTCCGAGATCGATTTTTATCTTCGTCTGCTGTCCGAGCCGACGGAATCATCCGAGAATGAGCCGGCCGGAGGCGAAGTCGAAACGAGCCCGGTCGACGCCGTGAAACAGACTTTTGCCGGTCTTGCGGCGGGTGATTGGGAGGAGGTCCTGCGCAACGGCTTTGCCCGGAAACCGCTGCTTCCGGCCGTGCCTCTGTCCGTCGATGTGGGCAAGGTAGCCGGGGCTCTCTCCGGGACCGGAATTCCCGATCTGCCCTATCCGCCGGCGGGCGATGCGGCCGGATCCTTCGAGGTGGTCCTGACCGTGGGTTCGAACTACGATGGTCGCTATGCCAACAACGGATGGCTCCAGGAGGCGCCCGACCCCATCACGTAGTTGACCTGGTATAACGCCGCCCTGATCAGCTTTCTGACGGCCGAGGAGCTGTGGCGCTCCGATGGCGATCTGGTCCGCTTGCAGGGGGAGGGCGGTGCCAAGGTTGAAGTTGCGGTGCTGCGCAATCCCGGGCAGGCCGATTACGTCTTTACCATACCCGTCGGGTATTACGGACCGCGCCGCGTGGGCCGGATCGGCGATGGGGTCGGGTTCGATGTCTATCCGCTGAAGACCACCGACCACCCCTACGTGGTTTCCGGAGTCACCATGGAAAAGACGGGGAGGACGCACGAACTCGCCCTTACCGCCGAGCATTACAGCATGGAGGGCCGGGCCATCGTGCGCGAGGGCACGACGGAGATGTTCGAGGAGGATCCCGACTTCGCGGCTACCCAGGGGATGGATTCCCACATCCCGGAAAACATCTCTCTCTACAAAGGGCCGATTTACGTTCCCGATTCCCCCGAGGATGAAAGGGTGAACCGGAACAACCAGAACCAGTCTCTGCCCGGACGCGAGTTTGACATCGATCCCCACCACCAGTGGGCCATGACGATCGATTTGAATTCCTGCACGGGGTGCAATTCCTGTGTGGTAGCCTGCCAGGCGGAGAACAACATTCCCATCGTGGGCAAGAATCAGGTGCTGAAAGGGCGCGAGATGCACTGGATCCGGATGGATCGGTATTTCACCAGCCCGAAAGATGACGAAACCATTTCGGAGCGGGGGATCGCTTTTGGGTTCGAGGAAAAGCCTGGCAAACGAAAGGTCGACGACGACCAGATCGAGATGTTGCCCCAGCCGGTGGCCTGCGTGCATTGCGAGATCGCACCCTGCGAAACGGTTTGTCCGGTCAATGCCACGGTGCACACCAGTGATGGTCTCAATGCGATGACCTACAATCGCTGTATCGGCACCCGGTATTGCGCCAACAACTGCCCCTACAAGGCGCGGCGGTTCAATTTTTACGACTACAACAAGCGTCCCATCGAGAAGGTCAAGGTGGGGCCGATCGAGGCGGTTGGTCTAGAATTTGGACCGCTGGCTCCCGCCAGTGGGGCCGCCACCACCACGAAGCAGTTGCAGAAGAATCCCAACGTCACTGTCCGGATGAGGGGGGTCATCGAGAAATGCACCTACTGCGTGCAGCGACTCGTCGCGGCCAAGGCAGATGCCAAGAAGCGTGCCCGGGATTCGGCGGACACCCAGGTGAGGGCGAATTCGGTTACGGTGGCCTGTCAGGATGCCTGCCCCAGCGACGCCATCGTCTTTGGCAACCTCATGGCCGAGGGGGATCGGGTGCAGGCGGAGAAGGAGAACCCGAGAAACTACGACCTCCTCAAATACATCGGCACGCGGCCCCGGACGAGTTACCTGGCCCGGATCAAGAATCCGAACATGAAGATGCCCGGCGCCGACAAGGTGGGAACGGTCACTTCCAAGATGCACTAAGCAACCGGTTGAATTTCTATGGCAGGCGCAACATCAGCGGATCAGAGCGGTATTCATCCCAGCGAGGCGGAGGGCGTCGCCCGGGAGCCCCTCGTGCTGAACAACCGCTCCCTGGGCTGGATCACGGACCGGATCTCGGGGATCGTGGAGAACAGGCAGCCCCTGATCTGGTGGTTTCTCTTTCTTCCGTCCGTTTTCCTCGCCAGCTGTCTTCTTTTCACGCTGGTCTACCTGGTGTCGACCGGGGTGGGAATCTGGGGCAACAACCAGCCCGTGGCCTGGGGGTGGGCGATCGTCAACTTCGTCTTCTGGATCGGAATCGGTCACGCGGGTACCCTGATCTCCGCCATCCTCTTTCTCACCAGGCAGAAGTGGCGGACGTCGGTGAACCGTGCCTCCGAAGCGATGACTCTGTTCGCCGTGATGTGCGCGGGCATCTTCCCGGGCTTCCACGTGGGACGCTTCTGGATGGTCTGGTTCCTCGCACCCGTTCCCAATTCGAATGTGATCTGGCAGAATTTCAAAAGCCCCCTGCTCTGGGACGTCTTCGCCGTCAGCACCTATTTTACCGTTTCGGTGATTTTCTGGTACATCGGCCTGATCCCCGACTTGGCCACGCTCCGCGATCGAGCGAAGGGCAAAATCGCACGGTTCCTCTATGGGTTCTTCGCCCTCGGCTGGCGGGGAGCGAACCGGCACTGGCGACACTACGAGATGGCTTACCTGCTTCTCGCCGCTCTCTCTACCCCGCTGGTTCTCTCCGTGCACTCGGTGGTGTCCTTTGACTTCGCCACCTCGGTCGTCCCGGGTTGGCACACCACGATCTTCCCTCCCTACTTCGTGGCAGGCGCCATCTTCGGCGGATTCGCTATGGTGCTCACGCTGATGCTCCCCGTGCGCAAGCTCTACGGGTTGGAGGATCTCATCACGAAGAAACACATCGACAACATGGCGAAGATCATCCTCCTGACGGGGACGATCGTGGGCTACGCCTACATCATGGAGCTTTTCATCGCCTACTACGGGGCGAACAAGTTCGAGGCGGACGCCTTCCATCTGCGGATTCTTTCGGGGCCCTATCGCTACTACTACTACTGCATGTTTCTCTGCAACGTGATCATCCCGCAGCTTTTCTGGTTCCGGGCCTGCCGGAGCAATCTCTGGGTCGTTTTCATCGTGGCCAACTTCGTCAACGCGGGCATGTGGTTCGAGCGTTTCGTCATCATTCCGACCTCGATCTCGCTCGACTTTCTCCCCGGGCAATGGGGCGAGTATTCCGCGTCCTGGGTCGAGAAGCTGATGTTCCTCGGCACCTTCGGACTTTTCCTCATGCTTTTCCTCCTCTTCATCCGGTTCCTGCCGGTGATCGCGATCAGCGAGGTGAAGGGAGTGCTGCCGTCTTCGGACCCCCACCATCCGGAGTGGGACTCGCTCCGGGAAAAACGACGCAAGGAATTGGCCAAGGCCTGATGTGAACCTGAACCACGCAACGAATTGAGTGATTCCAACGAACAGAGCAGCGGGGCGAGACCGAAGAAGGTCTACGGGTACGTGGCCGAGTTTGGTTCCGCTCCGGCGATCTATCACGCCGCGGAAAAGGTGAGGGATGCCGGATACCGGAAGTGGGATGTCCACACCCCTTACCCCGTGCATGGTATCGATCACGCAATGGGTTTGGGCAAGTCCTGGCTCTCCGCTTTGGTGCTTGCCGGAGGGGTTACCGGAGGCCTGTTTGCGCTTTGGCTCCAGTTCTTTACCCAGGTATCGCTCTACCCCACCGTGGTGCAGAACAAACCGACGAACTTCTTCACCGTGCCGGCCTTTTTTCCCGTGATCTTCGAGTTGACCATCCTTTTTTCTGCCTTTGCTACCCTTTTCGGCCTGCTCGGATTCATCCAGTTGCCCCGCTGGAATCACCCGCTTTTCGAGTCGGAGCTGTTCCGCAAATTTTCGGATGATGGTTTCATGCTGGTGATCGAGGCACGGGATTCCCGGTTCGACCGGGAGAAAACACGGGCCTTCCTTGAGGAGATGGGGGCTCTGCAGATTGAGGCAGTGGAAGTTTGATCGGAACGGAGTAGATAAGGGATGCGTTGGTTTTTTCTCATTTTCGGATTTGTCGTGCTGACCACCGTCTGGGTGGCCCGTGAGCGGGGTGACAAGTTTTCGGAGCCGCCTTTCGAGATGTTCCCCGATATGGATCATCAGTACAAGCTGCGGTTCCAGACGCCGAGCAAATTTTTCGAGAACGGTCAGGGCGCGCGGAAGCCGGTCGAAGGCACCGTGCCCATGGGATATCATTTCCCCATTGAGAAAGATCAGGAACTGACCTCGGATATGGATTTCAGCACCCAGACCGGCTACCTCGGCACGGGGATGGTGGACGAATACTTCGGTAGCGGTTATCCGGAGGAGATCGAATTCGACCAGGCCTTTCTCGAAAGGGGACGCGAGCGGTACCAGATCAATTGTGTGGTGTGCCATGGCGAATCCGGAAACGGGAAGGGCATCGTCTCGCAGTACTGGATGATGCCCCCGACGGCGAATCTGGTGGACGAGCGGGCCAAGGCCCTCCCGGAGGGGCAGATCTTCTGGACGATCACCAACGGCAAGGGGCTCATGGGGCCCTACAAGGGAAATATCACCGTCAAGGACCGCTGGGCGATCACGGCGTACGTGCGCGCCCTGCAACAGGCGACCAACTAAGCATTTTCCGACTCATCGAAATGGCAGGATTGAAAGACGCAGACGAGTTTCGGCAGGGAGAACGGCTCGAGGGGACCGGGTTCCTCGGTAAGGTCAGTCTCGTCGCCGGGGCCGGGGCGATTCTCCTTTTCTTCGGGCTCGCTTTCTTCTTCCGTCATCCCGGGGATGAGGCGTATTCGCTCCGGGATGGCATGGCCTACTCCTGGCTTTTCGCCATCGTCTTTTTCCTCTCCCTGGGCGTGGGAGGGATTTTCTGGACCCTGCTCCACCATGCCACGAATTCGGGGTGGGGGACCGTGGTGCGTCGGCTCATGGAGAATCTCGGGATGATGATTCCGGTGGTTCTCGTGCTCGCTCTCCCGCTCGTCTTTCCTCAGTTCGGCTTCCGCAATGCTCTCTGGGAGTGGTTCGGAGAGCGGGAGAAAGTGGAACAGAAGGCCGGGGAATATGCCGAGAAACAACTCGAGGCCTACAAATCCGATCTGCTCCGCAAGGCGTCCGCCGCGGCCGAAGAAGTCGAATCCCTCAAGGGCGAAAGAGATTCTCTGCCCGGGCTCACCCCCGGATACGCAAGGTTTTTCGACGACAAGATTTCCCGCCTGGAGAAAGAGGCCAGCGCCCTCGCCGAGCACGCGGCGCAGACTCGCGATGCTTTCATCAAGGAGTTGTCGGACAAAAAGTTCAAGAATGAGGCGGCGCTGCTTTACGTGAAGAAGAGTTATCTCGAAGAGAATTTCTGGCTTCTTCGGTTTTTCCTCTATGCCCTGGTTCTGGCCGGGGGAGTGATCTTTTTGCGGGCACTCTCGCTCAAACAGGATCAAACCGGAGACCCGGGACTCTTCACCAGGATGCGCGGGGCGAGTTGCCTCCTGCTCCTCCCTTTCGCGGTGGCTTGGACTTTTCTCATGTTCGACTGGCTCATGACGCTCGATTACTCGTGGTTTTCCACCATGTGGGGCGTTTACCTGTTTGCCGGAGCGGCACTGAACTCCATGGGCACCTTGATCCTGGTGCTGAGTTGGCTCCGCTCGAAAGGTTACCTGAAGAGTGTGGTGACCAAGGAGCATTACCACATCATGGGCAAGCTGATGCACGCCTTCGTAATCTTCTGGGCCTACATTGCATTTTCCCAGTTTTTCCTCATCTGGTACGCGAAC
>CAZLUZ010000182.1:0-9559 GCA_964562825.1 uncultured Akkermansia sp.
GAAGGCCTCAGCCCGGCAAAGATCGGAGGACGTCTCCCGAATTCAAAACTCCACCCCGAAGTCGCGAAAGTTGCCTGATTTTTGTTAACCTTTTTTAAATATTTTCCGCAGCAGACTAGGGGAAGTCGGTGAAAAGGTGATGACAGTCTCGCGGGTCGGCCCAGGCCAACCCGACCTCGAATGAGGTGTTTTGTCCTTCTTCGAGGTGTTCTACCTGAAAAGAACCTCTACCGATGCCGGATCCGGCTCACGACATGAACAAAGCGGGTTTCCGCTATTTTAAAAATTTCGACGACTTCGTCCCGAAAAACCGAAAATCCCCGTCTAAATTAGACTTTGATAATCACCGCGAAAAAGTGACCTATGCCCGCTGCAAAACCTTCCGATCCCGTCCGATTTTTGTTGATTTTTCCTTGATCATCGGTGTTTTTCTCGGCAACACGGGACCTACCGGGCGCTCTACCACAATCACATCCATCACACCCACGAATCATTCATGAAGAAATCCTTGTTAGTTGCTATCATTTCCGGCCTTGCTCTTGGCGTTCAGGCCGGGGACTGGGCCAAGGCTCCAGTAGACTGCAAAGTTCCCGTCGAAAACTGCGAATTTGGCGCCTCCGTTGCCGCTGGGTACGGAACCGACTTCATCTTCCAGGGTTCGCGCCATGGCCGCGACAATATCTGGACGCAGTTCCACTACACGGTTGACACCCTTGTCCCCGTCACCCTCGGAGCCACATACTACAACCTACTCGACGACAACAACTTGAACGGAGTCTTCGGGGATTTCCTTCACACCTACGCGATCTTCAACCTCGGTGAGATCGCCGGCTTCAATACCTCCTTTGCCTACAACCACGTGTTCTTCCCTGAGGATACGGGCGCGGTGGTGACGGCAACCTCCCAGGCGGTTCTCACCCTGAACGTCAGTCGCGACCTCGGATTCGCCACCCTCCTTTTGGGAACGGCCTACTCCTCGGGAGGCGACGGTTCTGTGTTCAATGACAGCTTTTCGGGAGGCTGGTACCACAGTGCCGGGCTGCAGAAGGCCTTCGAACTCACGGATTGTGTTTCTCTCGTCCTCGAATCCGGTGTGGGCTACAGCGACGACTACTGGGTGCATTACTGGAACTCGGGATGGGCCAACTACTATGTCAAAGCCGCCCTTCCGATCAAGGTGGGTTGCAAAGCGGTCATCACTCCCTACCTCGGCTTCAACGGCGGCATGGACGACAACGCCATCGGTTTTGAGTCCAGTGATGCCCTCGACCTCACCGGGGTTGGTGCGGGCGGAGGTGATGTCTTCCACGGCGGCGTCAGCGTGAACATTCCCTTCTAAAGACCACCGAACCAAAATCGAATTCCCTACTCAGTCCTCGGTTTGGCGCTATTGCCAGACCGGGGATTTTTTTATCTTCGACCCCTGAGCGGATTCGCCAGTTGTCATCCCTGCGGAACGGGAGGAAGGCCGTCCTTCAGGAGGATTTTCCTTGTTCGGAATTCCCTTGTGAAAGTGGGCTTTTTCTTTTCCTTGCCCCCCTGGCCGTTTTCCGCGTCCGGCAGGGTTACGTCGTCGCCTGAAAAAGGCCGGGACAACCTGGCACTGAGCGCGAAATGGCCGTGGAACGGGCAAGAAAGCCCCTCCCACGGCCGTGGATTCTCGCTTCGTTCGGACACTTGACGGGCTTACTCGGCGGGGCTGCTGGAGGAAGCACTGGTCGTCTTCGTCACGCTTTTCGTCTCCCCTTGCGGAGTGGTCACGCTCCGGTTCGCGGTGCGGGTGCCATCTTCTCTCGTGACGCCACCGCTGGTGCTGTAGGTCTGTCCCTGGGGGCCGGTGTAGCTGCCCTCGTTGGTTCTTCCGTTCTCGGTGCGAGTCGTGGTGTTCGCCGCCGCAGCGGTATTTCCGTTGGGGCCGGTCACCTGACGATTGGCATTGCGAACGCCATCCTGCCGCACCACGCTTCCATCCGAGGTCGCCACCCGACCCTGCGGTCCGGTATAGGTTCCGCTGGTGATCCTGCCGTCATCGGTTTGCTGGGTAACGCGTTCGCGAGTGGCGGTGTTGCCTCGGGGACCCGTCGAGCGGACGTCCCGCTGGACGGTGCCAGGCTGAACTTCTCCGGAGATGTTGCGCGTCGCGGTGTTGCCCCGCGGACCGCTCGCCTGGGAACTCCGGGAGAAAGGTCCGGCAAAGACCGAGGAGACGGCGCCGGCATTGAGGGCGACTACGGTGAGAACAATCGTGATTTTCTTCATCATATGGTTTTGGGTGTTTTCTTTTTTCGACGCCAGCCTTCTGCGGCGTTCGATCAACAGAACCGAAGCAAGTCCCCGATGGTTACACCTTTTGGAGCCACTTTTGATTCGGCAGTCCAGCCCGCCGAGAGAAGCGGAGGTAGAGGATACAGCCGTAAGATGGTCTTCCTCGAACCTGACCACTCGGAAGGATCGCGCGCGCCTGCTTCCGCGTGTCAAATTTGACATTTTCGCAATTTTGATTTGCGCTGATTGGCCTGCGGGATGAAATGTCAGGATGTCCTGATATTTCTCACAGCCCGGATTTTTTTGTCTCCTTACTGCATGAAAGCCGCGTCTCGCTGTCCATTCCATTCATTGTTCCCGGCGGAGCATCGCAGCACTCCCGTGCCTCACTTCGCGGATCTCCGCTTGCCCCCTGGGCCCGAAGCGGGGCGATTCGGGCGCTTATCCAGTGCGATTCGCTTTCACCGGAACCCCATCGCCTATCTCCGGAGAGCCCACGAGCAGTTCGGGCCGGTCTTTGCCTTCTCTGACCGAGACCCAAATCCTGTTTTCGCCATCGGATCGGAGTTCAACAAAATCGTGCTGGAGGACACCACGAAGTTTCTTCCGGTCGGTCTCGGCTTCCCCGCCCCGACAAACACCGCCCAGGAAAGGATGTCTTTCCACTTGTTCCGTCTTCGGGGCGAGGATCATGCGGCGGCACGGAAGTCCCTGAGTCCCCTTTTCTCACGATCCGCAGCGAAAGGATTCTACCCCAGCATGGTCGAGATCGCGGATGCTGAGCTGAGATCCTGGCGAGTCAACGATATGATCGATCTCCAGTCTTGCTGCCGCGATCTGAGTCTCCAGGTCGGTGCCGGCACCCTCATGGGCATGCAAGACAGGGAAACCTCACATCAGTTCGGTGATCTGATCGAGCCCTGGTTTGACGCATCGACATCCCTGGGAACCAAACTGATACCCTTGAATGTCCCCGGGACGCCCTATCGCAGGGCCCTGAAATCGGCGGAGCGATTGGAGAAATTCTGGATCGACTGGCTCGAACGCCACCCCGAAACCCGGAGCGAGCGCAATCAGCCCACCGCTCTTGCCATCGTGCAGGCTCCTTCCTTTCCGAAGTCGAAATGTCCGTTCGAGACCCGACATGCTCACCTTAACCTGATTTTTGGGGCGGGCTACGATACCTCCACCAGCTCCCTGACCTGGACTCTGCTGCTCCTCGCTCAGCACCCCGATGTCATGTATCGTTTGCGTGAGGAAATTGTGAGGGAATGCGGGCGGGATGTCCCCAGCCTGGAACAACTGGAGCGATTTGACCTCCTTTCACGGGTGCTCAAGGAGAGCCTGCGACTGCTCTCCCCCGTGGTCTACACCAGCCGGCGTGCCTCGGAAGACATCGTCCTAGGAGGATTTCGGGTGCCGGCGGGGACGGTGGTAACCATCTCGCCCTTCCTCACCCACCGGGACGCTCGGGTTTTCCCGGACCCGTCGCTGTTCGATCCCGATCGCTGGATCGGCCTGAAACCCTCCGCTCACGAGTATCTTCCGTTTCTTTCCGGTCCCAGGTATTGTCCGGGGTCCACGCTCGCCCAGATCTCCCTGAAACTGATGCTTGCCCGGATTGTTCAGCGTTTTTCCGTTTCGCTCGCCGAAGGCAGCCGAATCGACCCCCGAGTCCGCATCACCCTCCGATCGCGGAACCTCATTCCGGCGATCCTCTCCTCCCCTTCCCGGATGGGTCGGCGAGTGAAGCTCTTCGGCTCGATCAACGACCTGATCGAGTGCGGGTGAGTCAATTTCGCCCACGAGGTCTCCCCGCTTGCGGAGATGGCCTTCCCCGGAGTCATCGGGGCGGAATCCCGGAATAGAATCTCCCCGTCGTCCATGGCAGTATCCGAGGTAGAGATGAAGAGCTTTTCCATCAATCGCCGTCGTTTTCTCGAAACCTCCGCTTCGGCCTTCGCCCTCTCCACCCTGGGCGCCTACGGGGTCGACCTCGTCAATCGCGCCCCGAGGAAGGTCGGCGTCATCGGAACCGGATGGTACGGAAAAAACGATATCTTCCGGCTGATGCAGGTCGCGCCCGTGGATGTGGTGTCGGTCTGCGACGTTGACCGCAACCATGTCGAAGAGGCGGCGGACCTGATCAGCCAGCGCCTCGACTCCGGTAAACGCCCCCGCACCTACGGCGATTACCGGAAGATGCTCGACGAGAACGAACTCGACATCGTGATCATCGGGACTCCCGACCACTGGCACGCCCTGCAGACCATCGCCGCACTCGAAGCCGGGGCGCATGTTTACGTGCAGAAGCCGACCAGCGTGGACGTCCTGGAGGGCGAGGCCATGCTGCAGGCCGCTCGGGCACAGGGGCGCGTCGTCCAGGTGGGGACGCAACGCAAGAGCACCCCCCACATCGTGGAGGCCAAGCGCAGGATCATCGAGGGCGGATTGCTCGGCGAAGTCCGTCATGTCGAGATGTGCTGCTACTACCCCATGCGGGCCAACGGAAATCCGCCGGTGGAACCGGTCCCCGATTTCCTCGACTACGAAATGTGGACCGGGCCCGCCCCGCTCCGTCCCTACGACGGACTCCCTCACCTCCGCTGGTGGCGCACCTTCATGGAGTATGGCAACGGCATCCTCGGCGACATGTGCGTCCACATGTTGGACACGGCTCGGTGGATGCTCGGTCTCGGCTGGCCCGATCGCATCTATTCCACCGGCGGCATCTTCGTGCAGACGGACGGGAAGTCGAACATCCCGGACACGCAGACCGCCACCTTCGAATTCGGCGATCTCAACATGGTATGGCAGCACCGCAGTTGGGGCGCTCCTCCCGATCCCGATTACCCCTGGGCCTGCTTTCTCTACGGAGAAAAGGGCACGCTCAAGCTGGACGTCCGCAAGTTCGATTTCATCCCCCACCAGGGCCGGGGCAAGGCCGAATCCACCGCGGAGCCGATCCACGTCGATTGTGTCGACGAGACCGACAAGTTTCCCGAGGACCTCAAGGAAAAACGGATCGAGCTGCACGCGGCTCCCGCCACCCGGGCGCACATGCTCGATTTCCTGGCCGCAATCGACCAGCAGTCCAGGCCAGTCGCGGACATCGAAGAAGGTCACATCAGTTCGGCCTCCTGCATCCTGGCCAACCTATCGATGGAACTGGGTCGCCCCCTCGTCTACGATCCTGCCACTCGCACCATCCCCGGCGACGCGGAGGCGACGGCGCTTCTCTCCCGGGACTACCGCGCCCCGTGGGAGCATCCCCACGGGTGAGGCGAGGCCCACCCGCGGGGTGGAAGTTCAGCACGGATCCCGGCTCAGGCGAGCACGTCCTTGACCACGTGCCCGTGCACGTTGGTGAGACGCCGTTCCAGCCCGTTGTGGTAGTAGCTGAGGCGCTCGTGATCGAGGCCGAGCAGGTGAAGAATGGTGGCGTTGAAATCGTAAACCGTCGTCGGATTCACCACGGCCTTGCCTCCCCACTCGTCGCTCTCCCCATAGCTGAAGCCGCGTTTCACTCCGGCGCCGGCGAGGAAGCAGGTGAACGCATCGGGATTGTGGTCCCGTCCCGTGCCGTTGCCCTGGAGAAAGGGCATGCGCCCGAACTCCGTGCACCAGACCACCAGGGTGTGCTCCAGCAGGCCCCGACGCTTCATATCCCGGATCAGCGCCGCAGTGGGTTGATCCATGATCTCGGCCTGCATGGCGTGCGTCTCCTTGATGTTGCTGTGCGAGTCCCAGTTGGTGATGCCGTTGCCGCCGCTCGGGTCGCTGCCGTTGAAGAGTTGCACCACGCGGACGCCCTTCTCCACCAGTCTCCGGGCGACGATGCAGTTTTTCGCATATTCCCGCTTCAGTTCCGTGCCGGTGTCGGTTCCGTATTCCCGGAGAAGCCAATCCGGCTCGCCGTGCAGGTTCATGACATCGGGCACCGAGAGCTGCATCCGCCCTGCCAACTCGTAGGAAGCGATCCGGGCGGCCAGATCGGAGTCCTCGGGAAAATGCTCGAGGTGTTTTGCGTTCAGCCTTTTCAGCAGATCCCGGGTGGCGCGATCGTCGCGAGCCGAGTAGGACTCGGGACGTCTCAGGTTGGCGGGCGGGTTTTTGGCGTTGAAGGCCGTGCCCTGGAACGACGCGGGCAGGAAGCCGTTCCCAAAATTGTTCTTGCCCGATCGCGCCAGGCCCCTCGGGTCGTTGATCGCGACGAAAGCGGGGAGTTCCTCGCAGTCCGACCCGAGAGCGTAGGTGACCCAGGAACCGAAGGAGGGAAATCCCTCCATGGTGAAACCGGTATTGAAGAAGTTCTCCCCCTGGGGATGGGCACTCGTCTGGGTGTGAAGCGAGTGGAAGAAACAGAAGTCATCGGCGAGCGCCCCCAAATTGGGGAGCAACTCGGAGGTCATCTTGCCCGACTCGCCCCGCGGTTTGAACTCCCAGAAGGGCTTGGCGATGTTGCCGGTCGGCCCCTCGAAGGTCACCTCCGGAATTCCCGGCGGTTTTTTCCCGTGATACTTCGCCAGTTCGGGTTTCCAGTCGAAGGTGTCGACATGACTCACCGCGCCCGGGCAGAAAATGACGAGAACCTGCCGCGCCGCCGACGGAAAATGCCCGGGACGCGGGGCGTAGGGATTGTTCGGATCGATGTCGGGCCGGATGGGGGTCTTGCCGCTGAAAGCGGCGGGATCGTCGCTCCCCAGGAGGCCCTCGGTGGCCAGCAGTTGGGCCAGCCCGAGCCCGCCGAAGGCGAAGCCCGTATTCCGCATGAACTGGCGTCGGTCCAGGAGACCGCGTCCGGCGATGGATAGATGCTCTGGTTGATTCATCGGCTCAAGATCTGGTTCAATTCCGCGGTCAGTTTCTCGACCACTTCGGGATGTTCGTCCGCCACGTTCCGAGTTTCCCCGGGGTCGGTCCGGTGATCGAACAATTCCACGAAAACCGGATCGGCGTCGGCATCCCGGTGGTCGCGCCAGAGAACCATGCGGTGGGTCGCGGAACGAACCCCGTAACCCATGAGGTGATTCTCGAAAAACTCGCGATTCCAGTCCTCCCCGAACTGGTCGGCGATTCGCTCCTCGACCCGGGCGATGAGCGGTCCGAAGAAGGTCTCGCGCATCCCGGGAGAAAGCGGGTTTGCCGCCCATTCGCGCAGGGCGGGATTGGGAAACTGACTGATCGCGACCGGTTTCCAGGTCTGATCCGGATCGTCCAGCAACGGGACGAAACTCCGACCCTCGAGGTGGCCGGGTAGCTCCAACCCGGCGAGTTCACACAAGGTGGGATACAGATCGACCAGCTCCACCAGGGCATCGGTGCGCAGACCGCGCTGCTCCATGCTCGGAGCGCTCAGAATCAGAGGTACCCGCGTCGCGATCTCGTAGTTGGTGGCCTTTCCCCAGATGCCCATCTCGCCGAGATGCCAGCCATGATCACCCCACACCACGATAACCGTCTCGTCGCGGATGCCGGCCTCGTCCAGGGCAGCGATCATCCGTCCGATCTGGGCATCCACGTAGCTCACACAGGCATAGTAGGCATGCAGCAGGTTTCGGGCGAGTTCCTCGCCGATGGGACCCTCCTTCGGGATACCATGGCGGGTGCGCAATTCGAAGGAAGCGTGCAGTCCGGTGGACGCTCCGTTTTCCGGGCGAATCGGTTCGGTCACCGTCTCGATGTCGGCGGGGTCGTAGAGGTCCCAGTAGCGCCGGGGCGCATTGAAATTCAGATGCGGCTTGACGAAACCGAGTCCCAGGAAGAGTGGGGTGTCAGGCTTCTTCTCCAGGTGATCGCGCAGCGTGGCGATGGCCAGATCGGTGTTGAACCCATCGCCGTAACCGTGGTCCGGCACGTCGGCATCCTCATAGGCCGGCCCGTGAATCAGTCCTCCCGAGCCATCCCTGCCATATTTCGCCAACATGATCTCGCGATTCTTCCGCCACAGCTCCTGATTTTCCGGTTTGATGAAGCCGCCCACCTTGTCCATCCGCTCCACCCCAACCCGGTTCCAGGCGGGTTTCCGGCTCCAGGATTTCTCCTCGTCCGTCATCCGCCCGTGATAGATCTTCCCGCAGTAGACGGCCTCGTAGCCATTGGCGATGAAGTGCTGCGGCAGCGTGACGATATCGGGGTGCTTGTCCCGGAAATACTCCGTGTTCTCGATGATCCCGATGGTGTCAGGCCGGGCCCCCGTCATGAGACTGGCCCGGGAAGGGCTGCAGATCGCCTGGTTGCAGTAGGCCCGCTCGAAGAGAATACCCTCCGCGGCGAGTTGGTCCAGGTGGGGACTCTGCGCGACAGGTGCGCCGTAACAACCCAGCTCCGGGCGCAGGTCGTCGACGGCGATGAAGAGGATGTGCGGCTTCTCCCCCGCGGGCGCCCCATGGATTCCCCCGAAGGCGAGGGTGCCAAGGAACAAAAGGATGACCCTAGGTGAAATCATGGCAGAAAGGCAAATTCGTTGGAGTTCATCAGGGTGCGGCAGACCACCTCGAGACCGCTGGAACGGTACACCTCCTCGCAGAGTTCCAGTTCCTCTGCCGTGGGCTCACGGGTGAGGAGCAACCGGAAAGCTTCGCGGATGGCGGCGCGCCCCTCCGCTTTCCGAGCTCGCTCCGCAATGAACGCAGCCTGTTCCACCACGAAGTCGCTATTGAGGAGATTCAGAGCCTGCAGCGGAGTGGTCGAGATGGGGCGCTTGGCCCGCACTTGGCCGCAGTCCGGGAAGTCGAAGGCGGTAAAGATCCGGTCGTCGACCCGTCGCATGCGCTCCTGGTAGATCATGCGCCGCCAGGTATCGGGCCCGTGGTTGTCTTCCACCTCCCACTGGGCATAGGTTTTCTTCACGTTATGGATGCGGTAGCTGCGTCCTCCGATGGTCCGATCCAGCTTCCCCGAAGCCTGGAGGATGCCGTCCCGGATCACCTCCGCGGCGACTCTCCTCGGCGGATAGCGCCAGAGCAGCGATGCTCCCGCATCCACCATCAGCGCATCCTCCCGGGGGGCGCTGGAACGGCGGAAAGCATCGGACAGCACCATGAGCCGGATCATTCCCTTCATCGACCAGGGCCGGGCCTCCGAAACCGTGGGTTCGACAAACTCAGCGGAGAGCCAATCGAGCAACTCCGGATGCGTCGGCTCCATCCCGGCTGCCCCGAAATCACTCGTGGTGGGAACGATCCCCGCCCCGAAGACGTGATGCCAGAGCCGGTTCACCATGACCCGGGAGGTCAGAGGATTCTCCGGGTCCGCAACCCACTCGGAGAACTCGGCCCTACGCTCCGCCCCG
>CAZLUZ010000183.1:0-9471 GCA_964562825.1 uncultured Akkermansia sp.
CACATCCGCCAGATATCTCCCTCGTCCACGTCGTGCTCGAAGAAGAGGTTTCCCTCGGTGTCAACCACGCGGATCTTGCCCGCACCGGGACACTCGAAGGTCTTGTCGTGCGAGCCGTATTCCTCGGCTTTCTGCGCCATCAGTCCCACGTTCGGAACCGTGCCCATGGTGGCAGGATCAAAGGCTCCGTGCTCCTTACAGAACTCGATGGTCGCCTGGTAGACTCCCGCATAGCTGCTGTCGGGGATCACCGCGAGGGTGTCGCGAGTGTCGCCATTCCGGTCCCACATCTGTCCGGAATTCCGGATCATCGCCGGCATGGACGCGTCGATGATGATGTCGCTGGGCACGTGAAGGCCGGTGATTCCCAGGTCCGAATTGACCATGGCGAGATCCGGTCCCTCCTCGTAGATCGCCGCGATGTCGGCCTCGATCTCCTCGCGCTTTTCCCGGGGCAGTTTGTCCAGCTGCGAGGTCAGATCACCGAAGCCGTTGTTGAAGTCGACCCCCAGGCCATCGATGGTCTCGCCGTGCTTTGGGATCAGTTCGCTGAAAAAGGTCCGGACACAGTGACCAAAGATGATGGGATCCGACACCTTCATCATGGTCGCCTTGAGGTGAAGGGAAAAGAGAAGGCCCTCCCTCCGGGCCACCTCGATCTGCTCGTTGAGAAACCTCACCAGAGCGTCCTTCCGCATCACCGATCCGTCGATCACCTCGCCTTCCTCCACCGGTGCGAAATCGCGGAGCACGGTGGTCTCCCCCTGCGCCACGAACTCGATGCGAAACTCACCGGGCGCGGTGACGGTCATGCTTTTCTCGTTGAAGCGAAAGTCGTCCGACTCCATGTGCGTCACCCGGCTCTTCGAGTCCGAGGTCCATTTTCCCATCCAGTGGGGATTCTTCCGGGCATACTCCTTCACCGCGCGAGGCGCCCGCCGGTCGGAGTTTCCCTCGCGGAGCACCGGGTTTACTGCTGAACCCTTGACGGAATCGTAGAGCGCCTTGATCGCCCTCTCCTCGTCGCCGGCAGCTTCTTCGGGATAATCGGGGAGGTCGTAGCCCTGTTTCTGCAGTTCCGCGATCGCCGCTTTCATCTGCGGGATCGAGGCGCTGATGTTGGGAAGCTTGATGATGTTCGCCTCCGGCGTCCTGGCGAGTTCGCCCAGTTCGGCGAGGGTATCGGGCACCTGTTGATGCTCCGGCAGCCGAGGGGAGAACGCCGCGAGGATGCGGCCCGCCAGGGAGATGTCGCGCAGCTCGACCCGGATGCCGGAAGACCTGGTAAATGCCTCGATGATGGGCAGAAAAGAGCGCGTGGCAAGGGCGGGCGCCTCGTCAGTCTTCGTGTAGAGGATCGTCGGCTGGGACATCGTTTCTTCGGATTTCGGAGTTGTCAGATCGGTGGCTGCGTCGGTCCGGGATTCCGAAAACCGATTTCGGAGCGGACCGTTCCGTTAACAGTGGACAGCGATCGGAAAAAGAAAACCCCCGGATTGGAAAAAAGTCGCCGACATGCTCTGCCGGGTCGCAGGGAGGGTCCACCGGGGGCTTTCGCGATACTGATAGCGAGGAATAGGTCCCGTGCCTGGCCCGAACCACACTGCCTAGTAGACGTCGCGCTGGTAGCGCTTGTCCTTCTTCATCTGGGCGACATAAGCCTCGGCATCCTCCGGCGATTTCCCGCCCTCGCGGGCGACAATATCGACCAGCGCCGTGTGGACATCGTGGGCCATCCGACTGGCGTCCCCACAGACGTAGAAGTGCGCCCCCTCATCGAGCCAGCGATAGACCTCCCGGGCGGCCTCCCTCAGCTTGTCCTGGACATAGACCTTGTGGGGCTGGTCTCGGGAAAAAGCGACATCGAGCCGATTCAGCGAACCCTCCTTGAGGTGTTCCTGCCACTCGAGTTGGTAGAGGAAATCGTAGCTGTAGTGCTGATCGCCGAAGAAGAGCCAGTTTTTTCCCGTGGCCCCGACGGCCTGCCGCTCTTCGACAAACGCGCGGAAGGGAGCGATCCCGGTGCCGGGTCCCACCATGATGATCGGCACCGCGGGATCGGCGGGCAGGCGGAAGTTCTTGTTCGTGTGGACGTAGACGGGCACGCGGTCGTCCGGGTTCAGCCGATCGGCCACAAAGGTCGAGGCGACCCCCACGCGATCCTTGCCGTGGGTCTGGTAACGCACCGCGGCGATGGTCAGATGCACCTCGTCCGGGTGAGCCTTCAGGCTGGAAGCGATGGAATACAAGCGGGGAGCGATCTTGCGCAGCATGCCGGTAAGGGCCTCGAGCGTGAGTCCCTCGCAGGGAAATTCCTCGAGCAGGTCAACGAACTGCCGCCCCCACGCCCAGTCGGCAAACTCTTTCTTTCGCTCGGGTTGCAGCAGATCGGCGAGCGCCTGGTTGCCCGCAATCTCGTTGTATTTGCCCGCGATCCGCGACGTCAGCGAAGTGATGTCGAAATCGCTCTTCAGGGCCTCGGCCAGGGTCTTCCCGTCCACATTGGTGTTGGCGCTCAGACCGCTCGCCGCGAGAACCATCTCGACGTCCTCGTCGCGATTTTGGGGAACGATGGCGAGAGAATCTCCCACCTCGTAGACCAGCCCGGAGCCTCCCAGATTCAGCTCCACATGGACTGTCTCCTTGGCACTGCCGGTTCCGTTGAGGACGACCTTTTCCGTGACCTCTGCCGGGAAGGGATTCTTCTTGCCGTAGCCGCCGTTTGCCGCCACGGCAGCGGCGGGTGGAGCCACCGCCATGGTCGTGGCCGGTGCCGCTGCAGGGGTCTCGGTAGGAAGCGACCGGAGGGCGGCCTCGACCCAAGTGGACCAGGGATCCTCAAAATCGACATCACAATCCACCCGATCGTGCACGCGGCGCCCGCCGAGTTCCTCCAACCGGCGATCGATCCGCTTGCCCGTCTCGCAAAACTGCTCGTAGCTGGTATCGCCCAGCGCACAGACGGAAAAGGAAACCTCATCGAAGCGGGCCGCTCCATCGCCCAGGATTTCCTCGTAAAAGGCAGTGGCCGAATCCGGCGGGTCGCCGTCGCCCCAAGTGCTCACAATGACGAGGAGGTTCTTGGCCTTGGCCAGAGCCCGGGTGTCGGTCTCCGCCATGTTCACCACCTTGGGTTTGAATCCGGCCCTGGTGGCGAGCTTCTTCGTCCGATCGGCGAGTTCCTCGCAATTCCCGCTCTCCGTCCCGAAGAGGATGGTCAGGGGAGTGGGCCCGGCTGCCACCGCGGCGGAGGAGGCCGGAACCCTACCGGCCGGGGCGGCGGAACAGGACACCCCGGAAAAAAATCCGTGGATCCACACCTGCTGCTCCGGCGTCAGGCCACCGAGGAGCTGATTGAACAGGCTGCGCTGTTCCGGTGGGAAGGGAGCATTATCTGGAATCTGCATGACGGACAAAAAAAGCGATCAGCGGAAGATGGGTCAGGCCGTGGCGAGAGCTTCCTCTTTGAAATCCTTGTGAAAATCGCGGCCGTGCTCGGTGGGATTGACGTAGCCCCGACGAATCACGAAATCGCCGAACCTCTCGCCGTCGTCCCGATTTTCCGCGTAGTCCCGAATGACGGGGGCAAGCGCCTCCCGGACGTCATCGCCCTTGATGGAGGGTCGAAAGAGTTTGCTGAGCCGCTCACCGTGGAATCCGCCACCGAGATAGAGGTTGTAGGTGCCGGGGCCGCGGCCCACCAGGCCGATCTCGGAGATGAAGGGGCGCGCGCAGCCATTCGGGCAGCCGGTCATCCGGATGGTGATGGCGTCGTGTCGGAGGCCGCAGTCCTCGATGACCTCCTCCAGGTCGGTGATGAGGTCGGGGAGATACCGTTCGCTCTCTGCCAGCGCCAGGCCGCAGGTGGGCAGAGCGACACAGGCCATGGAGTGCAGGCGCATCGCCGAAGCGCCGTTGGAATCGAGAATGCCATGATCGGCGAGGAGCTTCTCGATTTTCGGCTTGGCCGCTTTGCTCACATTTCCGATCTGGAGATTCTGGTTCGCGGTCAAGCGGAAATCGCCCTTGTGCACCTTGGCGATCTCGCGAAGACCGGTCATCAGGGGGTAGTCGGCCGTATCGAGGACCCGGCCATTGGTGATGAACATGGTGTAGTGCCACTTGCCGGTGTGATCCTCGGTCCAGCCGTAGCGATCCCCATTGTGATCGAACTTGAAAGGCTTCGGTTTGAGCAGTTTGTAGCCGAGAAGACGCTCCACCTCGTCGCGGAATCCGTCGAGGCCCATGCGCTCGATGGTGTATTTCAGACGGGCGTTTTTGCGATCCTCCCGGTTGCCGTGGAGTTTCTGCGCGATCACCACCGCCTCGGCCACGGCGACCGCCTGCTCGGGCTTGCAGAACCCGAGAACGTCGGCGAGGCGGGGGAAGGTGGCCTCGTTCCCGTGGGTCATTCCCATGCCCCCGCCCACCGTGACGTTGTATCCCAAAATCCGGTCGTCCTTCACGATGGCGATGTAGCCGAGATCGTGGGCGAAGATGTCGACGTCGTTGCTCGGGGGAACGGCGATCACCGTCTTGAATTTCCGCGGCAGGTAGTGCTTTCCGTAGATCGGTTCCTCCTCGGTATCAAAATGGTCCAGGACCGGGGGATCGTAGGTCACCTTCTGCTTTTCGCCGCTGCCGTCGTCCAGCCAGATCTCGTGGTAGGCGCCCGTCCGGGGAGAGAGATGATCCGAGATTTTCTGGGCCAGATCGAGCACATCGCCGTGCACGCGCGACTCCATCGGGTTCGGATTGCACATCACGTTGCGGTTCACGTCTCCACACGCCGCCAGCGTATCGAGGAGGGCTTCATTGATCTCCGCGATGGTCTTTTTGAGGTTGGTCTTGATCACCCCGTGAAACTGAAAGGCCTGCCGGGTGGTCAGCTTGAGCGTGCCGTTGGCGTAGGTGTGCGCCAGACGATCCATCTCCAACCACTGCTCCGGAGTGGCCACTCCCCCGGGAACGCGGACCCGGATCATGAACGAATAGGCCGGCTCCAGCTTCTTCTTCCGGCGCTCCCCGCGGATGTCGCGGTCGTCCTGCTGGTAGATGCCGTGAAACTTGGTCAACTGGGTGTCGTCGGCAGACAGTGCCCCGGTCGACAAATCGGCGAGACCCTCGAGCAGCGTTCCCCGCAGGTAGTTGCTGCTATCTTTGATTTCTTCGTTGGCTGCCATAAATTCTAGTTATTGTCAGGATTCCAAGATATCACCGCAAGGATACGCTCAATTTGGACCAGTGAAAGTGGCAAATCGCCTTCGCTGCCGGGGAAATGGACGACTCCCCTGACCCTTACGATCGAAAACCAAGCGGAGGCGATACCGGTTTTTATTGATTGGCCGGGCGCCCCTGCGAGTCCGCTCCGCCAAGGCCCTGCCGGGGCTGGCGAACAAGTTTCGCCGTTCGCCACCGCGCCCTACTCGGGCATGAGGACGACGCGGAAACCCACATCGTTCATCTCCTCCTGCGAGGGGCGGGCTCCGCGCCGATAGGAAAGTTCCAGGTCGACCGCCGAGGTCCGGATCCAGGAGCCTCCGCGGAGGACCTTGCGATCGGTCCCCACCCACTCCTGCCTCCCGAAGGCTCCCTCCTCGGTGAGTTGATTGAGGATGCGTTGGGAATACCAGTCCTGAACCCACTCGGCGACGTTTCCCCGGATGTCATAGAGGCCAAATTGGTTCGGAGGCGCCGTGCCCGCCGGCTGGGAGGAGAGCTGACGCTGATAGGCCCCGGTGACCGCACCGGTCAAGCTCGCGTCGCCGGCGAAAGTCGACCACTCCTCGTCGGTGGGGAGCCGGTAGACGAAACCCTCGGGGACGTTGCCCAGGGCACGCTCGAAGAGGGTGAGTTGTTCGCAGAAACGGGTGGCCTCATACCAGTTGACGCTGTCCACCGGGCGCCGGGGATCGGGGAAATCGCTGGGGTTCACCCCGGTGATGCGCTCGTAGGCGGACTGGAGGGTCTCGGTATCCGCCACCCAGCCTCCCAGGTTGCCAAACCAGATCATCCGCTGGCCGAGGCCGTTGGTGAAACTGCGGTTGACCGCCGGTATCTGGTCCGGAACGAGGCGGGCGGTAAACTCCAGCCTGCCTCCGGCCTCGACCGCGTGGGAGACCGTGGAGGTCTTATAACCTTCCCTGGAGATGGCGTATTCGTAGGTGCCCGGGCCGACCACCTCCTTGCGCAGGGGGGTGCGCCCCACTGGTATGCCGTTGGCCACGACCGCGGCGCCGGGAGGAACGCTGTCGATGGAGACGGAGCCGTAGGCGAACCCGAATTCGACCGAAGTTCCCTCCTCCCCTTCGATGTAAACCGGCCGGAACCGGCTCTCCAGGCCGTTGATTCTCGCCTCGAAAACATACTCACCCTCGGGGAATTCGGCGGAGAACGGAGTGATCTCCCGACCCACCCGGCGATTGTCCCGGTAGACGGCTGCTCCCGGTGGATCGCTTCTGAAGGTGACCATGGAGCGTTCCCAGGTGAAATCGAGATGCTGCGTCGCATTCCCGCGCACGTCGACGGTTCGACGGATCGGCACCCAGTCGCCGTGACGCAACTCGACCTGGTGACGGCCCGGAGCCAGGTCCCTCAACGTCATAGGCGTGACCCCGCGACGCGAGAGGACGCCACCGGAAGGAGCCGACCAGACTTCGGCCCCTGGGGGATCACTGACGATATTGACGCCTCCGCTGGCGAAGACGGCGGAGACCGAGGTGCTCCGGTTGTGCAGCACCTGGATGCGCTGGGAATAGTCGGGCCACCCCTCCACCGCCATCCTCACCTGATACTCCCCGGCCTCCAGTTCCTGCAGCCGGGCGGGGGTCGTCCCCACTCCGACCAGCTCACTCCAGTCTTCGGGATCCGACGGCGACACCTTGAGCACCTTGAACTCCGCTCCCCGGGGCTCGCTGACCACCTCGAGTTCTCCCTGGGTTCGACGCAACGGAATCAGGGGAACCTCGGTGACCTGTTTCTCCAGCACCGAGACGGTTTTTTCCACGGGCAGGAATCCCTCCATCTCCACCCGGAGACCGATCTCGCCGACGGGCAATTCGCGAATCTCGGCCGGGGTGAGCAGCGGCTCCCTTCCCGGAACCGAGACCTTCGCCCCTTCGGGACGGGAAGTCACCACAATATGGCCGGTGGCCTGCCGCAGATGCGATTCGACCAGTCGGAGGGACGCGGAGGCACCGGGGTGATCCGGCGCCTGCTGCAGCACGCTGCGATAAAGCTCTCTGGCCCGCAACCATTCCCCCTCTGCCGCGGCGCTTTCCGCCTTGGCGAGACTCCGCTCTACTTCGGGGGCGAGACTCGCGGTGCGGCCCGGCCCGCTATCGACAAAACGCTTGCCCAGCCAGACCCCGGCGGCGACGCCGCAAATCAAGGCCACGACCGTGGCGACCAACCACCAGGGTCCCCCGCCGCCGCGGCGACGGTCCGGTCTCCTCGGGGGAGGCAGGTCGATGCTGTATTCGCTGCCACTCATGGTATCCTGGAGAAACCCGTCGCGGATCGGTCCCGCAACGTCAGACTACCCGAAGCCACTCGGATTGTCCGCCTATTTCCCGTCAACCTTTCTTTTCGCTGCCGGGCCCGGCGTGACAGGGAATCGGGCGGGCTACCGGGTATCATCGCGTTCTCGGACGGCAAACCGCGGCTGGACAAAGGCGGCGCCCGTGGGATGATGCCGCGATGCCGACCGTCGCGGACTACATCGATCCGGTTGCCCTGATGAGGGTGAAGTCGCTCGAAATGCGGGCCAGGATGGTGATGGAGGGTTTCTGGCGTGGCATACACCGTTCCCCTTACCACGGGTTCTCGGTCGAGTTCAGCGAGTATCGGCAATACACCAAAGGGGACGACCCTCGGTTTATCGACTGGAAGGTGATGGCGCGCACCGATCGGGCCTACATCAAGAAATTCGAGGACGAGACCAACCTGCGCGCCTACCTGGTGCTCGACCGGAGCAAGTCGATGTTCTACGGATCGGGCGAATACACCAAATCGGATTACGCGACAACTTTCGCCACCACCCTGGGGTTCTTCCTCATGGGCCAGGGCGATGCCGTGGGGCTGACCAGCTTCGACGAAAAGCTCGACCGATTCGTCCCGGCACGGAACCGGCCGGGGCAGTTGCGCAGGATCATGATCGAACTGGAGAAAGCGCCGGGCGGAGCCGGGACGGATCTGACCGCGGGCCTGAAGGGAGTCAACGAACGGCTCCGGAAGCGATCCCTGCTCATCATGATCTCCGATTTCCTCGCGCCCATCGATGAGTTGGAGGGCATCATCGGCCAGATGTCCGCGGCGGGCCACGAACTGGTCCTGGTTCAGTGCCTGGATCCGGCGGAGAAGACTTTCCCCTTCGAGAAAGCGACCCACTTTTACGACACGGAAACAAATCGCGAACTTTTCATCAATCCCGCGCAGGCCCGGGAGCGCTATCTCGAGCGACTGGAGAATCACCTCGGAGCAATCCGAACCACGGCGAACCGGGTGGGAGCCGATTACCACTTCTACCCCACCGATCTGCCCATGGAACTGGCCCTCGGCGAATTCGTCCGAGAGCGGACCGGTTGATCCGCGAACCTTCCCCACCTCTTCGGGCGGCCCTCCCGGACGGGCTCGCGACGACACTGCGGATACCGGAACCTCAGCGTTTCCGGCCGAGAAAATCGCCGATCTCCTCGAGGGACAGGCAATTGATCACGTGCTCCTTCTCCAGCCAGCCCTTGCGGGCCTGTTTGACGCCGAACCAGAGGTAGCCAATCTGGTCCACGGCGTGGGCGTCGGGGTTGATGGCGCATCTCACCCCTTTGTCCGCCGCCGTCTTCCACCAGCGCCAGTCCATGTCCAGTCTCCAGGGATTCGCGTTCAACTCGATGACGGTCCCGGTCTCGGCACAGGCGTCGATGATTTTGGCGAGGTTGACCCGCGACGGCTCGCGCTCGAGCAGAAGCCGCCCCGTCACGTGCCCCAGCATCGTCGCCCGAGGATGCTCGATGGCGCGCAGCAAGCGTCGGGTCATGGTGTCCTCGTCGAGATTGAGAGCGTTGTGCACACTGACGACGACGTAGTCGAGTTCCCCGAGGACATCGTCGGCGAAATCGAGAGATCCATCCCGCAGGATGTCGACCTCGCTTCCGGCGAGGAGGCGAAACCGGGTCCCCTCCTCCTCGTATCCCGCGTTGAGCTTTCGGATTTCTGCGACTTGCGCCAGGAGTCTCTCCTCGTCGAGCCCGTTGGCCTGAAAAGAACTCTTCGAGTGGTCGGCGATGCCAAAATACTGGAGACCGTGATCTCTGGCGGCGTCCGCCATCTCGGAGAGGGTCTGTTTGCCGTCGCTGGCAGTCGTGTGGTTGTGGAAGGTGCCGCGGAGATTCTCCAGCTCGATCAGCCGAGGCAGCCGTCCCTCGGCGGCGGCTTCGACTTCCCCGGTGTTCTCTCGGAGTTCGGGGGGGATGA
>CAZLUZ010000184.1:0-9394 GCA_964562825.1 uncultured Akkermansia sp.
CCTCACTCCCTCAATCCCACACCCAAACCCTAACCCTAACCCTAACCGTCACCCTCACCCTCAACCCCTCAATCCCTCACCCTAACCCTAACCCTAACCCTAACCCTCAATACGATGCCTTGATCTCCTCGGCCTGACGGTCCGTTACCGGACGAAGGTTCATCTCCACCTTTCCGGGAATCTCGACCACGGGGTTTTCCTCCAAAAGATAGGCCTCCAGGACCATCAGAACAATGCCGTCCTTGGGACGAAAGGTTCTCGTCCCGAAATCGCGGGTAATTCTGATGGGCTGGTCGGTCTCGATGCTGAGTGCCAGTTGCCCGTTGCCGGGCAGCCCGAAGGTGGGATTGACTTTTCTGACGACCTCCTGGAGTTCGATGAGCGGACCAAACAATTCGCGGTAGGGAACCTTGCCGTCCTCGATCTCGGGCGGATCAAAGGGCGGGACCTCGAGACTGACCGAGATGTTCAGCGTCCCCCGGGGCTGATTGGTCACCACCAGCGGATTCTCCGCGAGCAGGTCCAAGGTGTTGGGCACCTCGAAGAACCCCTGGTCGTCCACCAGAAGGGGAATGGCGCCCTCACGAGAATCGATCACCAGCCGAATCTTCTCCGGCGCCGTCCCGATCGAACTAGCGATGCGGAGCCGATAACTCTCGGCGTCCTTCTCCCGCGCCCGATCGCTCTGGGCGATCCGCATGAGGTGGCGGTAGGGCAGCGTGGCCCTCGCCCCAACTTCGGTCTCCGCGGTCTCGGAGGCGGAGCTTCCCGTATCCTGCGCTCGGATGAGCGCGGACGAGCCCGCCAACACGAGGAGAAGAACGGAACAGGCAACGCTTCGGAGGGAGATCGGAATCGTCATGGGGCACCCATTATGGGCAAAACCGGGCAAAGGTCCAGCGCCGGGTTCCGACCGCCCTTCCACCTCCGCCATTTCCCCTTTTCCCCAAGTCGAATCAGGATTAGGGTGACTTCCGACCCGAGATGAAGTTTCGCGACCGACAGCCCGAAGCGACCGCCGAACTGGAGCTGGCCCCCATGATCGACGTGGTTTTCCTGCTCTTGATCTTCTTCATTGTAAGCTGGCAATTCGCCCGGTTCGAGGAGGACATGGACGTCTCCGTCCCCGCAGCTGAAGAAAAGGCCGAGGAAGACAGGTCCGTCGGCGAGATCATCGTCAACGTGCGCCGCGACGGCAGCATCGTTTTGAATGGGGTCAACGTATCCAAGGCGGCACTGCTGGAGAAGCTTCAGATCATCTCCAAATCCTACCCGAGCCAGGCAGTGATTCTCCGCGGTGACGTCGAAACCGACTTTCAGTATATCATCGACGTGCTGGATCAGGTGAAAAAGGCGGGAATCTGGAATGTCGCCTTCGCCTCGATGGAGACCGGTTGACGATCGCCGGGACTTACCCCAAGCAATCACCCAAATCTGAACTTTTCATGATCACCATAACCGACGCCGCCGCCAGACACCTCGCCGAATTGCTCGACGAACGGGGAGCCTCCCGCGATGAATTGGGCCTCCGGCTGTTCGTGGAGAAAGGAGGATGCGCCGGAATGAGCTACGCGATGAAAGTATCCGGACCCGAAACCGGCGACTCGGTGGTAGAAAAAAATGGGGTGAAGGTCTTTGTCGACGGCGAGAGCGAGGAATTCCTCGCCGGGATTCACTTGGATTACGTGGACGCTCTCAACGACAGCGGTTTCAAGATCACCAATCCGAACGCTGCCCGCAGCTGCGGGTGCGGCACATCCTTCGAGCCCGCCAAGGCAGACAAGGCTCCCACTTACGACCCTGAAACCATGGATGGTTCCGTCTGCGGCAAGGACGCGAATTGAGCCGGAGTGCGCCCCATGAGGTTTCTCGAAGACCAGAACTACGTCGGCTCGACGGCAACTCCGGGCCACATCGACGACGACGATCTCGACGTGCGGGGCAACGCCTTTTCGTGGGGAATCCTTATTCTTATTCTCCTGGGGTTGAACATCGGTTCCTGGGCCTTCTGTTCGATGATTTTCGGTCACCCGGATCACCCGCTCAGCTATGGGCTCCTCACCCGGCTGGACAAACTGGAGCCGTTGAAGGGATTCCAGACCACCACGGCCCCCGCGGGGGAGTTCAACACGGCCAAGGAGATCTACGCGACCACTTATCCCTTCTCCCGCTCCCAACTCCGCGCCTACAACGGCCTGCTCATGCGCCACTACCTCTGGAATTACAAGGACAACACAAGGGCCACCTTCATCTACGGAAACTTCACCGTCGAAAACGTCCGCCCTGTGGAACGGGATGAATTTTTCGAACGCGGAGTCGTTCTCGTGGGCCAACCCGAATCCTTCCCCGACGCCCGTCTCCATCTCGTGCTTCCCACCGCCGAGGACCCGGGAGATGAGACCTATTTCTCCGAGGGAGAAACCTTCGAGCTGGGCAAATCGAACATGGCCGCTGCGGTGCTCCGGGTCACCAAAGCCGAGGACGAAACTATCACCATCCTGGCCGTTCCGCTCGTGACGAGAGAATCGGGCGAGACGACCCGTTCCTATCAAACCTCGACGGGACAGGTCCTGACCCTGAAAACGCCGCGGAGGCTCAGCATCTGACGGAGCCGGGCGAGCCGTTTCTCCCCCCAGTTCCGTCAACGCGGGTTGATCTTCGCGCTTTTCTCGCTTTTACTGCCCGATGTTTCCTTCCGCTGATCCGGCATCGCACCCTGTTTGGTCCTGCGCCTGACCCTGTTTGGTCTACCGCCTGACCCTGTCGGGCCGTGCTCCCAACCCTCTTAGCCGGGCGCCGAACGCTGCTTTAGCCCTAGAGACCGGCCTTTTTCCCAATCCCGCCCAGCCGCTTGGCCGACTCCACTACCAACCCGATCCCGAGTCCATCGCGATGTCCGTCCCCTCTACCTCCTCCAACCTCTGCCGCGTCGCCATCGTGGGGCGTCCCAACGTGGGCAAATCTGCGGTCTTCAACCGCCTCGCCCGCCGCCGCATCGCCATCGTTCACGACAAGCCGGGGGTCACCCGGGACCGCATCGCGGCTACGATCGAGATCGAACGCATCCCCGTGGAACTGACCGACACCGGGGGCATCGGCGCCACCCTCGATGACGGCTTCGCCAGCCAGGTTCGCATGGAGGCAGACATCGCCATCGAGGCGGCCGATCTCATCCTCTTTGTCGTCGATGTCCGCACCGGCATCCACCCGATCGACCGCGATCTCGCCGAGGTACTCCGCAGATCGGGCAAGGAGGTATTTCTTCTGGTGAACAAGGTCGATACGGCGAAGACCGACCCCGACACCGCGGAGTTCACCGCGCTCGGGTTCGAGAGACAGTTCAACATATCGGCGGAGCACAACCGGAACTTCGACCAACTCACCGGAGCCACGGCCGCTTTCTTCATCGCGCGCGGAGCGGGCCCGGGTCGCTCGACCAGAGGTGGCGACGCCAAGAACGACCCCGTCAAGATCGCCATCGTGGGCCGGCCGAATGTGGGCAAGTCCTCGCTGGTGAACGCCCTGCTTCAGGACGAACGCTCCATTGTCTCCGACGTCGCCGGCACCACCAGGGACGCTCTCGATGTGCCCTACTCCCGAGGGGGCATGAACTACACGCTCATCGATACCGCCGGCATCCGCAAACGAACCCGCCGGGATACATCGGTCGAGGTCTTTTCCGTGATGCGATCGGAGCGGTCCATCCGCCGGGCCGATCTTTGTCTGCTGCTCATCGACGCCTCTTCCGGAGTGGTTTCTCAGGACCGCCGCATCGCGCGCATCGTGCTCGAGGCCCGCAAGCCCTGTATCGTTCTACTCAACAAGTTTGACCTCTATCACCCCGGCGATCCCCTCCGCGACCGCATCGAACAGTTCAAAGTGGAACTCGGCGACGATCTCTTTTTCCTGCCCTACGCCCCCAAGGTGGCCATCTCCGCGCGGGAACGGCAGCACCTCGGCAAGATCTTCGGGGCGATCGACACGGTCATCGCCGCATCCCGCTCCCCGGTGCCCACGGGCCAGTTGAATCGCCTCCTCCATCATGCCATCGAGAAAAACCCACCTCCGGTGCGCTCGGGTAAGAGGCTGAAACTGCTCTACGCCACCCAGAAACGCCACGATCGCCCCCAACTCGTGCCGGTGCCGGAGTATCTTCTCTTCGTCAACTACGCCAACCTCCTCACCCGAACCTACGAACGCTTCCTCGAAAACCAGATCCGGGCGGAGTATCCCATGGAGGGACTCCCTTTCCGGTTTCTTGTGGAATCCCGCAGTGGCACGGAAAAAACCCCGGCCAAAGGAAAATCGGAAAACCGGAGGCGGCCGGAGAAATCTTCTTGAAAATCCTGGGGTGATGCAATTTTTAGCTTTCGGGGGACCGGTGCAGCCCTTCCTCCCCCACTCTTCCCACCGAAAAACCCACCGATGAAAGGTTGTCTCCTCACCCTCATCCTCGCGCTCGTCGCCACTGCCGCCCTCTTATTTCTCGGCCATTCCTGCCATCGCGACCGCATCGAGTCCCTGTATGCCGACCGCGTCACCGCCGTGGCGGAGTCCTTTCCCGGTATCGAGATCTCCCAATCCTTTTTCACCACCCGGGTCACGGGTCGAGCCACCGCCGATGATCTGGAGGAGATCCGGGAACGCATCGACGATCTGACCCAGGGCCGAGGCCGCGTTCGTTACGACGTCGACCTCATCGAGGCGGAACCTCCCCCCACTCTGGAAGCGCCCCACTTCTCCCTCACCCGCAACGGCGCGGAGGTCATTCTGGAAGGGCTGGTCGACAGCGAGCAAACCCGGGCCATCCTGGCCCGGACCGCGGAGGTCGACGGCATCACGGTGGTCGACCGCCTCCAGGTCTCGCCCGGGGTCGCCCCTCTGCCCTCGCTCGGTTCAGCGGTCTCCGCGATCCCGGCACTGATTCGCTCCTCCCCGACCGCGAGCCTGGAGGTGACCGCCGGGGAAGTCTCCATCGGCGGACGGGTTGCCTCCACGAAAGCCCGCGACGAGCTGCTCGCGCTGTTTTCTCCCGATCAATGGAACGGGGCCCGGATCCAGGGACGCTTCGAGGTGCCACCGTCCCGCCCGCCCAAAATGGCGGCGGTCGAATCGGGGGATGGAGCCAATCACGACCCCGCCGACGAGACCACCAACCCATCCCAACCCTCCCCTGCCTCGCCAGAGCCCGCAACTTCCCCAGCGATTGTGATGGCCCCCGAGCCCGCCCCGCGCGACCCATATCCCGGGGCAGATGCCATGTCTCCCGCCGGAGAATCGGCGCCCCAAGCGCAGCCCGACCCTCCGCAGAAAAAACCCGCATCTCTTTCCTGGCGGCAACCGGAACCGGATCGGATCGAGCTCTCCGGAGCCGTTCCAGACATGGAAGCCCGGCGCGAGGTGGAGGCCGCCGCCCGCGAAATCGTCGGCGAAAGCGGCTCCGTGGTTAACCGGCTGGAGGTCAGTGACCAGGTCAGCGGAGGCGCCTGGCTGCGCGATTTTCCCGAGTTCGCCCGGACCGTTCTTTCCCGGATCACCGAACCCGCGCTGGATCTCTCGGACGGGGAATCTTCGCTCTCCGGGAAGGTCGAGAGCGAGGCCGAACTCGCCGAAGTCACCCTCGCCTTCTCCGGGATCGATCCCCCAGGAAAACTCGACCTGGGTCTCAAGGTCGTCCCGCCTTCGGCGAAACCGCTCCCGCGACGGCCCCAGATCGAAATCGCCGGGACCGGACAGGAACTCATCATTCGCGGCCAGGTTCCGAGCCGTCGGGCTCACGACGTGGTGGTCAATTCCATCCTGGGCATGGACGACCTCAGCCGTCTGGACGACCGGCTCGAGATCCGGGACGACGTCCGCGAGGAGGATTGGCTGGAACCCCTCCCCACCTTCATCCGCCGCTTCTACAACGGCTCGGTAAAGGGCCGGCAATTTTCTCTGCGCGACGGCGAACTCGTCCTCGAGGGCACCGTTTCCGACGAGGACGCCCGGCGCGACATCCTCGCCCTGGCCCGGCCCCTGCGCAATACCGGTATCCGAGTGATCGACAAGCTCCAGATGGAGCCTCCTGCCGTGGCCATGAATACCGCCCCCAACCCGGACGGAAGCGCCCCCTCGGGGTCTGCCAAAGGCCCCGCCGCCGGTTCGAGTCCGGATGCCGAGGCCATGACCCGACCGGGCCCGCCCCCCCCCGCAGGGGAGGTTGGACGCATCGTGGAATCGGGAACGCCCGCAACGAAAAGCGCGGAAGCCGATCGGATGAAGGCCGCCGGAGCGAGCGCAAATACCGCCGCAACCGATGCCGCCACCGCCCCAGGACGGCAGGATGGCCGACTCGATCCGATCGAACCGGTCAACCCCGATAGCGGTTCTCTCTACCAGGTATTCTTCGGCACGGGCGAGTTCCACATCCGCACCGAGGAAATGCCTCGCGCCGAGCGCATGTTGGAACGGGCACGCAGCACGAAGGGCAGGATCGTGATTGATGGATTCGCCGACGAGCGGGGCGAGGCCGAACTGAACGACTTCCTCAGCGAAGAGCGCGCCGATCGCGTCCGCCAGTATCTCATCGCCAACGGCATCGACTCGGGCCGCATCGTCTCCGTCACTGGCCGCGGTGAAATCTCCGGGGGCGAGTATCCGAAATTCCGCCGGGCGGACATCCGAATTCTCGACTAGTGGTAGCCGCTACCGTGAAGCGCCGTGGCCATGAACGAAATTCTCTCCATCGACAGCGCCTCTCGCGACGACCTGATCGACTTCATTCTCCACGCGGGTTCGCTCGCCTTCCTCGTCGTGTTGGCGTCGAGTCTTCTGGGGCTGTTCCTCGGCTGGTTGATCTGGCGAAATTGTCGCAAGCAGAGCGAAGAGATCGAGCGGGATAACCGCCAGCTGCGAGAGGAGATTCGCCGACTCGACCAAACCGACTGAATCGAACTGTGTCATGGAGTTTTACGGATTTCCCCTGCAAGCCGTCGCTTCCCTGTTTCCGAGGCGTCTGCTGCTCGAATGGCAACTCCTTCTCGAAGAGTTTTTGCTCTACGATTGGATCATCGTCTCCGGGATCGGATTCCTCCTCGGTATATTCGTGGCGCACCGCTGCTACCATCGCTCTCATCGGCACATCAGCAGGCTTCGCATGGAGCGGGACGAGCTCTCGACACAACTTGGCGAAATCCGCAGAGAGAGGCGCCCCGAAACTTTCGTTCCGGCTCCCTATTATCGGGAAAGACCGGCTCATGCCGAGGATCTGACGAAGCTGCGAGGGATCGATCACGAAAAGGCGGAAGAATTGAACCGAGCCGGCATTTTTCGTTTTGCCCAGGTCACCGGACTCAGCCGGGAGGAGCGCCGCAAGTTTGAGTTTCGTTTCGGCTGGTCCGACATCGACTGGAATGCCTGGGAGGCCACGGCAGCGGCTGCCGCAACGGCTGTCGCCGCGGGCTCTGAGGACGAAGAGGAGGGGGAGCTGGCGGAGTCCCCGCCATCGGGAGAACCCTTTCCCGCCTTAATCGACGATGGAGCAGACCTCGCCGAGCTGGAGGATACCCCGGACACGCGGGCGCCGGCACCCGAAGCGGGCGACGATTTCACCCAACTCTCGGGAGTCGACGCCAACATGGCTGCCGAGATGCGACACGGGGGAATCACTCGTTTCGCCCAGCTCGCCGAACTGGACGAGGAGGGGCGTCGCAAGTTCGAGTTCCGCTTCGGCTGGTCCGACATCGACTGGGACTCGTGGATGCGCAGCATCGCGCTTCTCACCGGTTCACCCGCCGCAGTCACCGCCATCGGTCTCCGCCCATCGGTAGAGCCTGCCGACGGATCGAGCCCACCCGAGCCACCACCTCGCCCCGCAGAAAGACCGGGAGTACCACCAGCCGAAACCGACGACCTCACCATGCTGGAGGGAATCGACAAGAAGAGGGCCGCGATCCTGAACCAGGCGGGGATCTATCGGTTTTCCCAGTTGGAGGAACTCGGTCCGGAAGAGAGGCAGGAATTCGCCCGCGAATTTGGCTGGACCGACATCAACTGGCAGAGTTGGACCGCCGGCGGAGCGGCTGTTGCCACGACAGCGGCCGCGCTCGCTGCCGAAAAAGCCGGAGAGGAAACCTCCCCCTCCCGAGAACCCGAAACCGATTGGGCGGGAACCTTCCGGGACCGGCTCGAGCGGATTCCGGCGACGAAGCCGGCCGCAGCGCTAGCATGGAGCGACCTCGATTGGAGCCGCTGGGAGGAGGTTTCTTCGGCGACAGTAGAGCCTCCCTTGGCGATTTCACCTGCCGCCACGACCGATGCACCAGCGCTGGAAGACCCGACGGACGCACTGGGGACGGGGCTCGCCGCATCTTTGCCGGGAATTCTCTTCGCCGCCCAACCGGACGAGGTCGACGATCTCACCGAGATCACCGAGATCACCCCCATGCTGGAGCAGCGGCTCAACCGCGCCGGGGTTTACCAGTTTTCCCAGATCGCCCAATGGGATGCTGCGGCGGTCGAGGCCTTCGAGGAGCACCTGGAGGTCCCCGGTCGAATCGCGGGAGAAAAATGGGTCCCTCAGGCGCAGCAACTGATCGGGGCCGAGGTGACCACCGTGGAGGAGTCGGAGCCGGAGAAGCCCCCGCGTGCGGAATACCAGCTCGCCCTTGCGCAATTCGCCGGCGAACCAGTCGAGATCGACGAGAGGCTCGGCATCGTCTACCGCGAAGTTTCGCCCCGCCGCGACGATCTCAAGCAGATCCGAGGCGTGGGCAAAACCATCGAGCGAAAACTCAACGACCGCGGTATCTACCGCTTCCGGCAGATCGCCCTGTGGAATGACTACAACATCTGGGCCT
Source organism: uncultured Akkermansia sp. (assembly GCA_964562825.1). Lineage (GTDB taxonomy): Bacteria > Verrucomicrobiota > Verrucomicrobiia > Verrucomicrobiales > DEV007 > Arctic95D-9. The sequence continues at coordinate 8,841 of CAZLUZ010000184.1, forward strand.
TCGGTAAGGACCTCGCCTTCCCGGGCCGCATCACCCGTGAAGAATGGGTGCCCCAGGCCAGAACGCTCGCCGCCGAGGTGGAAATGCCCGAGGCAGCCGCTGCCCCCGAGAAGAGGGCTCCGCAGGTGTCCCCGACCGTCCGAACCATCCCTCTGCCCGACACCTCGACCTCCCGCTTCTTCGGCCATGGATTCGCGGACAGCACCGAGTCGATCGTCATGCTGCCCACTGCCGCCGGCGGGGCACCGGCCTCCATCCCTCACCGCCGGAGAGTCGTGTTCATCCTCGATGTTTCCCGCTCTCTCACCCCGGCCCAGCTGAAACTGAGCAAGGCGGAACTCGTCTCGGCCGTCGAAACGCTCGATGGCGATACCCTCTACCAGGTGATCTTCTTTTCGGGTCCGGCCTGGTTCGCCCACCAGCGGATCGTCGAAGGCGGTGCCCGGGGCGAAGATGTGGTGATCCGCGACGGAGACCGGTTGATGAGGTGGCACGATACCTTCGGAGGCTTCGAGCACGAGGATGGCAATGACCGACTGCCACGGGCCGACTGG
>CAZLUZ010000185.1:0-9362 GCA_964562825.1 uncultured Akkermansia sp.
ATAGTAGGCCTCGATGTGACGAGAGACGGGCCCCTCATCGAGAAAGCGATTGTTGGGCTCATAGCGAAAAAAGTTCAGGGCTGTCCAGAAACAATCAGGAAATTCGCCGCCCGCTCCCATATGAAAAGTCGGATAGGTGTAAAGGAGGCTCCGGGGCAGGGGCGGGAGCAGGTGGACCACGTCGAGATACTCCACATCCTCATTCTCAATCACGGTCTCGAGAATGGGAGTAATGTCTTTCTGCTTATGGCCGCCGGACCAGTAATTGGCCAAGGCAACCGCATCCGTTGATTCATCGAGCCGCAGGCGCAACACCAGAGTGGAAGACATCGAGGTGCTGCGGAGGAAGGAGCGCTTGTCTTCGTCTGTCGGACAGTGCTGTAGGACGTAGTTGCGCTCTGTGAAGTAGTAGAAACCTTCAAAAGGGAAACAGAAGCTTGCAGCTCGGTCAGCCGCTGCCTGGCTCGCTCCGCCCCGCCGAAACCAATCGGCTGGGTTGCCTTTGTTGATGATCGACGGGTGAGCGTAGGTCGTGTTCTCATCCCACCTGCCGAGCAGGCGCATCAAACGGAGGCGCTCCTCGTTGGAGAGGGCCCTGATGAACTCAGTAGGGGGAAAGAGACGGGTATGGCCATCCGCGTGCCGGGCGCTCGTGGAGTCGATCCAAGAGAGTCTGTCGTCCGGGAAACCCGCTCCCTGAAGAAGCCGCCGGGTCTCTTCGACGCTGCACCGCGGAAAAACCCATACCGTTTCTGAGGAGGGGAGGTTCGCGACTCTGCTGTAGCTGTCCGGGCAAATCAGGTACGTCTGATAGTATTCGAGATTTCCCCAGGGCCCCTCTGCCACCTGGTGAACCCCATGGCGGGTTGATCCGGCGGACCGTCCGTTCGGCAATTCTCCGCCTTGACCGTGCAGGCACTGAAACAGCAGCAAGGCGATGGCAGCAGGAATCATCTTCATTTTTTCTGGCGGTAGAGCCGGGTGCCCAACTCGCCGTGCATCGAATTCACCTCTTTCCACTCTCCCAATCGTTTCAGGATCCAGGGATGGCGCAGGCCGCTTCCCGTTTTGGTAAAACAAATGTCGCCAGCGATGTAGACCGCCATGTGAACAACCCTGTTGTCTTTCTTTCGATACAAAACGACGATGTCGCCAAACCTGGCCGGTCCCTGGACAGAATCGTAGTTGGTTTCGAGAAGTCCTGCGGCAAAACCGTGGGACAGAGACCAGTTGTTGGGTTCGACGCTGAAGAAGTTCAACGCCGTCCAGAACGAATCGGGGTAGGAGCCCTCTTCCCCCATTTCAAGGGCGGGGAAGGTATTGAGGAGCTTTCTCGGCAGCGGGGGCAACAGGTGGGTGACGTCGAGATATTCAACCTCTCGGTTCTCTATCGCGGCCTGGAGGATCGGGGTAATTTCTCTGTGCTTGTGTCCGGAAGACCAGTAATCGGCCAACGCTGCCGCATCCGAATTTTCATCCAGTCGCAATCGGAGCAAGATCGCGGAAGTCATCGTCAGGCTGCGCACAAAACCCTGTTCCTCCTCGATGGAAGTGCAATGATGCACGACGTAGGAAGGGTCCGTGAAGAGATGGACTCCCTCGAAGGGAAAGCAGACGCTTGCCGCGTGGGCGGCCGTGTTCTCGCTTGCGCCACCGCGCCGGAACCACGCCTTCAGGTCATTTTCGGGGATGACGATGGGCAGGGCATGGCTGCGGTTTTCATCCCATTGGCCTAGTAGGCGGGTAATGGCGAGGCGTTCACCGGGCGAGAGGTTCCTGATGACAGGCGCCGGTGGATACAGATACGTCGTGCGCTCGGCAGTCACACTGATGGTGGAATCGATCCACTTGAGATTCTCCTCTGCAACGCCGGCATCAAGCAAAAGGGATCTGGCCTCCTGAAAACCCCGGTCGGGGAAAACCCAGATTGTCTGCGAAGACGGGATCTTGCTGAGATTGGTGTAGCGAACAGGGGCTCTCAGGTAGGTCAAGTAATACTCGAGATTTCCCCAGGGCCCCTGGGGGATTTGATGGGCGACGCCATGCCTTTTCCTCTTTGGCACAGACTCTTGACCTTCGGCTGGAAGACCGAGAAAAAGCAGCAGAAAGCAAAGGGTTTTTGCGGTTCTCACGGCCGAGATAAAAGGCTGAATTCTTCTGGGGGCGGATGCCTTCCGCTTGGGGCAAAGGTGAGCCAAAACGATCTTTTGAAAAGCAAATTCCCGCGGGTTGAGCGATGGCCCTCATCGGAGGCCCGGCGCCAGAATCTTCGCGCGCTCTGGCAGAGTGGCGTTCGCGGCGTCTTGCGACGAAATGTGCGCGAGAAGATTCCGGGCGGTTCCGGGCTAAGGACGGTCGTCGGGCAGATCGCCACCACGCCCATTCTGCCGCGCTTCCAGAAAGGCGCGTGGCGACAAGCCGTGAACCCGTTTGAAAACCCGGGAAAAGTGAAACGGGTCGGTAAACCCCAGGGAGACGGCGGTCTCCTGCACGTTGGTTGAGTGTCGCAGGAGGAGATCAGCCGCATGCTGCATCCGCAAACGAGAAAGAAACTGCAGCGGCCCTTCTCCCCCGAAGCGTTTGAACAAACGCGCCAGGTAAGCCGGGCTGAGACCGCAAACCCGGGCGGCGTCCCCGACTCCGGTCAAGGATGCGTGATGCTCCTGGATCAAGCGCCGGGCGCGCAGGTAGCTGTCGTAGGCCTGCCCCTGAGCCGATGCCTCGAAGCGGCTGTCCACGCGCGCTCGCATGAGCAGCAGTTCGGCCAGATGCAGGCTCAACGGCCGGGCGCTCTCGGCCTGGAGATCGGCGCACTCGATCAGCTGATCAAAGATCTGTCGCATGCGTTCCGGCTGAAACACCCCCGCGGCCCAGTCTGCCGGGATCTCATGGCGACGCAGGAGCGAACACGCCTCGGGTCCGGTCAAATCCACGAAATACTTGCGCAGGGGTTTGCCTTCGATCGCCACGAGTTTGTAGCCGCTGTCCGGCCCATAGACGAAGACGCTGCCAGGACCCAGAACCGTGGTCCGGTTCTTTCTGGTCAGCCTCCAATGCCCGTTGTGGATGAACTCGAGAGCATGATAGAGGAAGCTGCTGCGCTCGATCCGGTAGTCCGCCGCGCAGTCCTCCCAGCCGGCACAGGCCACCACGGCCGCCGTTCCGGGCGGGGCGGTCAGGTCACCGAAAAAATAGCGACCGGCTACGACCTGGCGCGAAATGAAGGCTGGCGGACGAAGGGGAGGCATGGATTTGAGGTAAGAAATATCCAGGTATTGGTCAAGTTGCGCCATTCCCGATCGGCGTAGCCCGCCTATCTTTTCCCTGAAATCCGGTTCCACGGCGAAATCCGTTCACCTGGCCATGAGTCTCAAATTTACCGTCAGTCACGAGGGAGTCGATCCCGCTCAGCTACCCCAGCGCACCCTGAACACCGGCGCCAGGATGCCTGCGATTGGGGTCGGGACCTTCGGCTCCGATCACATCAGCCACCAGGAGATGGCCGATGCCGTTCTGGGCGCTGCGTCCGTCGGGTACCGCCACTTCGATTGCGCGAGCGTGTATGGCAACGAACCCCAGATCGGCGAGGTGCTGAGAGTGATTCAAACGGTTGTTCCTCGTGAGGAATTGTGGGTGACGTCAAAGGTATGGAATGACGCTCATGCGCCGGAAGCCGTGGCGGCTTCCTGTCGGCAGTCTCTCGCCGACCTCCAACTCGATTATCTCGACCTCTATCTGGTGCACTGGCCGTTTCCCCATTTTCACCCGCCGGGATGCGACGTCGACTGCCGCAGCCCGGACGCGAGGCCCTACCTTCACGCAAATTTCATGGCGACTTGGCGGGCCATGGAGAAACTTGTCGATGAGGGTCTCGTTCGCCACATCGGCACGTCCAACGTCACGATTCCCAAGCTCGAACGCATCCTCCCCGACGCACGCATCAAGCCCGCGGTGAACGAGTTGGAATTGCACCCGCATTTTCAACAGCCCGAGTTGTTCCAGTACGTGCTCGATCATGGGATGGTCGCCGTCGGTTATTGCCCGATCGGGTCACCCTCCCGGCCGGAACGCGACCGAACAGCAGAGGACACGGTTGACATGGAAGATCCGGTGATGGTCGAGATCGCTGAACGCCACGGGATTCATCCGGGCACTCTCTGCGTGAAATGGGCGGAGCAACGTGGCCAGGTCCCGATCCCGCTCTCGACCAATCCGCGCAACTACCTGGCCAACCTCAAAAGCCTTCTCGGCGAGCCTTTGAGTGAAGAGGAGATGGCCGCTATCGCGAGGATCGACAAGGGATGCCGCCTGATCAAGGGACAGGTGTTTCTCTGGGAAGGCGCCAGGGGCTGGGAGGACCTGTGGGATCTCGACGGCAGCATCGCCCAATGAACCCTTCTCATTTCCCACCTCTCACGAGACCCGTCATCAAATCATGAGCCTAACCATTCCCGGAACCATGCCAGGGGCGGTGCTTCCCGGCGACAGCACAACCCAGCTCAAAGAGTTCGACGTCCCGAAACCCGGGCATGGAGAAGTCCTCATCCAAGTCAAGGTTTCCACCATATGCGGCTCCGACATTCGGTGCATCTACCACGAACACCTGGGCAAAGGGCCCGAAGGGTACCAGGGAGTCATTGCCGGTCACGAGCCCTGCGGCCAGGTTGTCGCGACCGGCCCCGGCTGCAAACAGTTTCAGGCAGGCGACCGTGCCATTGTCTACCACATTTCCGGTTGCGGGCTCTGCTACGACTGCCGGCGGGGGTATATGATCTCATGCACCCACGAAACGCTGCGACGGGCTTACGGCTGGCAGCGCGACGGCGGCATGGCGCCCTTCCTCATCGCCGATGAGAAGGACCTCGTGTCTCTTCCCGTCGAGTTGAGCTATGCGGACGGTGCGCAGGTTGCCTGTTGTTTCGGCACAGTTTACGAAGGGCTAGACAAAGTCGGCATCAGCGGCAGCGACGCGGTGCTCATCACCGGTCTGGGTCCGGTCGGTCTGGCCGCGGCGGTTCTTTGCCGCAAGCTGGGGGCGAACAGGATCATCGGAATCGATGCGCTCGAGGAACGAAATCGAATCGCGCGAGAACTGGGGCTCTGCGACGAGGTGCTGCGGGCCGGCCCGGACAACGAAGCCGAGGTGCGCAAGCTCACCGGGGGACACGGGGTTGAGCGTGCCGTCGAATGCTCGGCGCATCCCACGGCCCGAACGACCGCGATTCGTGCGACGCGCAAATGGGGCAAGATGGTCATGATTGGCGAGGGCGGCCCGATGGCCCTGAATCCCTCGTCGGACATGATCCACGATCAGAAGACACTGGCCGGTTCCTGGGTTACGTCGACCTGGAAGATAATGGAGCTTGTCGAACGCCTGGTGCGCTGGGATCTGCATCCCGCGGATCTCATCACGCACCGCTTCCCGTTGGAGAAGGTCGATGAGGCCTACTCCCTGATGGCTTCCGGCAAGTGCGGCAAGGTGGCGGTCTGCTTCGAGGAGAATTGACCGGCTGAGCCCGGCTCTGGTGTGAACCGACTCCCATGATGAAATTTTCCGACTCCGAATCCCAGACGTCCGAAAATCCGCCGGTCGTGCCACGAAAGTTCATTTATCCGTTCATCCTTGTCACGAGCCTGTTCGCGCTGTGGGGCTTCGCCAATGATGTCACCAACCCTCTGGTGCGTGCATTCCGTGAGATCTTCCTTATCAGTAACGCGCAGAGCAGCCTGGTGCAGGCCGCATTCTACGGAGGTTACGCCACCATGGCGATTCCCGCCGCCCTGGTGATCCGCAAGTTCTCGTTCAAATCGGGGATCGCGCTCGGTTTGCTGCTTTACGCTGCCGGTGCGCTGTTGACCATACCCGCGGCGGGACTCCAGAGCTTCAACATCTTCCTGGTGGGTTTCTATATTCTGACTTTCGGGCTCGCCTTCCTCGAGACCAGCGCGAATCCTTACATCCTCTCGATGGGGCCTGCGGAAACAGCCACCCGCCGGCTGAATCTGGCGCAGGCTTTCAACCCCATCGGTTCGCTCACCGGCATGGTGGTGGCCAGCACCTTCGTCCTGTCCAGCCTTCAGGTCGCCGAGTTCCGGGAACAGGAAACCGAAACTCACCCGGAGTACGCCACCCGGTTGCCGAGCGAAGTCGACGGCAAGATCATCCAGGCCCTGGAGGATTTCGCTGAAACCGATACCGAGGAACACAGGAGAATGGTGGCCCACGATCTCAGCGTGGTTCGCGTCCCTTATGTCGTCATCGCAGGGGTGGTGATCGGAGTGCTCTTTCTATTCTTGATCAGCAGGATGCCGGATACCGGCAACGAGGCAGAGAAGATCCTCCTCGGACCGCTCTTGAAGCACCTTTGCAATTTCCACTACGTGGGCGGCGTGGTCGCCCAGGCTTTCTATGTCGGGGCGCAGATCATGTGCTGGACCTACATCATTCACTACGGCATGACTCTACTGGGCCTGACCGCTTCCCAGGCCCAGAATTACAATATCGCAGCGATGGTCATCTTTTTGAGCAGCCGTTTCATCTGCACCTTCATCCTCAAATACCTGAATCCCGGACTCCTTCTCGGGATTCTTGCGATCGGGGGCGGGCTGCTCACCTTGGGAGCGATCTTCATCCAGGGGATGCCGGGCCTCTACTGCCTGATCGGTATATCGGCCTGTATGTCGCTGATGTTCCCCACGATTTACGGAATCGCGCTGGAAGACCTCACGCCCAACGACGCCAAACTCGGATCGGCCGGCCTGATCTTCGCGATTGTCGGCGGCGCCCTCCTGCCCCGGCTGCAGGGCGGCATCATCGACGGAGAAGGCATGACCCTGGGCGCCATGACCCTGGAATCGGTCAGGGTCTCCTTCTTTCTGCCGGTCATCTGTTTCATCGTCATCGCCTGCTACGGCTTTCTGTCCAACTCGATCGAGCGCAGACCTCATCCCACCAACCAAAACGCATAGATGCTCAAAGGAATCTCACCCTTACTCTCGCCGGAACTACTCGCTGAACTGTGTGCCATGGGCCACGGTGAGGAAATCGTTCTCGCCGACGCCCACTTCCCTGCGTCCACGCACAACGACAAGGTGATCCGCGCAGACGGTCTGTGCATCCCGGACCTGCTCGACGCCATCCTGCCGTTGTTCGAGATCGATAGCTACGTCGACGATCCTCTGGTCATGATGGCTGCCGTCGAGGGTGATACCCTAGACCCGGAGGTTGAACAATCCTATCTCGCGCCGATCGAGAAACACGCTCCGGGCGCCCCGGCCATCACCCGTATCGATCGCTTTGCCTTTTATGACCGAGCGGAAGCCGCGTTCGCCGTTGTCATGACCGGGGAGACGGCCAAGTATGGCAACGTCATTCTCCGGAAAGGGGTGACTCCACGATAATTCTCCTTTCCTGTTCCCCACCGGAAAGAACTCCATGCAAAACTCGCTACGATTCCTTATGAAGATCGCCCTATCCATGCTCTGCCTGATCGGGCTGCCTTTTTCCGCTGAACTGGCCGCCCAAGAGAAAAAGTACCTGCCTGACTGGTATTCACTCGCCCGTCACGAGGAAGCCCCCGAATGGTTTCGCGACGCCAAGTTTGGCATCTATTTCCACTGGGGCGTGTATTCGGTTCCCGCGTACGGAAATGAGTGGTATCCGAGGTGGATGCACTTTGAAGGGTATGTGCGTGCCAACAAGTGGGATTACTACAAGCATCACGTCGAGACGTACGGGCATCCCTCCGAGTTCGGGTATCATGATTTTGTGCCGATGTTCAGGGCTGAACATTTTGACGCGGAGGAGTGGGCGCTATTGTTCAAGAAGGCCGGGGCTAGGTTTGCCGGGCCCGTCGCCGAACACCATGATGGATTTGCGATGTGGGACAGTGACGTGACCCCCTGGAATGCGATGGACATGGGGCCGAAGCGGGACATTACCGGCGAACTGGCCAGGGAGTTGCGGCACCGCGGCATCAAGCTGGTGGCAACGTTTCATCATGCTCGCAACCTGCAGCGCTATCGGGATATTTCGAGCGAGGAAGAGCAAAGAGAGATGCCCATCGATCGGCGTTTTCGCGACAGCCACTATCCTTATTTCGAGGGGATGCCGCCTGTTTCGGAGGACCCCGAGTTGAAACTTCTCTATGGCAATCTCCCGGAAGGAGAGTGGCTCGAGCGCATGTGGCTGGGAAAGCTGAACGAGGTGATAGACCGTTATCAGCCGGATCTGATCTGGTTCGATTCCTGGCTCGACCGGATTCCGGAAGAATACCTGAAGCAGTTCTGCGCCGATTACCTGAACAAGGCCGAAGAATGGGGAAGGGAGGTGGTCATCACGCGGAAGCAGGAAGACATGCCGATCAGCTGCACCCTGGAGGACTTCGAGAAAGGCCGCATGAACCGGATTACGGAAGCCTGCTGGCTGACGGATGACACCATCAGCCTCGGCAGCTGGTGCTATACCGAGGATCTGGAGATCAAACCCACCAGCATGGTGCTGCATAGCTTGGTTGATATCGTCAGCAAGAATGGCTGCCTGCTCCTTAATATTTCGCCCAGGGCCGACGGCACAATTCCCGAGAACCAGCGGGAGGTCTTGCTGGCAATGGGTGAGTGGTTGCGGGTGAACGGGGAATGCATCTACAACACGCGGCCGTGGATGCTGTTCGGCGAGGGCCCCACGCGGCTGACGAAGAGCGGTGGCTTCATCAAGGAACCGACTTATACGCCCATGGATATCCGCTTCACGAGGTCCAAGGACGACCTCGTCCTGTATGTCATCTTCCTGGGGTGGCCCGGCGCCGGCGAGAAGGTTACGGTCACCTCTGTTGACTCGAGAATTTTCAGAATCCTTGACGTCACGATGCTGGGTTCGGACGAGGACATCGGATGGGAGTTGACGAACGAAGGTCTGATCTTGACCATGCCGCAGGTTGCCCCCAATGAAATGGCCGTGGTATTCCGCGTGGACAAGCATTTCGGCAAGGAACGGGCCGATTCGCTGCAGGAATAGAGTGTGGGTGCTGAAGGGTCTGCCTTTCTTTCGAGGCTTTCGCTGGTCTTGGGGGGGATTTCTGTCCCCGGGTGAACGCTCGACAACGGTTCCGGATAATTGACAATGGCTTCGCGGTTTGTGATGGTGCCCCTGTTTCCATGCGCTTCATCAACCCCAGAACCGACCTCGCTTTCAAGAAGATCTTCGGATCGGAGGGAAGCAAACCGATTCTGATCTCGTTTCTCAACGCGATGCTCCACGAGGGGGAACCGGAGATCGTGGACCTGGAGATTCTGGACCCCTACTCGATTCCGCGGCTGGAGGGGATGAAGGACACCTACCTGGACGTGCGGGCAAGGTTGCG
>CAZLUZ010000186.1:0-9357 GCA_964562825.1 uncultured Akkermansia sp.
CTCCTCAATCGATCAGCGTTAGGGGTCCTGCCGCCAAAAGTCAAGCCTGCGATTCGACCCAGCGAATCGCTTCGTAGGTCAACTCGGACGAATCCCGCAGTTCCAGCTTGTCCTTGATGTTGGTGCGGTGGGCATCCACCGTGCGGAGACTGATCCCGAGTTGACCGGAGATTTCCCGCGGCGTCTTGCCTTCGCCGATGGCGAGAAAGACCTCGAGTTCTCGGTCGGTGAGTCCGGAAACACCGGAGGACTTGCGGGACCCCTCGGCGATCAGCTTCATCAATTTCGCCGTCATCTCTGGGCTGAGGAAGATGCCCCCTTCCCTCACCATGCGGATGGCTTCAATCAGTTGATCCGGAGCACGGTCCTTGGTGATATAGCCCTTGGCACCGGCACGCAGAATGCGCTCGGCGTACACGCTCTCGTCGTGAGACGAAATGACGAGACACTTCAGGCCGGAGTGCATGGCCACGATGTCCTTGACCAATTCCAGTCCACTGCGGTCAGGCAGGGAAACATCGACCAGGGCCATGTCGACTCTGTCCAGATGATCGAGAAGATCGAGCGCCCCATCCGCTGTTCCTGCTTCTCCGGCAATCTGGAATTCCGGAACCGAGGAAACCAACTGGGAAAGTCCCATCCGCATCACAGGGTGGTCGTCGACAATGATGACTTGCCAGGGTTGTTCACTCATGGATTTCTATGGGCTTGACGAGAGAGCAACGAATGGTCGTTCCCCGATTGGTGACCGATCGGATATCGAGTTCTGCGCCAATCATTTCGGCCCGCTGCTGCATGGTCAGCAGTCCCAGGCCCTGGGAGACGAGATCATTCGGCATGCCTTTTCCGTCATCGCTAATTTTCAGTTCGATTTCTTCGTCACCCGAGAGGGTCAGGCTGACCTCAATGTTGGCCGCCTGGCTGTGTTTCATCGCATTGGTGACCGCTTCCTGGGCGATGCGATACAACTGGGCGCCGATCGCCGGGGAGAGACCTTCGCTCGCTCCGACGTCGCATCGGGTGATGCGGCAGTTCATCTTGAAGATCTCCGAATTGCGCCGCACCAATTCGTCGAGGGCACCCCGCAATCCCTGGTTTTCCAGAGCGGCGGGAACAAGTCCTTTTGCGATCTGACGCGCTTTCGAGACGGCATCGGCAACCATGGAAGAGATCCGGGCCATCATTTCTGCCTCGCTCCGCTCGTTGCGCACGAATTCCGCCTCCAGCGCCTTGGTGATACAGGCGATCCCGGACAACTGCGAACAGAGATCGTCGTGGATATCCTGACCGATTCTGCGCTGCTCGTTTTCGCTGATGGAGACGATCTTGGACTCGAGAAGCTTCTGCTCCGTGATATCGCTGGCACAGATGACGTAGCCGTCTTTCCCGTTCTGTCGCAGTTTCGTTCCCTTGACCCGGATGAAGAGATCGCGGCCGTTGGTGAGGAAGCAACGCAGCACGCGCTCGACTTTGCCCGTGCGGTCCACCACGGGGAAGATCCGGTCGGAAAACCCGCTCTCGGAACCCTCGGTAAGGAAGTGGGAGAGATTGCCTCCCACGGCCCGTTCTCGCGGGATCCCGAAGACTCGCTCGGCTCCCTCGTTCCAGTCGAGGATGGTCCCATCGGGCCTCACGTAGAAAACCGCGTCGTGAACGTTGCGCAGGATCTCCGATTGAAACTGCAAGGTGGCATAGGCTTCCTTGCGAGCCGTGATATCGAGCACCGCACTGACGACGAGCACTCCCCCGTTTTCGCGGACGGGGGTCAAGCCGATCTCCACCGGAAACTCCGTGCCGTCGCTGCGCAGGGCATAGAGTTCGCGGCCCGCCCCCATGGTGCGGATTTCCGGTTCCCGATAGAAACCGAGGCGGAGGTCCTCGTGATTGCAGCGGAATCGGGTAGGGACGAGATCTTCGATCCTCTTGGTGGCAAAAGTATCCCGATCATAACCGAACATCTCCTCGGCACGGCGATTGACCATGAGGATTTCTCCCTCTTCGTTGGAGAGGATGATCCCGTTGGGAGCGGCCTCGACGAGCAGACGAAAACGCTCCGACTGATCGCTGCGCGACACCCTCTCCTCCAGTCCGGCAATGCGGTCGAGCAGAGACTGCATTGAGGTCTTTTCATTTCCGGACTCCATGGGGTTTCTTCTCCTGGTACGATTTGACCGACGACTTTTCCGCCGCGGTGTTGTCACCGCCACGGCGCCCGGCCGCGAGCGCATTCGGTAGGGACCCGGTTGGGAAATCCGTTCTCACTCCACGTTTTTCATCGACTCCTCGCCAGGTCAGCGTCACAGAAGCTCAGCGACGATCGATTTTCCTATCCTGATTTGGCATTTTCTGCGCAGCATTTGGTTAACGCCACCGGGCTACGACGCCGGGGAAACCGGTTGCACTTCCGGCTTCCGACAATTATTGACCGGAAAATGACAAACTTTGAGGGGTTTCTTTTTCGCAAATTTGCTATGCTGCAGGTGCCATGAAGCCAACGATAACACGCATCCTCGTTCCCCTGGATCCCTCGGCCTACGCGCATTCAGCGACCGTGACCGCCTGTGCCATCGCCCGGGAGCAACGAGCGCTGGTGTCGGGAGTGGCCGTGTTGGACTCGGAGGGGATTCGGTCGGACCTGGTCCCGGGGATCGGGCCCTACTATCCGATGATGGCCGATCAGATCCGGGCCCGGATCGAGCATGCCGATGGTGTGGTCCGCGATTGCATGGAGCGTTTCGCCGCGACCTGCGACGCTCATCACATCTCACATCTCGAAACGGAATACGAGGGAGTTCCCGCCCAGAAGCTTCTCGAATCCTCCATCTTTTACGACTTGGTGGTGACGGGCCTCAAGACCTTTTTCCACTTCGAGACCCTGGAGAGTGACGAGGGTCGCACGATCGATCACCTCCTTGACCGCACCGTCACTCCGGTGTTGGCGGTGCCTGAGACTCCTGTAGAAAAAATCGAGCGGGTCCTCATCGCGTTCGACGGCAGTTTTGGTTCGGCGAGGGCGCTTCACGATTTCATCCAACTGGCCGCCCTGACGAAACCTGAGGTGACCCTGGTCGTGGCGGAAAAAGGCATCGCCGAAAGCGAATTCCTCCTCGAACACGGATCGGCTTTTCTCCGGTCGCATGGCCTGGAGTCGATCACCACGGTAGCCAGCGATTCTCCCATCAAGGAGGAGGTGGAATGCCGCATAGGCGACATGGATCTCGTCGTGGCCGGCATTCACTCCAAAAAAGTGATCAAGGATCTCTTCGTCGGCAGTCTGGTCAAGCACCTGATCCGCCGGGGTGACACGGCGCTCTTTCTCTCCCATTGATTCGGGACAGCCCGAAGCCCCGCACCCACCCTTTTTCAGCCGTGCTGCTGTTCACGGACCAGTTCACGGGCCGCCTCGACTATCCTGGCCCGAATCTCGGGGTGCTCCCGGTCCTCGAAAAGATCAAACACTTCCGAGATTTCCACGGTGGTGTGGACCATTCCCATGAGCCAGAAACCCCCGCGGGCGTTTCGTTTGCGCCTGCGATCGAATCGGGCCAGGGCCAGTTCGCCTCCGACTCGCTCCACCACAGCCCGGCGGAACTGCTGGCGGGCCCGCCGGATGACGCTGTAGACGATCGAACCTTCAGAGCCCGGCTTCAGGGGAACCTCCTGCGCCACGAACTGCTCCTCACAATCCTCGAAGCAGGCTAGCATTCGTTCCAGTGAAAAATCTGCTTCGCCTTCGTTTCCCTGTCGTTCGTCACTCAACCGCGATCCCGTTCCAGTAGCACCATCATCAATGTGGAAATGACGATTCGCGTCTCGTCCTGTTGATCAAATTCGCTCAGTTTCTCGATGTGGAACTTGCTCTCGAAGAGCGCGGGAGCCTTGGTGATGCGGACGAGGGGAGTTTGGGAAGCCATGCGGCTCACCAGATAGGAGGGGTGGAAGAGAAAGCCGGAAGCGATTCCGATGACGGGAATCTCGCCGACGAGACTGTCCACCACTTTGATCCAGGGATTTTCCTCCCGAATGAGCATGATGGGATTCGTTGGATCGAGGATCTCGTAGTGCGCTTTCCAGAGGGAGCGCATGCCTTTGCGCTGTACCGCTCCAAACGTTCGGCCCGAATTGTCGAGAAAATGGTAGGTCGCGGAAAAATCGATCACTTTGTTCGCCCGGATTTCGCAAATTTTCTCTCCGTCCTTCTTTTGAGTGTAGACGTCCACCGATTCCTTGAGCCGCATCATCTTCTGCCGGACATAGCAGACGGTCTTCCCCTCCATGTCCGTGACGGTGACCTGGGGGGCCAGGGCCACGACTTTGAACGTGAGATCGAGCGGAAATTTCATCAGCGGGAAGTTACATGAGTTGGGGTCAGAATGCGAGACAAACCCCGAAGGCAAAAAGCCGCCGCCCTTGGCGGGGCGACGGCTCGTAAGAAATTTCCGCGTCCGGAGCCGGGCTCCGAGCGCTCCGTTCAGGCACCGATGGAGACACGTCCTGTGGAGTCACCGAAACGCGTTTCGTCCAGACCGACCTGATCGAACATGCTGAGAAACAGGTTGCAGAGAGGCGTCTTGCTCCCCAGGTCGGTATGGATGCCGCTCCGAATGGCTCCGCCCGCGTGACCGGCCAGGATGATGGGCAGCTGCTCGTGGCGGTGTCTGTCGGGATCGGCCAGTCCCCCACCCCAGATGATCTGGGAGTTGTAGAGAATGCTGTTTCCGTCGAGGTCTTTGCGCCGGTTGAGCTGATCGAGAAAATAGGCGAACTGGCGAGAGTAGAAAAAGTCGATTTTGGCCAGTTTGTCCAGGGACTCCTTTCTGCCCCGGTGATGGGAGACGGTGTGGTGACCGTCGGGGACCCCGATCTCGCGGAAGCTCCGGTTGCTCCCGTCGTGAGAGAGCAGGAAGGTGGCGACCCGGGTCGAGTCCGTCTCGAAAGCCAGAACCAGCATATCCATCATCAGGCGGACATGTTCCTCGAAACTGTCGGGGACACCGCCGGGTGCTCTGGCTCCTTCGATTTCGGGAAGGCCGAATCGCTCCGCTTTTTCGATTCTCTGCTCGATCTCACGGACTCCGGTGAGGTATTCGTCGAGCTTCAATTGGTCGTTGCGCCCCAGGCTTCGGTTGAGCTGCTTCGCATCCGCGAGAACGAAGTCGAGAATGGAACGGTCTTCCTCGATTCTCGTCTGGAAGCTCTTTCTCCGCTCCTCTCTGTTGCCGGAGCCAAAAAGCCTCTCAAACACGAGGCGGGGGTTTGCCTCGGGAGTCATCGGGCTTTGCTCGGTTCTCCAGGAGAGATTGAACTGGTAGGCGCAGGAATAGCCGGAATCGCAGACGCCACTTTTGCGCACGCCATCGCAAGAGAGTTCCAGCGAGTTGAACCGCGTGAGATCTCCGATGGCGTTGGCGATTACCTGATCGGCTGAAATACCGAGCTGGATGTCGGCTCCCGCCGTCTTGCGAGGACGCACCCCGGTGAGGAAGGTGGCGTTGGCCCGGGCGTGGTCCCCTGCCCCGTCGGGACCGGCCGTCCCCGTCTCGTGGGCAAATTGGCTGAACACGTGGAGGTGATCGCGAAACCGCTCGTAGGGCTGGTGGGTTTCATTCATCTCGTAGTCAGCGCCGGTGCCGCGGAGGGCCCATTTTCCGACGTGGACTCCATTGGGTTTATAGAGGAATGCGGTGCGCAGGGGCATGCCACTCTCGGTGACGGCCAGGGCCCTCTGCCCGGCGGCAGCGTTTGAGCCAGGATTCCAAAAGGTCTCGAAAGCCGGAAGGGTGATACCGGCTCCGATTCCACGCAGGAAATGGCGACGATCCAGTGATTTATTCATGATTTTCCTTTTTCTCGTTGGTTTCTTCCCGTGCTGCCAAGAGGCTTCCATCGCCCCTTCGCTTCTGAAAGGCGGGACTCTCGATCACCCCATAAAGGATGTCGACGAGACGTCCGCCCTCAGCAAACGACTGATCCACGATAGCGTCGATGGTGGGGGCGTCGAAATACTCGACACCCCGCCCGATGGCAAAGGTGAAGAGCTTTTCCGTTATGGCAGTAAAGAACTCTTCCCGTTTTGTCGTGGCGAGGATTTTCGAAAGTTGGTCGGCATTTTCGAAAGTTTCACCGGTGACCAACTTTCCTCGGGTGTCGATCGGTTTGCCCTTGTAGTTGTCCATCCAGATGCCGGCAAAGCTGTAGTTCTCCAGAGCCAAACCGATCGGGTCCATGCGGGCGTGGCAGGAAGCGCAAAGTTTCTGTTTGCTGTGTAGCGCCAGAGCCTCCCGGAGCGTGAGGTTCCGATTTCCGGCCCGGAGAGAATCCTCCAACGGCGGCACATCGGGCACGGCGCTGGGCGGAGGCACCGCGAGCAGATTCTCCAGGACGAACAGTCCCCGTTTTACCGGAGAAGTCCTGGTGGGATTTGAAGTCACGATTTGGAAAGTCGCCTGTTTCAGGATGCCGCCCCGATTCGAACCGGGTTTCAATTCGACCAGTCGCATGTGAGAGCCCTTCACCCCCTCGATGTCGTACCACTCGGCCAGGTCCTCGTTGAGGAACGTGTATCGAGCAGTGAGCAACTCCTCGGCAGGAAGATTGTTCTTGAGCACGTGACCGAAGAAGAGTTCGGTCTCCTCCCGCATGGCCCGGCGCAACCGCCCACTGAACGTTCTTCGCGCCTGCCCGAGATTGCCGATTCCCAGAGCCCTCCGGGCGTCGATATGAATGGTCTCCACGTCGCGCGCCTGCAACCACTGCCCCACAAAACTGCGCACAAATCGATCGGATCGTTTGTCGGCGAGCATGCGGTCCCCCTGCTGGCGCAACTGCGCCCTCAACTGCCCTTCCTCGGCGAGCCGGAGGAGTTCTTCGTCGGGTGCCGAAAGCCAGAGGGCATAGGACAGGCGCGACGCGAGCTGGAACTCGTCGAGGGTCTGGACCCGGTCGGGATTGTTCGGGTCGGGCTGCAGCTCGGATCGCATGAGGAATCGGGGACTGACGAGCATAGCCGTGAAAGCGTGGCGGATGCCGTGCTCGAACCTCATGCCGGGTTGTTCGTCTTTCTGCCGGGCCAGCTGCACCAGTCGGGCCAAGGTCTCGTCGTCTGGGGGGCGTCGAAAAAGCTGCCGGGCAAATTGCCGCAGGATCTTCTCTCGATAGACATCCCTCTCGGTCTGGCTGTCGGGGGGGGGACCCTCGGAAAAGATGTGACGAAATTCCCAGGGATAATCCTTGTAACTGCCGTCCAGAGGACCGCGGAGCCGGATGCTGTCCACGGTCACATAGAGCCTTTTTTCCCCCCGTTCTCTCGGCTGGTCCGGTTCCATCGCCAAGAAGAAACGGTGATCCGATCCCCGCTTCAGCTGCGCCTTTTTCCGCACCACCAACTCCCTGCTGTTGTCCCAGCCTATTTTCCGGCGGACGAGAGTTTCGCCGTCAACCCCGAAGGCCAGCTCGCCGGTCTCTTCGGTAGCCTCGTCCGACCCCCGGACCTGAAAATGAATACTGATGTCGAATTCCCCGTCGCGTTCGACCCAGAGATTGCCTTCGAAGCGCCGGGGCGTGTCCAGAGGAATGTAGCCGATACGATGCTTCTCATTTTCCGTGCCCCGCATGTCGTCGGCATCAAACCACCAGGTCAAAATCTGTGGACCTCCGACGGGCACGGCCTCCTCCGCAACGATCTTGGCCGCCTCGAGATATTTCTCCATGAGAAGGGGAGAAATGCTCAGCACATCGCCGATGGTGTCGAATCCGTAACCCGTGTCGTCGGGCGGGAAAAAATCCTCCGCGAGAAAATCGACGTTGAGGATGTCCTTCACCGTGTGCCGGTACTCCTCGCGGTTGAGACGTCGAATGGTAACTCGCCCGGGATCGGGATTTTCACGATCGATGTGAAAAATCTTGTCTTCGATATAATGCAGCACCTTTTGTTTGGTGGCCTCCGCGAGCTGTGGCTTTTCCGGTGGAGGCATCAGGTTGGCCCTCACATTCTTCCAGACCTCGTACCACACATCCCTGTCGTCCAGGTGATCGGTGAGAGAGTCGAAATCGTCGAGTGCGAAATCGCCCTTGTCCATGCCGTCGCCATGGCAATCGTAGCAGTGCTCGATGAGAATGGGCTCGACCTCGTCCCAGAAAAGGCGCTCCCGCTCGGGCTCACCGGGCAGGTTGGAAGCCAATGCAGAAAGGAGGGTGCACAGAATCAGCACTCTTGGACGTTTCATGGCCCAATGGTCATAACGGGGTGAAGACATCACGGGGACTCTACGGCTGATCTTCGGGGGTGGAGAGGTGCCAGTCGGCTCCGTCGGCCATAACGCTGAGGTTGATGGTCAAGATACGATCTTTCATCCGCTGGAAAATCTCCGGATTCGCGGCCCCGACATCGGTGGTCTGACCGGGATCGGTGGGGAGGTGAAAGAGCTGGAAATTGGTGTACCCGCCCGATTTGATCTTCGGAATCCATTCTTCCTGAAACATGTTGTCGGTGGATAGATCGTGATCGGGATCGGCGACGAGGGAGTAATCCCCGTCGCGCATTGCGATGATGGGACGGGACTTCTGGAGGTGCCAGAAGAGCGGCTGATGCCTCGCGAAGGAACCTGAACCCAGCAACAGCGGGGTGAGGTCGGATCCATCGATCACCCTGTCCGCGGGCATCTCCAGCCCGAGGAGGCCTCCGATCGTGGGAAAGACATCGACCAGACCAGCGGGAACTTCACAGACCTGGTTGGCGGCAATCCGGTCCGGCCAATAGAAGATCCCGGGAACCCGGATGCCTCCCTCCCAGTTGGTTCCCTTTTTTCCGCGAAGGTTTGCGGTTCGATCGGGGAGGTAGCTGCCGTTGTCCGAAGCAAAAACGATGAGGGTGTTGCCCGGCGCGTCGACCTGCTGGAGGACGTCCCACAGCCTCCCGATGGCGCGGTCGGTATTGTCGATCGTCCCGGAGTAAACCGCTTCTCTGTCCCCCTTTTTGCCATAGGTGGAGACAATCTCCGGAGGGGCCGCGATCGGCGCGTGAGGTTCGTGAAACCAGACATTGAGGAAAAACGGGCGATCGTCCTCCGCAGCGTGGCCCTCCAGCCACTCGATCGCTTCATCGACGACGATCTGGCACGAGTATCCCTCCAATTTCCCCACGGGCTCTCCGTTGCGGAGGAAATTGTCGGGATTGCGATGACTGGGCCGGGCGTTGTTCCAGGTGGCGAACCAGTAATCGAAGCCATGTTCATCCGGCGTCGGCTTGTCGAATCTCTCCGTGGGCAATCCCAGATGCCATTTCCCGAAGTGGCCCGTGGCATATCCGGCGTCTCGGAGCAATTCCGCGAGGGTGCGCTCGCGAAGCAGGAGGAGCGA
>CAZLUZ010000187.1:0-9272 GCA_964562825.1 uncultured Akkermansia sp.
AACCCCGAGTTCGAGTCGCCACGATCCGTCTATCGCGCATCCCAATAACCCCGCTTCCGTAGCCGTGACAAAAACTTCACTGTTTCAACAAACACCAACAACACGGCCGTGTCGCCCCATTTTATTCCATCGTGTTTTTACGGTGACATCAACCGATGACTATCATAAACAAAGAAAACGCTAAAGAAGGTCGGACATTCGCTCTGTTCCCGACGTGGCCTTGATCCATCTCCCATCCATTCAACTCCGATCCATCCATGATCGCTCCAGCCCTTCACCATCGTCTCGACAGTCTCACCTTGGGACCGTTGCAGTCCTGCGAGAATTTTGCCGTGTTTCCTCTGTTGGGGGATTCGCTTCCCGACCCGAGCTTTCGTCTTCTCAAGGAGGCGCTGGAGGAGGGCTTCGTCACGGTAGAGGAGATTGGCGAGGGTGGCTCGGTGCCCGAACTCGAGGTGGTCAACGACTCGGACCACTATGTCCTGCTCCTCGATGGGGAGGAGGTGGCCGGGGCGAAGCAGAACCGGGTGTTGAACACCACGATCCTCCTGGACAAGCGCAGCCGGACCCGGATTCCGGTGAGTTGCACCGAAGCGGGGCGCTGGTCCTACACCACGCGGCGCTTTTTCCATTCGGGCAAGATCATGTCGAGCCAGATCCGGAAGAAGAAGGCGAGCTCGGTTTCCAAGTCGCTGAAGATGATGAAGACCTACCAGTCGGACCAGGGCGAGGTTTGGTCGTCGATCGCCGCGATGCACCATGCGGCCGGCACGTCATCGAAGACGGGGGCGATGAAAGATGCCTACGATGCGAGGGAGAGAGACCTGTCGCGCTACACGGAAGCGATTCACCCGCTGGAGAAACAGGTGGGGATGCTCGTGGTGATCGATGGGAAGCCGGCGGGTTGCGACATTTTTTCCC
Source organism: uncultured Akkermansia sp. (assembly GCA_964562825.1). GTDB lineage: Bacteria > Verrucomicrobiota > Verrucomicrobiia > Verrucomicrobiales > DEV007 > Arctic95D-9. Next base: position 922 of record CAZLUZ010000187.1, read on the forward strand.
GGACGGAATCCTATCGGGTCATTGCCCCCCACCTGACCGAGAGCTATGCCATGGATGCCCTGATCTCGCGGCGGAAGCGCTCTCCTGAGCGGGTCTCCGAGAAACAAGCGGAACAGTTCCTCCGAGAACTGTCGAAGCTGAAGGAGGATTCTTTCGATTCCGTGGGAGTGGGGCGGGACCTGCGGTATGAGGGGCCCCCTTGCGACGGAACCGCCCTGCTCGTGGGCGATACGCCGGTGCATGCGGCATTTTTCTTCGGCGGAGAAGATCGGGAGGAAGAAACGGGGGAAGCGTGACTGCGGTCCCGCTGCCCCTTTCCGGTCGGTCTTTCGGCTACCCGTCGAGACCGAAACTCCGTTGGGCGAGGAACATGCCGAGCAGCATGAGGGGTACGAAAATCAACGCCTCGGGCCGGGCCAGTCCGAGATTGGCGATGGCCGGGCCCGGGCAGAAACCGCCCAGGCCCCATCCCACGCCAAATATGGCCGAACCGACGAGCATGCGGCGATCGAGCGGGTCGGCCGACGTGTCGGGCAAGAGGCACTGCAGGTTGGGTCTGCGCCGCAGCAGGACCTGTCCCAGGAGGAAGACGCCGACGGCTCCGCCCATGACGAAGGCGAGGGTGGGATCCCAGTCGCCGAAAAAATCCAGGAATCCAATGACCCGGGCGGGGTTCGTCATCCCGGAAAGGGCCAGTCCCGCGCCGAAAAGCGCGCCGGAGAATGCGATAATCACCAATTTCATGATCCGATAAGATTCCAAAGGAACACGGTCGCCGCTCCTGCCGTCATGAAGACCACCGTGTAGACCAGGGCGTCTCGCGCCAGCGACCCGATGCCGCAGACACCGTGACCGGAGGTGCAGCCGCCGCCCATGCGGGCCCCGAATCCCACGACCAGGCCGGCGATCGCCACCGCCAGGATGCCCCTGCCGCCTGGCAGGGCGTACTCCTGCGTCACCGGCACGAGGAGAAAGGTGAGCGTTCCGCCGAGAACGATCCCGGCGAGGAAGATCACCCGCCAGCCCCAGTCGTCTTTCTTTCGTCGGATCACCTTCGCGACCACGCCCGAAATGCCCGGGACCTTTCCCGAGGTTGCCATGGCGATGAGACTCCCCAGTCCGATCAGGGCTCCGCCCAGCAATGCTTGAATTTCGTGACTCATTTTCTGCGGAGTCCGGCGCACTCGCCGAACCCCTCTAAGATAACGGCTCTGGCGGAATTTCTAGTCCCAAATTTTGACCCGTCAATTCGGGGACCTCGCCGGGTCAATGCCCCATTTTTCGCTTCCGTTTCCCCTCGAACTTCCCTAGATTCGCCTTACTCATGATCAAGATATCGATTCGATTTGTTCTTCCCGGCATGATGGCTCTCGGCCTGGTTGCCACGAGTCTCGCCGAGGAACCGAAGCAGGGGGACGACAGGTGGATTGCTCTCTTCAACGGGGTGGACCTCACCGGCTGGACCCCGAAGATTCGCTACGAGGAATACGGGAAAGACCCGAAAAAGACCTTCCGCGTCGAGGATGGCGTGATCCGCGTCGGATACGAAAACTACGAAAAATTCAACGGCACCTTCGGCCATCTTTTCTACGAGACGCCTTTTTCTCGCTACCGGCTCCGTGTGGAGTACCGGTTTCTCGGCGATCAACTCGAGGGTGGTCCGGGATGGGCCTTCCGGAACAGTGGGTTGATGCTCCACGGGCAGGATCCCGAGGCGATGGAGATCGACCAGGAATTTCCCCACTCCATCGAGGTGCAACTGCTGGGCGGCAAGGGGGAGGGCACCCGGACGACCCTGAACCTCTGCACTCCGGGCACGGACGTGATGATGGACGGAAAGCCTCTCAAGAAACACTGCACCAACTCGACCTCGGAGACCTACCACGGGGACCAGTGGGTCACGGTGGAAGTGGTGGTGGATGGGAACGAGAGCATCCAACACATCATCGATGGAAAAGTGGTGCTGGAGTACCAGAATCCCCATCTCGACGACGGAACGCCACTCGAGGGCGGGACCATCTCTCTGCAGAGCGAGAGTCACCCCTGTGAGTTCCGCAAGGTGGAGCTGTTGCCCCTGGACTGAGGGGCGGGTCGCGGGCTCATCGATAGCGTCCGGGAATGCGGTAGTACATCTCCCGGCAGTGCGGATACTGGGTCCGTCCGGCGAGCAGTTCGGCACTGCGCTCGAAGCAGCCCCAGCTGAGAATTTCGATGTTCACCATCCGGGTACCCCAGTCGTTCATCTGGCGCAGGGTGGGAAAGAACAGGTCGATGGTGCCGGTGCCGACCAGGGCACTGCCGTAGTCGTCGATTTCGTAGATGTGGGGTTTGCCCGCGATGCGGAAGCGGGTGCCGAGGGGGTAGACCGACCAGTCCGCCGCGGCGCTCCGGACCCGGCCGTAGCGGAGGGTGTTTCCCGCGGCGCTAAGGCGACCGTGGGCGCCGGGTTCGTTCTCCCGGTGGCTGTAGGCCGTGGTGCGAACGGTGCGTCGCTTCTTTGAGCTGTCGAAGAGATGCCGCTGCGACCATTCCCCGGAGGATTCCGATTTGCGGACGCCCTTCTTTTCCACCGAAGCGCAGGCGCACAGGTAGAGGGTCAGGATGACCAGGCCGACCAAGGCGATGGGTGAAAAAGGGCTTTTCATGGCTTCCGGGGATCAGACGAACCAGCCCCGGATTTCAGGATGATCCCTCCCCGCGCGGCCGCACCCCCGAACCTTTCACGCTCCGGGCCCGGGGTTCCTTAGCGGATTTGACCCTATGGATAGGTGAAATATCCGGGCCTCAGGAGTTGGGGATGGCGAGATACTCCCGAATTACCTCCAGGGTTTTCGGGCCGATCCGCGGGACGCGCAGCAGGTCTTCCAGCTTGGAGTAGGGCCGATTCTCAATGATGCCCAGCGCCAGAGTCTCGCCGATGCCGGGCAGGGCGAGCAATTCATCCCGGGCCGCCCGGTTCGGATCGATCTTGTAACCCACCGGGAGCGTGGGTTTCACCAGGACATCGATCTCTTCCTCCTCCCGGCGCACCTCCTCCCGCAGGTCGGGGAGTTGATCCCAGTCGGTCAGCGCCCAGCACCCTCGGCCGCGTTTTGCCGCCTGCAGCTCGAGGTCCTCCAGTTTCTCTTTCCAGTGCTCCATGCGGGTGCCGTCGGGCCGGGAGCGGAAGACCCCGAAGGCCCGGGCGAGGCCCTCGCGCACCAGGTGTTCGGAGAGATCGACCCCCTCCCGGGTCGTGACGAATCCATAGTATCGAGGGTAGCGGGGATCGCCCCGCCCGTCGGCGAAGGTGGTGTGCACGGTGAAGGGTTCGCGAAGGAGTTCCTTGACGGTGGCCTTGGCCGCCTTGCCCATGGACTGGGCCGCGAGGGGGTTCGGGATACCGAAATAACGGGTCTGCTCGCGGAAGCGCCGGGCATTCGATTCGTCGTTCGCCAGGTTGATCTCCATGCAGTCCGCCCCGTAGAGTCGGATGGCGATCTCCCGGACCGTGCCGTCTTTCTCCGTGATTCTGACGGGAAAACTGTCTCCATCGGCCCAATCCGTCTCGACCAGTTCGCAATCCCGAAAGGTCGCAAAAGACTCCAGCGGTTCGGACCAACCCACGATGGGCACCAGGACAAGCCCAAGCCACGCTGCCAATCTGCTCATATCAACTCTCCCAGAAACGATTCACCAAACCGACCCAGATAGCGGCGTTCCCCAAAAGACCATCGAGCCGCAAGGTGGAAGTTAAGGGGCAAATTCCGGGAATCAAGGGGCAAGGCGGCCGTCTGAGACGGCCCGGCGACAAAAAATCTTTCGTATTTGCCGGTATCGGGGCGTAATGGGCTGTGCGCTTCGGAGGGATCTTTGCCAACCTTCCGGGCCTCCTCGATTTGCTTGTGAAAACCTACGATTTCATCGTGGTCGGCAGCGGTATTGCCGGCCTCAGTTTTGCGCTCCGGGCGAGCGCTCACGGCAGGGTGGCCATCCTGACGAAGAAAGCCGCCGCGGAAACGAACACCTCCTGGGCGCAGGGGGGGATCTCCTGCGTGGTCGATCCGGAGGATTCCTTCGAGCAGCACGTGGTGGATACCATGGAGGCGGGGGGGGGACTGTGTCACCGGGACGTGGTCCAGACCATCGTCTCCGAGGGTCCTCCGGCCATCGCCGAACTGGTGGATTGGGGCGTGGCCTTCGACAAGAGGGCCGACGGTTCCGACATCCCCGCCCTGGGGCGCGAGGGGGGGCACCGCAACCGGCGGGTCCTCCACCACAAGGACACCACCGGTGCCGAGATCGAAAACAAGCTCCTCGCCGCCGCCCGGAGCTGCGCAGCCATTGATTTTTTCGAGAACCACTACGCTATCGACGTGATCACCACGACCCGGCTCGGTTTCGCCTCTCCTCCCCGTTGCGTCGGGATCTATGCCCTGGACGAAGGGAGTGGAGAAGTCGTCACCTTCCGCTCCGATCGGGTCATCCTGTGCACCGGCGGTTGCGGACGGGTCTACATCTACACGACGAATCCGAAGGTCTCGACCGGCGACGGGGTCGCCATGGCCTGGCGGGCCGGTTGCGAGATCGCCAACATGGAGTTCATCCAATTCCATCCCACCTGCCTCTACCACCACCAGGTGAAAAGCTTTCTCATCACCGAGGCGATGCGGGGAGAGGGCGCGGAATTGATCGACAAGAACGGACGGGCTTTCATGAGGGAGTATGACCCCCGGGGTTCTCTGGCGCCGCGGGACATCGTGGCGCGAGCCATCGATCAGGAAATCAAAAAGACCGGCGGGCCCTGCGTGTATCTCGACATCGCGCACAAACCGGCCGAGTATATCGTGGAGCGGTTTCCCCACATCTCGGAGACCTGCCGCCGTCTCGGCATCGACGTCACGCGGGAACCGATTCCGGTGGTCCCCGCGGCTCACTACCAGTGCGGGGGGGTGCGCACGGATGTGAACGGCGCCACCACCTTGCCCGGGCTCTGGGCGGTGGGAGAAGTGGCCTGCACCGGCCTCCACGGCGCCAACCGGCTGGCGAGCAACTCGCTCCTCGAGGGGGTAGTCGTGTCCCGGCGTGCCCTGGATCACTGCCTGGAGACGTCTCCCCTCGACGGCGAATCGGACGATCTCCTCCTCCCGGAGTGGGAGAGTGGGAATGTCACCGACGTGGACGAACTGGTGGTGATCTACCACAACTGGGACGAGATCCGGCGGCTGATGTGGGACTACGTCTCCATTGTGCGCACGGGAAAGCGATTGCAACGCGCCGCGACCCGACTGCACAACCTGCAGCGCGAGGTCCAGGAGTTTTACTGGAACTTCCGCGTCACCGCCGAGTTGCTCGAATTGCGCAACCTCGTCGAGGTCGCCACACTGATCGTCGATTCGGCCGCTCGCAGAAAAGAGAGCCGGGGGGCCCATTTCACCCGGGATTATCCGGCCCGCGACGAGGAGCATTTCGCCCGCGACACGGTATTGCGAAGAATGTGACGGTTCGCCCCCGGACCGCGCCCTGTTCCAGACCTTGCCAGCACCGGCCTCCGGGGGCATGGATCTCTCCATGGCTTCTTCAAAGGTTCCTTTTTGTCTCCGGTTTCACCTCCTCTCCCTGTCCTGCCTTGTCGCGCTGGCTTCGGCGGCGTCGGAGCCGAAACCCGTGCAGAACGTGCTCTTCCTCATCTCCGATGATCTCAAGGCCAGCACCCTGGGCTGCTACGGAGACGAGATCTGCCAGACCCCGCACATCGATGCTCTGGCCGCGCGGGGGACCCTTTTTACCCGGGCCTATTGCCAGGGCACCTGGTGCAAGCCCTCCCGGCAGTCGTTCATGTTCAGCCGCTACGAGGGGAAGCAGGGGAAGAACATGGGAGAACACTTCATCGACAACGGCTTCTACTCGGCCCGCGCCGGCAAGATCTACCACATGCGCGTGCCCGGAGACATCATCGACGGGACCGACGGTCTCGACGAACCCTCGTCCTGGACCGAGAAATTCAACCTTTCCGGGCGGGAAGCCCACACCCCGGGCGATTACGCCTGTCTCAACCTGAACATCTTCACCGATGACGAGGAGAACCGGCAATCGACGCGCATGCCTCACCGGATGTATGTCACCGTGCAATACGATGGCGACGGCTCCGACCAGCCCGACCACAAGGCGGCGACCAAGGCGATCGAGATCCTGCGGGAGCGCCGCGCCGAGCGTTTCTTTCTCGCGGTGGGCTTCGTCCGCCCGCACTACCCCATGGTGGCGCCCCGATCCTACTTCGAGAAATACGACTGGAGAGAGATCGAACTGCCTTTCGTTGTCGAGAACGACATCGACGACATTCCCGCGATCGGTCGGCCGAACCGAATGAGTGCGAAGGACCCGATCGGGCAGTATCCCGACAACCAGAAACGGATGTGGGAGGCCTACTATGCCACGACGACCTTCATGGACGATCAGGTGGGAAGGATTCTCGAGGAGTTGGATCGGCTGGGGCTGCGCGAGAGCACCGCCGTCGTCTTCACCAGCGATCATGGGTATCACCTGGGAGAACACACCTTCTGGGAGAAATCGACTCTGCACGAGGAGGTGGTGAGGGTGCCCCTCATTATCTCGGCTCCCGGTCATGAGCCGGCGCGATCGGATGCCTTCGTCGAGCTGATGGACATCTACCCCACCGTGTCCGAGTTGGCCGGACTGGACATTCCCGAGACGGTCCAGGGGAGGAGCCTGGTTCCGATCCTGCGCGATCCCACGGCCGAGGTGCGCGATGCGGCGCTGTCGCTCGACTCGGGTCACCTCCTGCGCAGCGACCGTTGGGCTTACATGGGCTATCAAAATGGCGAGGAGGAACTCTACGACATGGTGAACGATCCGGCGCAGTTTCACAATCTGGCCCGCTCGGCCGATCACGCCGAGGTGTTGCGCGAGCGACGGGATGCCCTGAAACAGCGATTGGGCAAGCCCTAGGTGTACTCCCCGGCCCGCTCCGAAAAATCTGCTCGTAACCGTGTCAATCGTGAGGAATGCCGTATACTCCCGGCGATTCCCCGAATGATCGTCCGCAGCGGTTTCCTCTTCGCCTCGACAGCATGGCTCCTCTCCGTGCTCGGGGGAGGATGTGCCTCCGTCCCCGCGAAGATCCGGGTTCTCCCTTCGGCCAGGGTTGCCGGCTCCGACCCCGGCGAGCTGCTCCATCGCAGCCTGACCGCACGCGAAGAGGCGGCCGCGGGAAGACACCTCGCCGAATTTGTCGCCTCGTGGTCGATCCAGCGGGAAGGCGCCGCCAACGGCACCGTCGACACCCCGGGCGGACCGGTCGCGGTCACCTTCCGCTCCACGCGGCCATCGTCTCCTCTGCCGGGCTACTTTGACACCATCACTCCAGCCCATTCGGTAAAGGTCAAACGGATGCCGCGGCATACCCGGGAGGGGGTTGGCGGACCACTGCTGGCCATTCGCGAGAATCGTGGCAACACCCCGATGGAGCGGTTTTTCCCTCCCGAGGCCATCACCCGTCCAGTCACGGCGTTGGTCACGCGGGATTCCGGGGACGCCAGGACCTCGGAACGATCGGTCACCATCGAGTTGCTCTGTCCGCTGTGTGGGGACCGATTCGAAATAGACGGCCGGAGCCGGCCGCTGGCCGCTGATTACTCCGTGTCGTGGGCCGCGTTACTCTCCCGGTCGAGGAAGCTCCTCCGGTCCCGGGTGGCAGACACCCTCCGCCGTGACCCGCGACGCGACCCGCAACTCTATCTCATGCAGCCCTACGATCCGCGAAAGGAACCGCTGATCATGATACATGGGCTCATCGACACGCCCCTGACCTGGGCCGAATTGAGCAATGATCTCTGGGCCGACCCCGCGATTCGCGGCCGCTACCAGATCTGGCACTACCTTTACAACACCTCGGCACCGGCCCTCTACCCGGGCCGCCTGCTTCGGGAACAACTTCGGGAATTGCGTCCCATGCTCGATCCCGGTCTCGACGATCCCGCGATGCAGTCGACCACGCTGCTCACCCACAGCATGGGGGGAATCGTGGGGCGCAGTCTGATCGTGGAACCGCGCGATGCCTTCTGGGATGCCGCCTTCACCCGTCCCATCACCTCCCTGCACCTGTCGCCGGCGGATCGATCGGCGCTGGAGGAGGCGTTTTTCTGGCAACCCGAGCGGCACGTCAGAAGAGTCATCTTTGTCGCGGTGCCCCACCGCGGCTCGGAGGTGGCCGATCATTTCATCGGCAAACTGGGGCGGGCCCTGGTGAAGCCGCCCTCCGATTTCCAGGCCTTCTACGAGCGAGTCTCGTCGAACAATCCGGGGGCTTTCACCGAGGCCTATGAGGAGCTTGGCTCCGGTCGGCTCGACAG
>CAZLUZ010000188.1:0-9040 GCA_964562825.1 uncultured Akkermansia sp.
ACCTGCACCACGAACTCCTCGCGGAAAAACTCCCCGAGGGCCATCGGGCACCAGACCTCGAAGGGCCAGGCGAAACTGAAGATCGCGAGGGAAACCCCGATGGTCTCGTTTCTGGGGTAGGCCTTGAGGAAAACGGTGGTGATTCCCGGCCGGAGCAGGGCAAAGAGGTGGGAGCCCAGGAGCACCAGACCGATGAGTATGCCCGTGACCTGCAGGGGAATTCCGGGGCGGTAGAGAAACTGGTAAATGGCCTCCATGAGGGTGCTACAAGGCGAGAAGCGTGGGTGATAGTGCCGAAAAATGACTCGAGTTCAAGACAAGACTGGATCGCCGTAGAGGGTGTGTCCCGTCGTTTCCCGGATCCGGACATCAAAACAGTGGCCCGCCATGCGGCCGGCGTCGCCATCGAAGATCACGATCCGGTTGGTCCGGGTGCGGCCGGAGAGTCGCTCCCGATTGGTCTTGCTCGGTCCCTCGCAGAGGACTTCCTGCGTGGAGCCGACCAGGGCCTGGTTCTTGCGGATCACGATCGAGTTGACCAGACCGAGCAGGTCCTGGTTGCGCTCCTCCTTGATGCGCTCCGGGATCTGATCCTCCATCTCCGCGGCGGGAGTGTCCTTCCGCTTGGAGTAGCGGAAGACGAAGGCCTGGTCGAACTGGACCCTTTCGACGGCCTGCCGCGTTGCCTGATAATCCTCCTCCGTCTCGCCGGGAAAACCGACGATGATATCCGTGGAGATGGCGATGTCGGGGCGCACCGCCTTCATCTTGTCGCAGATTTCGATGAATTTCTCCGCCTTGTAGGGCCGGTGCATCCGCTTCAGCACCCTGTTGGAACCGGACTGCATGGGAAAATGGACATGGTCGACCAGCTTGGGGAGATAACCGAAAGCGGCGATGAGGTCGTCCCGATAACCGATGGGGTGGGGTGAGGTGAATCGGATACGCTCGATGCCTTCGACCTCGTGAACCGCCTCGAGAAGTTGGGTGAATGGGCTCTTCCCGTCGACCTTGGGAAATTCGTGGCGCCCGTAGAGGTTGACGATCTGGCCGAGCAGGGTGACCTCGCGCACGCCTCGGTCGGCCAGGCGCCGGCACTCGTCCACGATCTCGGAGATGGGACGTCCCCGCTCGGTTCCCCGGGTGTAGGGCACGATACAGAAAGTGCATTTCATGTTGCATCCCTGCATGATGCTGACGAACTCGCTGACCTGGTACTCCTTGGCGACGTGGTCGCGGATGGTGTTCTGCGAAGCCTCCTCCTCATCGATGTCGACGATGGGGAGGCGCAGGTCGTCCATGCGCGATTCCTCCTTTCGCGCCATCAACTCGACGCAGTGGTCCACCACCTTGTGGTATTTCTGCGTTCCGGCGACAAGGTCCACGTGGGGAATCAGCTCGGGCAGTTCTCCGCCCCGGCTCTGCGCCATGCAGCCGAGGAAACCGTAGACGAGTTTCGGGTTCTTTTTCCGGTGTTTCCCCAGTTGTCCCATCATGCCGAGCGCCTTCTGTTCGGCCTGGTCGCGGACCGAGCAGGTGTTGATCAGCACCACGTCGGCGTCATCCGCCGTCGGCGTCACGGTGAAGCCTCGGTCGACGAACATGCGCTGGACCTGTTCCGAGTCGCGTTCGTTCATCTGACATCCGTAGGTCTTGAGGTATACCTTGGGCATGGCTGGGGTGCTGGGGGACGGCGAACTTAGCCGGGAATTGCGATGGAAACAAGCAGGGGAGCGCGTAATTTGCGGGGAATGACCGAGGAGTCACCATCCGGAGAGAGCGGTCGGTCCGGAACACCCGAGTCGGGAGAGTCGGGGCCACGCCGTGCCGCCAGGCCGGATTCCGCCGGGATCGGGCAGCAAGTTCGCAGCGTTTCTTTTCTGCTCCTCGCCTGCGGCATACTCTGGACGATCGCCAGCTACGGCCCCGATGGCGGGGAGTGGATCTCGTACCAGACGGCATCCCTCCTCGGGGTGCGGGATGCCGGAGGACCGATCTTGCCGGAGGGTGACCGCGCACCGGCCGAGCCCCGTGCTCAGCAGTCGGAGATGGCGGCGATGAGCGGAAGCGGCTTCCCCGTGGACCACGTGCGCCGGGTCATCCTCGACGCGCTGGGTGGGGACGAACGGGTCGAGGTTCGGCATATCGCCTTTTCCGACGACGGCGAAGCCATGGTCGCGGCCGTAATCTTTCGGGACCCCGATGGCACGGCCCGTCCGGAGGAAATTCTTTTCGCGAAAGACCAGTTCGGCCGTTACGTGTCCGAGGGTGACGCCCCTATCGAACGAACCATCAAGATCTGGAAACTGGAATGAGTGCCGTAGCCACCGACTTCGAAGAAATCGTGGAAACCTTTGATCTTCTCGGCGACTGGGAGGAACGCTATCGCTTTCTTATCGGTCTCGGGCGTCAGCTGCCTCCTCTGACCGAGGAGGAAAGGTGCGATGCCAATCTCGTCCGGGGCTGTCAGTCCCAGGTTTGGCTCATCCCCGAAATCGACGAGGACGGTCGTTTCCGATTTCGGGGGGAGAGCGATGCTTCCATCGTCAGTGGGTTGATCGCCGTCATTCTCGCCCTGCACTGGGACCGCACCGCCGCCGAGATTCTGGAGATCGACGTGAAAAGGGAGCTGGAGCGCCTGCAACTGGAAAACCACATCACGGCGAGCCGCCGCAACGGCCTGTTTTCCATGGCCAAAAAGATCCGTTCCTGGGCCGAAGCCGGGGCCAACTGAGGAAGGCGCCGCGATCAGACTCTGCGGATCTTGGAGCCCTCGAAAAAGACCTGGATCCGGTAGATCCACTGGTCTCGGCATTCGATCTCGCCCGTGTCCAGATCGACCCGGCAGGGGATTTTTTCCAACTTTTTGTCCACCAGCGCGCTGTATCCGCGTTCCGAGAAGATGTCGATGAGCATGGCCAGCGCCAGCGGATTCTCGAAGGTCTGGTCGATGGAGTTGACCACCGATTGTCCGGAGATCGCGTGCCTCGTGATGATGGGCATGAATTTTTCCTCGATGATCTCCACAACCCTGGCGAAAGTCTTCGGGTGTTCCATCTCGTAGCCGTCGAGCCGCTTGACCAGTTGCTGTCGTGCGTGCACCACGATCTCGCTCGCCAGGGGGATGGACCGGAGGCGGTCGTAGGTGCGGGCGTCGAGTTCCAATGAACTCTGGTACTGGAGCTCATCGTGGATGTTCTTTTCCACCTCCTCGATGCTGCCTTCGGCGTTGATGAAGTGGTAGAAGAACTGGGAGCGGAGCGACTGCAGGGCATCCCAGGTCTTCTCTTTGAAGGTCTGGTAGCGGCTCTGGGCGGCGGAGTAGTCGAGATCCGTTTTTCGGATTTCGATCAGTTCGCCGACCCCCGTCTTCTTGACCTTCTCGTTGTGCGCCAGCGCCTCGGCGCCCCTGGAGAGTTGACGCTCGATGCTGGTGCTCTCCTCGACGAAAAGCACCATGGCGTGGATGGTGGGTTTGCGAAAATGGGTGGCCAGCGGGGTATTCTGAAATTCGCGGTGCAGTTCGACAATCTTCTCCACGAGGAGCTTGAGACACTCCACCTGGACCTGAGTCCGGGGGAAACCATCGAGGATCGCTCCGTCGCGATAGTCTTCCTCGAGCATTTTGCGGAAAAGGATTCCGATCACCTCCCGGTCCCCCACCATGCGGCCCCGGTCGATGAGCGCTTTCATTTCGGGGGTGACGAGCAGCGAACTCACCACGATCGGCTCGCAGGTAAATCCGCGCGCCTGCATGATGAACTCGGTATTGGTGCCCTTGCCCGCACCGGGCGCACCGCCGAGCAGGATGATCTCCTTGGGAAAGCGGAGTTGATCGCGTCCGAAGTCCGCCTCGAGTTGCTCCCAGACGGCATCGAAGATGAGCCGGGCGTCTTTGATCTCGAGTTCTTCGGAGGATGGGGTCGTGGTCATTCGCTGTCTCGGGGGCTCTGGGAGGGACTATCTCCCAGTTTTCGGGAATGTCAGGCAGGTCTCGCCAACGATGGGATGCCGGTGCCATGAGATTGGGGGAGGGTCGAGGAGCTTTCTCCGCATCCAGGGGGATTGCTTTCGCCGGAATCGGTTCCTAGAATCCGCGGCATGAGAACGATTATCGCATCGATCGGGTTGGCTCTTCTGGGCCTGGCGGGGGCGGCGGAGCGGCCCAACCTGCTTTTTATTTACCTGGATGATTTCGGCTGGAGAGACACGTCCTACATGGGTTCGGATTTCTTTGAAACGCCGCATCTCGACCGCCTCGCCGCCGCAGGCATGCAGTTCACCCACGCCTATTCGGCGGCGGCGAATTGCGCGCCTGCCCGGGCCAGCCTGCTCAGTGGGCAATACACCCCCAGGCACGAGGTGTTCAACGTGGGGGTGGGCCCACGGGGAAAGGCGGAGCACCGGAAACTGCTTCACATTCCCGGGGTCGCGACCCTGCCCCAGGAGATCGAGACCTGGGCCGAGAGGTTGCGAGAGGCTGGCTATCGCACCGCGGCGATGGGCAAGTGGCACCTCAGCGGCGATCCTCTGCCCTACGGATTCGACGTCAACGTCGGGGGGACTCACGCCGGCGGTCCGCCCCGGGGCTATTACCCGCCGCACCCGGGGGCGCCAGGTCTGCAGGACGCGCCCGAAGAGGAGTACCTCCCCGACACGCTCAACCGGAAAGCTCGCGAGTTCATTCGAGAAAATCGGGATCGGCCCTGGATGCTCTATCTGAGTCATTTTGCGGTGCACACGCCAATTCAGGCAAAACGCGAACTGGTGGAGAAATACGAAGCGAAACCTCCGGGACAGCTTCACCATCACGTGGCCATGGCCACCATGATCGAGGCGGTCGACCAGGGGGTGGGGCGGCTCCTCTCCGAACTGGACGAGCTGGGACTGACCGAGCGGACCGCGATCCTCTTTTTCTCCGACAACGGCGGCTACGGGCCGGCCACGAGCATGGATCCGCTCCGCGGTTACAAGGGAACCTACTACGAGGGCGGCATCCGCGTGCCCTTCTTCATCCATTGGCCGGGCCGGGTCGAGGGCGGGCAAGTAAATGCGACGCCGATTACCGGAGTGGACCTGTACCCGACCCTGTGCGAGATGGCGGGAATTTCTCCGCCGCAGGGACATATCCTGGACGGTCGGAGCCTGGTGCCCCTCTTCACCGGGGAGGCCGACCCGCGGGACTGGGCGAAGCGTCCCCTGTTCTGGCATTTTCCCGCCTACCTGCAGAGCTACGCGAGGATCGATGGGCAGCGCGATCCGCTCTTTCGCGCTCGCCCCTGCTCTGTGGTGAGGAAGGGAGACTGGAAACTGATCGAGTATTTCGAGGACGGCGATTTCGAGCTTTTCAACCTGAGCACGGACGTCGGAGAGGCCGACAACCTCGCGGAGCGGAGGCCGGACAAATGGGAGGAGTTGAGCGAGTTGCTCCGCTCCTGGCGGGAGGATATCGGCGCTCCGGTTCCCACCGAACCCAATCCCGAGTACGATCCCGAGGCCGAACGGGCTGCCATGGCAAAAGCGCTGCGCCGCCAGGCAAAAGGGGCGCGGTGACCGCAATCAGGCACTGAGATCGCCGGTCCAGGCTCTGCCCCGCTCGAGAAAGGCGGTCTGCGGTGAGTTGAGGGCCCCCCATGCTGCTCGGAAACGGACCGCGAGGTCCGAATCGAGAAGGTCGCAGGCCACCCCGGGCGGGCAGAAGCGGTATTCCGAAAGTTCCACTTCGGGGAGCCGGATGTTGCGAATTTTCTCGTCGTCGAGGAGTCCGCCATCAAAAATGAAGTGGATCGCCTCTGGTTTGAATTCTCGCCTGGGCAGATATTCCAGGCAGAGCAAGCGGCTCAGGGGAAGGTCCAACCCGATCTCCTCGCGGATTTCCCGGCGGCAGCACTCCATGGGCGATTCGTCCCGGTCGACGACGCCTCCGGGGATGAGCCAGCCTTCGCGATAGGTGGGATTCACGATGAGGACCTCGTCTGCCCGGTTGCGAATCAAGGCTCCGGAGGCGAGGTTCACGGTGTTGAGTTGGGCGTAATATTCTTCGTCTGTCATCCCGGTGGTCACTCAACGGGAGATGGCCCCGAGCGCAACGGGCGATGTGATTGTGCGACATCTGGGGAAATGAAACGGCCCGTGCAAAAAATCGTTTCCGGCGGTCAGACGGGAGTGGATCAGGCGGCTCTCGATTGGGCCATCCGACACGGCTTCGACCACGGCGGTTGGTGTCCCCGGGGGCGACGAACCGAGTCGGGCCCGGCACCTCCGCGGTTTCGGCTCATCGAAACTCCCTCGGCCGAGTACGCCCAGCGGACGGAATGGAATGTCCGGGACAGCGATGCGACGGTGATTTTCTCGTCGGATCCCGAACTCGCCGACGGCACGCTGTTCACCAGGGAATGCGTCATTCGCTGGGGGCGACCTCTCCTCCATCTGGTCCGGGACGGGAATGCGCATGCTTCGAGGGAACTGGCGGAGTTCTGCCGGTCGTCCGCGGTTCGCGTGCTCAACGTGGCTGGTCCGCGCCAGTCCGGCGATCCCGCCATGGGACCCTTCGTCGATGCGGTGCTGACCCGCGCCTTCTCCACAGAAGAATCCGACCCGTCCGGCGCCTAGAGTGTCGCAAAACGGATCGACACCGCTCCCTCGGCCGCCTCCAGTAGAAAACTGGGATCCGCCTGAAGGCGCTTTTCCATCTCAGCGATCACCTTCGTGCTGATATCGTGCGTCAGGCCGGGATGATGAAAGGTCAAGCGGACTTCATCGGACTCGTCTTCCACCTTCAGTCGGATTCCGGCTCCGTGCGGCTCGGCAAGCCGGGGACCGAGCAGATTGAGGCAGGTGGTGACGAGAGCCACGGACAGGGCCCGGGTCGTGGCCAGGCACGGATCGGTGGCCAGGTCGGGCAGGGGCATGCCTCCCGCAGTGGTTATGGCCCGGCGAGAGAGGTCCTGCGCGGCGCACAACACCGCGGAGAGAACCGCCTTGCCCAGGGGATCGGATAGATACTCCAGCGCCGTGGCGCAGTCGTGCGCATCGCAGACTGATGCCTCGGTCTCGTAGAGAAGGTTTTCCAGGGTATCGGCAGCGCCGCGAGCTGCTTCGAGGGCCTCGCTCATCGTTTCCGCGGAGGGCAGCCCCCCTTTCTGGAGGTAGAGAGAGAGTCGCAAAAAAGTCCGCAGGGTTTGCAGGGCCTGCTTCGACTCGTCGAGGTAATCGCGGATCGGTCCGATTGCCCCGAGCAATTCCGCGATTCCCGGTCCTGATACCTCTTGGCTCAGGGCGAGCCGAATGTTTCTTCGGCTCTCCGCCAATTGCCGGACCCGCTGGTTCACCTCCTCGGCCAGACGATTCATGATCTCATGCTCCTCGGGGCCAAAACTGCGTGGTTTCTGGTCGATGACACAGAGAGAACCGATGACGACATCGTCGATCCGAATCGGGATACCGAGGTAGGAACGAAATCCGTAGGTGCGGAATCCCTCGCGCGGAACCCGCTCGTCGACGGCGGCATCGTTGACCTCGAATTCCTTGCCACCGCGCACTACGAATTGACAGAAGGAAACATCCCGGGAGGTACTCCGGGCCGCGGCCTGTTCGCCGGTCAGGCCGTGGTGGGCCTTGAAAAACTGGATCTTGTCGAGGACCATCGTGACCAGTGCGATCGGGGCGTGCAACTCGCGCGCGGCCTTCTCCACGATCGCCTGCAAAACCTCGTCCTCCGTCTCGGCGAGAAGTTCCCGCGAAAACGCCCTCCTTCGCTCCGGTTGATCACCCAGTATATCCTTTCGGTCCATGTTTGGCATTCCTCCACCCGCGCGCTTTTTGAACGGCCCCAATGAAACGCGACGGGGGAAGGCCGTCAAGGTGGAGGGAGAAGACCGGTTCACTCCCGGGAGGCACCAGCATCTTCCGTTTCGGTGTCGATCTTCACCTTATCCCAGAAGGCGACCAGGAAAAGGAGGGCGATCACTGCCGCCATGATCGCCGGGACGATCCAGAAATCTTTCCATTGCAGCATGGCCCGGGAAAGCAGGGCGGGGTCCACCGTTTCCGGTATGCTCTGGCTGAACATCTTTCCGAATTGCTCCGCGAAAGAAAGCCCGTCCTCGGGCCGGCCCTCTTCGATCGCCGCGTCGAGGTCGTTGTAACTTGTGATGCGGGGAAAATGGCCTCCGAAGATCTCATAGCCGAAGAGCGTCTTTCCGTAGACCACGCCGAAGCCGATGAACATCCCCAGCCCCTGGGTGACGAACACGAGCAGGCTCTGAGCCTGACCCCGGGTTTCCCGGGGCGATACCGCGTCGGTATACATGAAGCCGGTCACGAAAAAGAAATCGTAGCAGATCCCGTGCAACACCACCCCGATCAGCAACATCGCGTAGACCTGATCCGGCGCTCCGAAAGCAAAGAGCAGGTAACGCAGAATCCAGGCGAGCATTCCCACGAAAATCATCCATTTCACCCCGAGTCGGCGGAAGAAAAAGGGGATCAGCAGCATGAAAAAGATCTCGGACATCTGGCCGAGCGTCATGAAGGATGCCGCCTGATTGAATCCGGAGTTGGTGAGAAACTGCGCGGTGACCCCGTAGTAGTAGGCCAGGGGGATGCAGATCAGGCCGGAGCAGATGATGAAAACGAGAAAGCCAGGCCGGCCCAGCAGTTTCCAGGCATCGATCATGAGGAGAGCGCGCAGATCGATCTTCTGTCCTTTGGCGGGAGGAGGCGTGTGGGGCAGGAAGAAGCTGAGTACCCCAAGGAAAAGCGAGGCCAGGGCCGTCATCAGAAAAATTTTCAATTCCGACGACCACCCGAGGAAGCCGACGAGCAGTCCGGCCGCGATCCAGCCGATGGTTCCCCAGACCCGAACCGCGGGAAAACGGAGCCGGTCGATGTTGGAAAAGGCAATGGTGTTGCCGAGTCCCAGGGTCGGCATGTAACAGAGCATGTGACCGACGAAATAGTAGGGCAGCTTGCCCGTCTCTCCCGCGGTGGCAGCCCCGTGCGCCATCCACATGAGCACCCCTCCCACGAGGAAAAGCAC
>CAZLUZ010000189.1:0-8924 GCA_964562825.1 uncultured Akkermansia sp.
GGTAAGGATGAGGGCGGCGGTTCAAATCCGCTCGAGGGCTCCACACTATCAATCCACTTCACCCAAATTAAATCTAACTTATCCTTCCATGGCTAAGGAAACATTCGAAAGAACGAAACCACACGTCAACGTTGGCACGATCGGGCACATCGCCCACGGGAAGACGACCCTGACCGCGGCGCTCAGTGCCCGCTCGGCCGCCAAGTACGGCACGACTGGCAAGGACTACAAGGCGATTGCCAAGGGCGGCACCGAACGTGACGCGACCAAGACCGTCACCATCGCCGCGGCCCACGTCGAGTACGAGACCGAGTCCCGCCACTACGCCCACGTCGACTGCCCGGGCCACGCCGACTACGTGAAGAACATGATCACCGGCGCGGCGCAGATGGACGGAGCCATCCTCGTGGTGAGTGCAGCCGATGGCCCCATGCCGCAGACTCGGGAACACATCCTTCTGGCTCGCCAGGTGGGCGTGCCCGCGATCTGCGTCTTCCTGAACAAGGTGGATCAGGTCGACGATGAGGAACTTCTCGACCTCGTCGAGATGGAGGTGCGTGAGCTTCTCGACCAATACGAGTTTCCCGGCGACGACATTCCCATCGTGCGCGGTTCGGCTCTGAAGGCCATGGAGGGCGATGCCACCCACCAGGAAAACATCATGAAATTGATGGACGCGGTCGACGAATACATCCCCCTTCCCGAGCGACCCGTCGATCAGGATTTCCTCATGCCGATCGAAGACGTGTTCTCCATCGAAGGCCGTGGTACCGTGGCGACCGGGCGTATCGAGAGGGGCATCATCAAAAAGATGTCCGAGGTCGAGATTGTGGGCATCCGCGATACCGTAACCACGACCGTTACCGACATCGAGATGTTCCGCAAACTTCTCGACGAGGGTCGGGCCGGGGACAACGTCGGTCTCCTCCTCCGGGGGGTGAAGAAGGACGACATCGAGCGGGGTCAGGTCATCGCCAAACCCGGTTCGATCACACCCCACAAAAAATTCGACGCCGAGGTCTATGTCCTGAGCAAGGATGAGGGGGGGCGGCACACACCCTTTTTCAACAACTACCGGCCCCAGTTCTACTTCCGCACGACGGATGTGACGGGAGCCATCAAGCTCCCCGATGGAGTGGAGATGGTGATGCCGGGGGACAACATCAACATGGTGGTGGAACTGATCACCCCCATCGCGATGGAAAAGACGATCCGCTTCGCGATTCGCGAGGGCGGCCGGACGGTGGGTGCGGGCCGTGTTGCCAACATCCTCGACTAGGTGTATTGTCCGAGTCTCGAAACCGGTGGCGCAGGGCGTTGCCGGAGGGATTTTTTGAGAAAGGGGAACCGGCCTCACCACCGGCTCCCCTTTTCTCGCCAACAGACAACAGGGTGAGAAATACGGTAGTAGCTCAATCGGTAGAGTAGTGGTCTCCAAAACCATTGGTTGGGGGTTCGAGTCCCTCCTACCGTGCCACCCCGCAGGGCCGCCCCGGCGAGCCCTCATAACCGAACCGCCCGTCATGGCCAAGATTACAAAATACATTCACGAAGTGAACGCCGAACTGAGAAAGGCGACCTGGCCCTGGGACCCCAAGGAGAAAGGGGTCAAAAAATACAAGCAACTCATCGACTCGACGATCGTGGTGATCATCGCCATGCTTCTCCTCGGGGCTTACGTGGCATTCGTGGATTTTGCGATGCGGAACCTGATGAAGTGGCTGACCACCGGCTTTTAACCGTGGACGGAGACCTGATTTAACCAGAAAATGCCGAAGATTCCCGAGCCCCACGAACAGTGGTATGTGGTCCACGTCCTTTCCGGATTCGAGGGGAAGGTTCGCGACCACCTGAAGCGCCGCATTCAGACCGAAGAAATGTCCGATCTGGTCTACGAGGTGCTGGTGCCGGAGGAGCGGGTTTCCGAGGTCAAGGGGGGGAAGAAGCGAGAAACCAACCGGAAGTTTTTCCCCGGCTACGTGATCGTCAACATGCATCTGCTGGACGACAACAACAAGCTGATCGATCGGACCTGGTATTTCATCCAGGAGCAGGACGGTGTGATCAATTTCGCCGGATCGAAAAATCACCCCATCCCGATGCCGAAGCACGAGGTGGAGAGTATGCTCGCGCAGATCAAGGAGCGCGAGGGAGCGGTGATGCCTGCCGTGGAGCACGAGGTGGGGGACACGGTGACGGTGGCAGACGGCCCTTTCCAGGGGCAGAGCGGTGTCATCGCCGAGATCGACGAGACCAAGGGGGAACTGATGGTTTCGGTGAACATTTTCGGTCGGGAGACACTGGTTCCCCTGGAGTATTGGCAGGTGGAGAAAGGTTGAAAGTAACAAAACCGGTGGGTTTGCGAACGACCGGCGCTCCTCGGAGCGGGAACGAGTGACCGCAGGAAGAATTTACCAACGAGACAATGGCTAAGGAAATCGTGAAACAAATCAAACTGCAGATCCCCGCGGGGCAGGCCAACCCCTCGCCGCCGGTGGGTCCTGCGCTGGGTCAGGCCGGGGTGAACATCATGGAATTCTGCAAGGCGTTCAACGCCCAGACGCAGCAGGAGTCCGGGAGTATTCTGCCGGTCGTGATTTCGGTGTTCAACGACAAGAGCTTCGAGTTCGTCTGCAAAAAGCCCCCCGCAGCTGTTTTGCTGAAGAAGGCGGCGAATCTGGCCAAGGGTTCCGGAGAGCCCCACAAGGCCAAGGTGGGCAGCCTGTCGAAGGAGCAACTCCTCGAAGTGGTCCGGATCAAGATGCCCGACCTGAACACCAACGACGAAGAGATGGCCTGCCGCATCCTTGCCGGCACGGCGCGGCAGATGGGACTGGAGATCGAGGAATGACATTTTTTCTCCTGGAACGGGAGAAGTGAAAGAACAGAAACCGCAGGAGGGAGTCAATCTCCCGCCAGTACTGCATACAAAAAATGGCTAAGAAGAGAAGCAAGAGGTATCTGGAGGCCGCCAAACTGGTGGACCCTCTCAAAGTCTATCCGCTGGAGGAAGCGGCGGCGCTGGTGAAGAAGTTTCCTGCGCCGAAATTCGACCAGACCGTGACGGTGACTTTCCGGCTCGGGGTGGATCCAAGGCAGTCGGACCAGATGGTCCGGGGCAATTGTCCTCTCCCGCACGGGAGCGGTAAAGACGTTCGGGTTCTCGTCTTCGCCGAGGGCGAAGCGGCAACCCAGGCGAAGAATGCAGGCGCCGAACATGTGGGGCTCGAGGCCCTGATCAAGGAGGTCCAGGGTGGCTTCATGGACTTTGATGTGGTGATTGCGACGCCGTCGGCGATGTCCGAAGTTCGAAAGCTGGGACGGCAGCTGGGTCCCCGGGGGCTGATGCCGAACCCGAAGACGGGCACAGTCACCGACGACACTGCGGAGGCGGTGCGGGCGGTCAAGGCCGGCCGGGTCGACTTCAAACTGGATCGCAACGGCAACGTTTCCATCCCGGTGGGTAAGGTCTCGTTCGAACACGAAAAGCTGGTGGACAACGCCCGCGCCGTGATCGATGCGGTGGCGGCGGCTCGCCCGGCGACGGCGAGGGGTGTATTTCTGAACAGCGGAACATTGGCTGCCACCATGACGCCGGGAGTCTTGATCGACGTTTCGGACTGGCGCTGAAACGGGGCGGCAAATCGCGAAGAGAATAGGAGAGAGCTATGAAGGAAATCAAGAAAACCATGATCGACGGCATCCTGGACCGGATCAGCAAGTCGCCGTTCATGTTGGTCACCGATTACGGTGGAATGACGGTGCCGCAGTTTGATGCGTTGCGGGAGAAGCTGGCGGAGAGTGGTGCCAGATTCCAGGTGGCCAAGAACACCTTTGTGCGCCGGGCAGCCAAGGAGGCGGAGATTCCCGACGACATTTCCGGACTTCTCACCGGGCAGACCGCCATTGTCACGGGGAACGAGGACGTCTGCACCGCGGTGAAGATCCTGAAGGAGACGGGCAAGAAAGGCGGACTTCCCAAGATCCGGGGAGGGGTTCTGGACAAGCGGGTGCTCGATGAGGCGAACGTCATTGCGCTGGCTGACCTCCCCCCGAAAGAGGTGCTTCAGGCGCAACTGCTCGGGGTTTTGAACCAACCGGCCCAGCGGCTTGTCACCGTCCTCAACCAACCGGCGCAGCAGATGGTCACCGTGCTCAACGAGCCGCTGGCCTCGCTCCTGCGGGTGATGATGGCAAAGAAAGAGAAGGGCTGAGCCCCGGATTTGATCAAAGGATTTCGATCCCCTCCGTGGCCGGACGGGGGTCGGAGCAGAGAAGAAAATAGAAAACAACCCAACCGGGTTCCTTGTCGGTCGCCGGGCACGGCGGCTTAATCGACCAGAGGCCTCTGGAAACGGCAATACCCACCAAAAAAATGGCTGATACAAGCAAACTCGTAGAAGAACTCAGTAGTCTGACCGTTCTCGAAGTGGCAGACCTCGTCAAAGAACTGGAAGAGAAGTGGGGCGTCAGCGCCGCTGCTCCGGCGGCCGTGGCGGCCGTGGCACCCGCAGGGGGCGGAGGAGGAGACGCGGCACCCGCCGAAGAGGAGAAGACGTCATTCGACGTTGTGTTGACCGGCGACGGCGGCAAGAAGATCCCCGTGATCAAGGCCGTCCGCGAAGTCGTCTCAGGCCTGGGCCTGGCGGACGCCAAGAAACTGGTCGAGAGCGCTCCCGTTTCGGTCAAGGAGGGCGTTTCCAAGGAAGAGGCCGAAGCGGCCAAGAAAAAGCTCGAAGAAGCTGGTGCAACTATCGAGATCAAATAACACGCTTTTTGAGGCGCTCCGGCCGGATTTCGGCCGGAGCGTCAAAAAAAGTGAAAAATATTTTTACTAAGGCGGAAACCCGGTATACGTTGATAGGTTCCGGACCTGCGCCCGACGTTGGGCGCTTGGGTTTTTGCGTTAGAGGGAGAACGAATTCCGGTTGTTCGCATCGGCGAGCCGCCGGAATTCGTTATCTCAAGTCGGTGTCAGTAGTGGGGATTTTTTGGTGAGTGCTTGCAACGGGGGGTTGGCCTTCGTTGCCATGCGCGCGCCGTGGTGTCTCCGGGATTTGCTGTCCTCGGCCGAGGTGCGAGTGCCCAAACGCTCCAGAGTTCATCCCGTCTGGCCTACCCAATCTTCCTTACCACTGCCTTCCAGTCAGCCTTATGTCAAACACGCAACCGCTCGAAAGAATCTACTTCGGGAAAATCGAAGAAGCAATCGAAACCCCGAATCTTATAGAGGTTCAGCTTGATTCTTACAAGGAATTTCTGCAGCAGGACCTTCCTCCGAAGGACAGGAGACAGATCGGCCTGGAATCGGTCTTCCGGGAGGTTTTTCCCATCGATAGCTACGATGAGAAATTTACCCTCGATTACGTGAAATACGAGGTCGGCGAGCCGAAGCTCACCGCCCTCGAATCGCTCCGCGACGGGGAGACGTTCAGCGCTCCTCTCTACGTCACCTTTTCGTTGACCGATGAATCGGGCACCAAGGAAGAGCGCGTCTACATGGGCGAGCTGCCCCTGATGACCAAACGGGGGACTTTCGTCATCAACGGCGCCGAACGGGTGGTGGTCAGCCAGCTGCACCGCTCGCCGGGAGTCTGTTTCGAGACCAGCCAGCATCTCAACGGGAAAATTCTTTACGGGTTCCGCATCATCCCCGACCGGGGCTCCTGGATGGAGGTGCAGTTCGACATCAACGATCTGCTCTACGTCTACCTGGACCGCCGCCGCCGCCGCCGGAAATTTCTCGCCACCACCTTTCTCCGGGCCATCGGCTTCCCCACCGACGAGGACATCATCAAGCAGTTCTACACGATCGAGAAGCTCAAGGTCGATCCCAACATGGATGAGTCGGAGCTCGCCACCAAGGTGATCTTCGCCGATGTCATGGACGGCGACGTGATCGTGGCCAAGGCCTACGAGCCGCTGACCCTTTCGGTGATCGCCCAGCTCGATGCGTTGGGAGTCAAGTCGGTCCCGGTGGTCACGGCCTCGCACGACGATCTCCTGCTGAAGTCGCTCAAAAAGGATCCGGCTCGCGACGAGGAGGAGGCGCTGAAGGACATCTACCGCCGCCTCCGTCCCGGAGACCCCCCGACGGTTGCCAACGCCCGCGCTTTGCTCAAGCGGCTCTTTTTCGACCCCAAAAAATACGACCTGACCCGCGTGGGGCGCTACAAGATCAATCAGAAGTTGGGTCTCAAGATCGATGAGGAGACCCGGGTGGTTACCCCCGAGGATTTTCTGGCCTGCATGCACTACCTCCTCAGCCTGCGCGGAGGGGAGGGCGTGCTCGACGACATCGACCACCTCGGCAGCCGCCGGATTCGTGCGGTGGGGGAGTTGCTCGGCAACCAGTGTCGGGTCGGGCTGGCCCGCACAGAGCGGCTGGTGAAGGAACGGATGACGCTCTTCGACGTGAATCTGGATGGGATGACCCCGTCCAAGTTGGTGAATCCCAAGGCGCTCGCCGCGGTGGTGAGGGACTTCTTCGGAAGGTCCCAGCTCTCCCAGTTCATGGACCAGATCAATCCGCTTTCGGAACTGACCCACAAGCGGAGGCTCTCCGCCCTGGGGCCGGGGGGCTTGAATCGCGATCGCGCCGGGTTCGAGGTGCGCGACGTCCATCCCTCGCACTACGGAAGAATCTGCCCGATCGAGACACCGGAGGGACCGAACATCGGCCTGATCAATTCGATGAGCTGCTATGCCCGGATCAACGAGTTTGGTTTCATCGAGACCCCCTACCGCAAGATCGTGAACGGTGTGGTCACCAAAAAGATCGAGTACCTGACCGCCGACCAGGAAGAGAGTTTTCTCATCGCTCAGGCGAACAACCCCATCGACGACAAGGGTCATTTCCTCAACGAACAGATCACGGTCCGGCACCTCGGCGATTTCATCGAAGTGGAACCCACCGAGTCCAAGTTCATGGACGTGTCGCCGAAACAGCTCGTATCGGTGGCATCAAGCCTGATTCCGTTCCTTGAGCACGACGACGCCAACCGGGCGCTCATGGGATCGAACATGCAACGTCAGGGGGTGCCGCTGCTGGTCTCCGATTCCCCCTACATCGGCACCGGGATGGAGGCCAAGGTCGCCCGGGACTCCAGGGCGGTCGTGGTCTCGGAGAGCAACGGAAAGGTAGCTGCCGCCTCCGCCGAGATCATCGTGGTGACCGAGGATGGCGAGCTTCCCTGCTCCGAGGCCCAGTTCCTCACGAACCCGCTGAAAATCAAGACCGACACGAAAAAGGGGATCTATTCCTACCCGCTGCGGAAATTCATGCGGTCCAACGCAGGAACCTGTATCAACCAGAAGCCGATCGTTCGCCGCGGCGAGAAGGTGAAGGCGGGGCAGGTCATCGCCGACGGACCGAACACGGAGTTCGGGGAACTGGCGTTGGGGCGCAATGTCCTGGTGGCCTTCATGCCCTGGAACGGATACAACTTCGAGGACGCCATCGTCATCTCTGAGAGAATTGTGAAGGAGGACGTCTTCACGTCGATTCACATCGACGAGTTCAATATCAGCGCACGCGACACCAAATTGGGGCCCGAGGAAATCACCCGTGACATTCCGAACGTGGGCGAGGAGGCGCTGCGCAACCTGGGGCCGGACGGAGTGATCCGAGTGGGCGCCGAGGTCAAGCCCGGGGACATCCTCGTGGGCAAAATCACCCCGAAGAGTGAGACGGAGTTGGCTCCGGAAGAACGCCTGCTCCGGGCCATTTTTGGAGAGAAAGCCGCCGACGTGAAAGACACCTCCCTCCGCGTGCCTTCCGGTTGCATCGGTATCGTCATGGATGTGCGGGTCTCTTCGCGCAATTCCGCGAATAAGGAGAAGCTCGATCCCAAGGAGGAGGAAAGGCAGAAAAAGCAGATCATCGACGAGCACAAACGGCGCTACGAGGAACTCACGGAGCAGCTCACGGAGAAGCTCTCGGATATCCTGCTCGGCGAGAAGGTGCCCCTCGACGTGGTCAACGGTCGCTCCGGCGAAATCATCGTCCCGGCGAACAAGAAAATCACCAAGATGCTGCTGCGCAAGCTGGCGGAGAACTACGCCAACGTGGAGATCGATCCCAGCCCGATTCGAAACAAGATTCTCGATATCATCGGCAGCTACGAGCAGAAATTCTCCGATATCGACATGGAGCGGGAACGCCAACTCGACCGCATCGAGTCGGGGGATGAGTCGGAGCCCGGCGTCATCAAGGAGGTCAAGGTATATGTGGCGAAGAAGCGGAAGCTTTCCGTGGGCGACAAGATGGCGGGCCGTCACGGCAACAAGGGGGTCGTCGCCACCATCGTCCCCGAGGAGGACATGCCCTTTCTCAACGACGGAACCACCATCGATATCTGCCTCAACCCGCTGGGAGTGCCCTCTCGAATGAATGTGGGACAGGTGCTGGAAACTCACCTCGGCGTAGCCGCCAAAGCACTGGGGTTCAAGGTGGCCACACCGGTCTTCGACGGTATTTCCGAGCAGAAGATCGTGGAGTACCTCACCGAGGCGAAGGAAAAGCATTCGTGGATCGGGACCAACGGCAAATCGACGCTCTACGACGGAAGGACCGGCGAGGCCTTCTACCAGGACATCGTTGTCGGGGTGATCTACATGCTGAAACTGGGCCACCTGGTTCAGGACAAGATCCACGCACGAGCGGTGGGTCCATACTCGCTGGTCACCCAGCAGCCGCTGGGAGGCAAAGCCCAGTACGGAGGTCAGCGCTTCGGGGAGATGGAGGTGTGGGCTCTCGAGGCCTATGGAGCCGCCTACACCCTGCAGGAGTTGCTCACCGTCAAGTCGGATGACGTCCAGGGCCGGACCCGGATCTACGAGTCCATCGTGAAGGGGGACACCACCCTCGACGCCGGAACTCCGGAATCTTTCAACGTGCTCATCAAAGAAATGCAGCGCCTCGG
>CAZLUZ010000190.1:0-8760 GCA_964562825.1 uncultured Akkermansia sp.
TCGCCGAGACAAAATCGTCGATCAAGGCCGCAGACGTAGAGCTCGCCCGGCTGGAAGTTCGCCGCGATCTCGAGGCGTTCCCGGTTAGTCGATCAACGAGAGAAGCAGTTTGATCTCGGTCGTGGTGAGATAGATCTCCTTGCCCGAGATGTTGACCCGGAGATTGTTCTTATCGAGGTTAAAAGGTCCGACGGCGACCTCGGAACCGCCGTCCGGCGATAGGGTCCGGCGCAGAATAACGCGGATGCGCGCGGAAAGTTCTCTGATGTTGAAAGGCTTGGTCAGGTAGTCGTCCGCACCCGTCTCGAGTCCCTTGATTTTCTGGTCGGTCTCGCCCAGAGCGGTGAGCATCAGGATCGGGATTCGTTTGGTCTTGCCGTTCTCCCGAAGATCCTTGCACACGGTCACGCCGTCCTTGCCCGGCATCATCACATCGAGCACGACCAGGTCAGGCTTGTTCGTTTTTGCCAGCTTGAGTCCGTCCAGGCCATTGGCCGCCTCCAGGGTCTCGAATCCTTCGCTGGTCAACCTCTTGACCAGGAGTTCCCGCAGGTCGGGCTCGTCATCTACGATCAGGACAGTGGGCATGGCGGCATCGGTTCGATTTTGATGGGACTGTAACCGGCTAACGATAAGGGTAAAAATCGAATATCTTGACGAAAATGTAACTTGCGTCTGGGCGGAATGAGTTTGGAGAAGAGAGGAGGGGATTTCGGGCCAGATCTGCGTTATGGGTGAGCCATGAACCTGGGAGTCCTTGGATGTGGAAAAATGGGCGGAGCCCTCGCCGAAGGAATCATCGCCGCGGGCAGTTGTCACCCGGATGCTGTGGGGGTGTGCGACGTGATCGCGGATGCGGCCGGAGAACTGGCCCGGCGGACTGGAGCGAGGATGTTTTCTTCGCCCCAAACCCTGAGCGAGGCCAGCGACGTCATCCTGCTCTGCGTCAAGCCGGGGCAGGTGCTTCCCGTCCTGGAGGAAGCGGCGCCGCAAGGGAGCAAACTGTTCATCTCCATCGCGGCAGGAGTTCCTCTCGGCAAGATGGAGGCCTTGGTTTCGGGGCGACACCGCTTCATCCGGGTGATGCCGAATACACCGGTTCTCGTGGGGAAAGGCGCCTCCGCGTTCGCCCGGGGGCGGGCGGCCACGGATGAGGATGCCGCTCTGGCCGCCGAACTGCTCGGCTCCGTGGGGATCGCCTTCGAGGTGGCCGAAGATCAGCTCGATGCCGTTACCGCCCTCAGTGGCAGCGGACCCGCCTATGTTTTTCTCCTCGTGGAATCTCTGGTTGCCGCAGCGGTCGATCAGGGGCTCGATGCGGATCTCGCCGAGGCGCTCGCGGTTCAGACCGTCTCCGGCGCAGCCCGGCTGCTGGAGCAATCCGGTGAACCGCCGGGAATTTTGAGAGAGAATGTGACCAGCCCGAATGGCACCACCTTTGCCGCCCTGGAATCGTTTCGGGCCAATCGATTCGGCGAGATTGTCGCAGAGGCCCTCGCTGCCGCCCGCAACCGGTCCATCGAACTGGGGTGCGCCGGTTGAGGAGTGCCCGCACGTCACCGGGAATCATGAATGCCGAGGCAGATGAGCAGAGGGTTCGTTCCCGGTATGCCGACCTGGGACAGGAGAAGGTGTTTCGTTGCTGGCACCGTCTCGATGCGGCGCAGCGGAGGCAGTTGATCGCCCAAGCGGCAGCGTTCAACCTCGAAGAGTTGCTCTCGCAGTGGCGGGCACATGAAGGGGGTGAAGGGGAAACCAGAGCGGATTCCATCGAAATGGTGCCACAGCGTTGGGAAACCGAAGCGGTGCGGCGCGATTATCGCGACCTGGGTACCCGATTGATCCGGGGCGGCCGGGTCGCCGTGATCCTGGCGGCGAGTCCGCGGGGCACGGCCGTGCGCCCCATGTCGCCCGCGGCGTCCGTCGGCATCACTCCGGTTCTGAACAAATCGACCTTCCAGATTTTTGCCGAGAGAATCCTGGCCACCGGCGGGAACGGCGCGGGCAGGATTCCGCTCGTGGTCGCCACGTCCGGCATCCATCTCCGCGAGGTGGAGCGGTTTTTTGTGAACCGAGATCACTTCGGTCTCGACCCCGACATCGTTCGGTTCCTGGCGCAACCGGAGTTGCCTCTGCTCGATCGGGAGGGCGATCTGGTGCTGGCCGCGCCGGACTGCATCGCCGCTGCTCCTCAGGGGGTGGGTGCGCTTTTCCGCAGCCTTCGAGATTCCGGCTGCCTCGGTTGGCTCGCGGCTCGGGGGGTAGAAGTCGTCAGTCTCGCATCGGTGGACAATCCCTTGTTTCGTCCACTTGAACCGGAGTTGCTGGGCCGCCTGCGACGGATGGGCTGGCGGTGGTGCGTGCGGCCCGGTCGCAGCGAACTGCCCTTTGCAGGAGAGAATCTCTACGAGATCGATGCCATGACCTCCGGTGGGATAGGGCGCTATCGGTTCCTGGCTACGAAAACGCCCGCACCGGTGTCCCCGTCAGGCGAGCCTGCGGCGGGTCGAGTGGTGAGGGCTTTTCGCGCGGAGGAGTCGTTTTCCGGGGCGGACAACAGGAACGACGGTGTTGTCCTGGAATCCGGTGATGCGGGAGAAGAGCAGGGACTTTGGGGGAACGACGGTCGCTTCGATCCAGAGTCGGTCAGGCGTCACCAGGCCAGGGTTTTCGCGGGATGGGCCTCGTCGGCCGGTGCGGAGATCGACAACGCCGGGGAGATTCGGCTCGAAGTTTCTCCGTTTTTTGCTGAGACAGAGGAGGAATTCCGCCGTGTCTGGCGGCGACTCCTCCATCGGGGCGTCATCGCCGACGGAACCGTTTTCTCCTGAGAGGTGGAGTGGTTAGCCGCGTCTTGCCGGAGGGTCAATCCCTTTCCGGCAAGGTCGCCAGATATTCCTTCTTGAGTTCCTCGATTCTCTTCTGCTTTTCCTGGAGAGCCCGTTCCTTGGCCTTCTTTTCATCTTCCAGCAGGCGGAGTCGTTCCGCTTTCTCCTTCTCCTGACTGGTGCGCTCGGCGATCACTCGGGGCGTTTCCTCGGCGACGGCACTGGCCTTCTCCACGGTTTCGACGGTTCGGTTCGCCTCCTGGTATGCTTTTTCGATGGCGGTGGTGAGTTCGGCGAGCCGCTCCCGGATCTGTGAAATCTCCTCACGAATCTCGTCGGCGGTTTTCTCGCCCAGAGCCGACGAGACCACCTCGACGACCTCGGAATCCTCGGGCGAATCGCCAGGCACCAGAGCGCGAAGGGTCTCTGGCGTCGGAGACTCGGCGGTGAGGGTCGGCGCGGGCCTCTCGTCGGACGCCACGGTTTCGCGGAGGCCCGCCGCGGCGCGGGTGGCGATCAATTGGATGGCGCGGTCGAGCACCTCGTCCGTGGTGGCGGCCAGTTTTTCCCGTCCTGAGGCCACCGCATTCTCCGCCTCCGCCAGGGTTTTCTCGGCATCGATCCGGGCGCGGGAGGCGGCTTCGACGTCCCGGGCCGCAGCCTCGACTTCACCGAGCATGCCGTCCAGTTGACCGGTCATCGCTTCGAGTTTTTTTGCCTCGATCCGGGCCGCATAGTTCAGGGCGGCGGCGCGAAATTTCCTGACGAGGAACTCATTCTCCTCGAGATCGGCTTTCGCCGTCTCGACGGCTTGGATCGCACCCTGCTCCTTTTCCACCGCGGCGGCGACGGCTTTGCTACGCGCCTCCTTCTGCGTTGCCGCGGTTTCGACTTTTTTGTTCCAGTCGTCCAACTTAGCGCTCGCCGCCTTCAGGGCCGCATCGGCCTCGGTGAAAGCGTCACGTTGCTCGGTGAAGGCGAGGGTCGAGGAGCGTGCCTTTTCCTTGGCGGCTTCGAGGGCAGAGAGCGCGGCGCGATGCTCCTGCTCCGCCCGGGCGAGAAGATTCATCGAATTCTCCAGCTGGGCGCGGGCTCGGTCCCGTTCCGCGCTGGCTTTGTCCCGTGCGGCAACCTTTGCATGGAGGGCGTCTTGTGCCTTTGCCGCGGCCTTGATTCGATCTGCTCCGGCCTCGAGAAATGGTTGCAGGGCGGTCTGAGCCCGAGCCAGCGCCTCGGTGGCGGCGCTTCTGGTTGCGAGGGCATGTTCCAGCTGTTTTTTCGGGCCATCGAGCGCGCTCTCCGCAGCTTTCACCGCCTGTTCCAGGCTGACGCCCCGGCTTTCCGCCTCATGAAGCGACCGATCCGCGTTCTGGAGTTCGTCTTCGGCGCCCGCGATGAGGCGCTCCGCTTCGCGACGGCGCTTCTCCTGCTCCGCATCGGTGGAGGAGCCAGCTTCCCGGGGAAGTTCGCTCCTGGCATCAGCCAAGGAGAGCTGTGCTTTCTGCCGACGCTCTTGGAGCGTGGAAATTCTCCGGGATTGGTCCGCCAGGTTCTCTTGATGCCTGCGGAGAGCCGAGAGGAGAGGTTGACTGGCTTCCTCCCGCTCTGCAACGATCCGCTCTGCCTTCCGCAAGGCTTCCGCTGCGGAGTCGCGAGCTGCCCTTGCCGCGACGAAAGCCTTTTCTTTTTCGGCATCGTCGAATACCGGCGCCGTGGCCTGCGAGCGCGTCTTTTCGAGGTCGGCGTCAGCCTGCGCAAGGACCGCCTCGAGACGTTCCAGATCGGCACGGGCGGCAGCCCGCGCCTTGCCGGCCGAATCGAGGGAAGCCTCTGCCGCGGTCAACTCCGCAGCGAGCTTGTCCACGAGTCCGCGATTTCGATTCATCTCCTCCTCGGCCGCCTGGCGCGCCTTCGCGAGAGACTCAACCTTGGATTTCAGCGCCGAGGCCCCCTCTTCTGCCGCCGTTTTTTCGCGGGTCAGGTCCTCGAATGTCCCGCTGATCTCACGCAACTTTTCTCTGGCCTGAGCAACCTGGCCCTTGGCTTCTGCGGCATTCTTTTCGAGTTGAGGCAGACTGGCGTTGATCTCCTCGATCCGTCGTTCCGCCGCGGTGATCTGGTCGCCGATCGTCGGGGGGTTGGCATCGAGTTCGGCCAGCTCCTTTCCGCCATCCACGCTCCAGACCTTGATGTTCCCCCGGAAGTCACCGCTGATGACGCGCTCGCTGTCGTGGGTGAAGGCCACACTCATCACGATGTCGTCGCTGGCGTCGATGGTGCGTAGCGGAGAACCGTCCCCTTTCCAGATCTTGACTTTCTTGTCCCGGCCTGCGGTAGCGATGAGTTGACCGTCGGGCGAAAAGTCCACCGCCAGCCCGCCGTCGCCGTGTGCGTTCCACTTTTTCACCTCCCTGCCCGACTTCATGTCCCAGAGAATGGCCTGACCATCCTCAGAGATCGACGCCAGGATGTTCGAGTCCGGCCTCCATGCCAGGTCGGTGACCGCCTCCGCATGGCCCTTCAGGGTGTAGAACTCGAGTCCGCTTTCTGCCTCCCAGACATAAAGGCCACTGTTCCTGCCGCCGGTGGCCAGAAGAATGCCGTCGGGGCTGAAATCGGCGGCGAGGACCCAGTCGGGGTGTTTTTTGACCGCGTTGACCTGTTCTCCCGTCACGGTGTCCCAGATTTTGAAAATGCGACCCGGGCCTCCCAGGACGACGCGGCGGTGGTCGGGGGAGATGTCAGACCCCAGCACGATGTCGAACTCGCGCCCGACCTCGAAAAGTCTTTCCCCCGTCTTGACGTCCCAGGCGACAACGTTGCCCGACTTTCCTCCGCGACCTCCCCCGGCCTGAAGGATGGCGCCGCTGGAACTGAAACTCAAGGACTGGGGAAATCCCTCGGGGTAGGGAAGGATGCCCAACACGTCGAAATCCTCGCTGTGATACAGGATGACCTGCTTTTGACCGGCCACAGCGACGATGGGAGCCCACGGGGAATGCGCCAGGGCGGGGACCGCATTGGGCCTTTCCGTGACGATCTCCGGTTCCAGAATGATGTGCTCCGGCATGGGAGGCGGGCCCTCGGGTTTGCTCGTGGTGGTGACCATGGTGAGGTCCAGCTTCGGCTTGTCCGATTTTTTCGCGGTGCTCGAGCTGGTTTCGAGCAAGCCACCCATGATCCATTCGGCGATCACCGCGAGTTCCTTTTCCGAAGTCTTCGGCTTGTTCGGTGGCATGTGGGGCTCTTCGAGGTGAGCCATCAGAGTGAAGAGGCGGGACCCATCCGTATCCTGGGTCTCAGCCACTTTTCCTCCCGATCCGCCGGTGAGGAGGGCGGCGTAGGTCGAGAGATCAAGTCCCCCCTTGGATTCGTCGGGATTGTGACAATTGAGGCAATTGCTCTCCAGAATGGGCAGGACATGGTCCTGGTAGGTGACCTTCTCCTTTTTCTCCTCGGCCGCCAAGGCTAGAGAGGAGAGGAGAAGTCCGGCACCGGCGAGACAAACAACATTTCTCATGCGTGGTTTTTCTTCGAGAAGTTTGGCGACGCAGCCGCGAATGGCCCATTCGCCAGCCGAAGCTTACGCGTAGGGTGCTGGAAAGCAATGGCACGCGATTGCCCCAGATAGGCGTCATACGCCAACGCGCCTCTTGTTGCTCCCAGCACCGATCGGATCTTGGCCACGCACCACCAAAATATTTTTTATCACTTATGAAAGGCTGTCAGGGTTTCCAAAGTTTCGCCAATCGCCGAGAGTTCATGCAGGTCGGTTTCGCCGGAGGGATTGGTCTCGCGCTTCCCGAGCTGCTCAAGGTTGAGGCCGGAGCCGCTACCCACGCGGCGAAGTTCTACGAATCGAAGGAGGGACCAGCAAAGTCACTCATTCACATCTATCTCCCCGGAGGCAACGCTCACCAGGAGACTTGGGACCCCAAGCCCTATGCTCCCTCGGAATACCGGGGACCCTACAAGCCCATCAAGACCAATGTGCCGGGGATCGAGTTTTCCGAAAACCTGAAGCACACCGCGAAAGTGGCGGACAAGCTCTGCGTGATCCGCTCCATGAATCACGGAGAAGCCGCTCACGAGAGGGGCACGCACAACATGTTCACCGGTTACCGGCCCAGCCCGGCGATCGAATTCCCCAGTTTCGGATCCGTGATTGCTCACGAGTTCGGCCCGCGCAAAAATCTGCCCCCTTACATCTGCATTCCCAACCAGCCGAACGAGTATGCCGGAACCGGCTACCTCAGTTCCATGTATGGGCCATTCTCTCTGGGCAGCGATCCCGCGGCGGACAAGGGATTCAAGGTCCGCGACCTGACCCTGCCCGGTGGGGTTGACTTCGACCGATTCCAGCGGCGGCGTTCCCTCCTCGAAGCGGTGGATTCCCACTTCCGCTCCATGGAAAACGCGGATGAGATCGACGCGATGGACAGTTTCTACCAGCGCGCCTACGGTCTGATCAGCTCGGAAGAAGCCCGCAACGCCTTCGACCTGACCAAGGAAAGCGACAAAATCAAGGAACGGTATGGCAAGAACGAAGCGGGCATGCGGATGCTCCTGGCGCGTCGGCTTGTCGAAAGCGGCGTCCGGTTGGTCACTCTGACCTACGGCAGTTGGGACATGCACGACAAGCTCAAGGAGGGCATCTCCCGCTATGTCCCTTCTTTGGATCAGGCGCTCGCCTCGCTGATCACCGATCTGTCCGAGCGCGGACTGCTCGACAGCACGTTGGTGATGGTGTCCTCCGAGTTCGGGCGCACCCCGAAGATCAACAAAACCGACGGCAGAGACCACTGGCCGCGGGTTTTCTCCACCGTGCTGGCGGGCGGGGGCATCAAGGGGGGCATGGTCTACGGCGCCTCGGATTCCCTTGCCTCCGAGCCGGACGAGAATCCCGTGAGCGTGCAGGATTTCGCCAAGACCGTGTACCATCAGCTCGGAATCAACGCGGACAAGGAACTCATCGCACCCGGGCCTCGCCCCATGGAGATCGTCGATGGTGGACGGGTTCTCGAAGAGATCATCGCTTGAGTCCCGGATACTTCTCACCCATCCCCTTCGTTCCTAAAACTATGAAGAGCATTCTGAAGCTTCAGAGTGCGGTCACGTCGTGGATTTCCCCCGGAGCGCAGGCCGCGATCGTTCTGACCGCCTGTTTTCTCGCGGGGAGCCATGTCAACGCCGCCAGTCCGGATTTGGAAAACTCGACACCCCGCGGGGGTCAGCGGGGTTCCGAGTTCAAAGTCACTTTCACGGGCAATCGCCTGGACGACATCGATCAGGTCGTTTTTCACTCACCCGGAATCCGCGCCAGGGACGTGAAGGCGATAAACGGCAAAAAAGTCGAGGCGACCGTGGTGATCGACGCGGATTGCCGGCTCGGGGAACATCATGTGCGCCTGCTCGGGAAGAGCGGGTTCAGCTACGCCCGCAACTTTTGGGTCGGTCCCTTTCCCACCGTAGATGAGGTGGAGCCAAACGACGATTTCGATAAGCCGCAGCCGATCGAATTGAATTCCACCGTCGAAGGCAACGCGAAGCCCGAGGAGGTTGACTATTATCGGGTCGAGGCAAAAAAGGGGCAACGGATCTCTGTCGAGATGGAGGCGCTCCGAATCAACAACAGGCGGAATCAAGTCGCGATCGATCCTTATGTCGCCATCCTGGATCAGGATCGCTTCGAGTTGGCGGTTTCAGACGATTCCGCCCTGCTCCGCCAGGAATCGGTGGTTTCGGTCCTGGCCCCCGAAGATGGTGCCTACATCATCGAAATCCGGGATGCCTCATTCCAGGGCAACGGGGCGTACCGGGCCCATATCGGAACGTTTCCCCGTCCCCTCGGGGTTTATCCTGCGGGCGGCAAACACGGCTCCGAGGTGGAATTCACCTTTCTGGGGGATCCCATGGGGACCTACACTTCCCG
>CAZLUZ010000191.1:0-8700 GCA_964562825.1 uncultured Akkermansia sp.
GTCGGCGTGTCCCGGTCATGCCACGTGGGCGTAGCGACGGCGTTCGGTCTCATACTCGACGGGCGCGGGCGATATCGTGATCCCCCTTTCCCGCTCTTCGGGAGCCCCGTCGATATCGTCGTAAGCTCTTTTCTCGGCAAACCCCTTCTCCGCCAGGGTGGTGGTGATCGCAGCGGTCAACGTGGTCTTTCCGTGGTCGACGTGACCGATTGTCCCAACGTTAACGTGAGGTTTGTTCCGTTCAAATGCTTCCTTAGCCATCGGTGTAGTGAG
Organism: uncultured Akkermansia sp.; assembly: GCA_964562825.1. Taxonomy (GTDB): domain Bacteria; phylum Verrucomicrobiota; class Verrucomicrobiia; order Verrucomicrobiales; family DEV007; genus Arctic95D-9. The sequence goes on from CAZLUZ010000191.1 coordinate 274, forward strand.
TTATGTTCTAGAGTCGTCGGACCCGGATTTATCCGGGGACCGCTGCCGTCTTTATTAGGTTTAGCGTGTTGCTTTTAGGTTGGTGTTTCTTTCCAATGAAATCGATCGTTCGTCGAGGGAAAATGGAGCTCTTGACGGGATTTGAACCCGTGACCTCTTCCTTACCAAGGAAGTGCTCTACCCCTGAGCTACAAGAGCGCGCCACCCAAAGTTTGAATCGCTCTCTGTTCCAAGAGCCCTCGCACTCAGGATCTCCGATCCTCGAAAAGAGAAAGAAACCAAATAATCTTACTGAAAAAGGAAGATTATTCAGCTTCTTTGACTTTTTCTGACGATTAGAGCCGCGAAAGTTAATCCCCGACCGGCCGGTGTCAAAGGGTAACTCCCATTTTTCAAAAAAAAGTGGGCATCTCCTCTCTCGCGCCTCATTTTCCCTGCTCGGGAAACGGGACGCGCGTGCCCGGGGAAATGCCTCTGTCCGAGCAAAATTTGAAAATTCTCCGATTCCGACCGTCCCTTCTCCAGGGAACCGCGGCCTGTCCTCCCCATGAAGGCAATCGACGAGCGGGCCGGCGATACGAAACCGAGTCCGCACCCATCGACCGTCTTCTCCATCCGATTCATGAAAACATCCCTTCTCAAGCCCCTGCTTCCCGCGGTTTTCCTCCTCCCCCTCGCCGCCGTGACATCCTGCCGTTTCGAGGAAGTCGTCGAACGTGTCGACTCGCTGACCTCCCGCCCCGAATCCGCGACCGTCCCTGCGCTCCCTCGACAGGAGGTCGCCCCGTCCAGCACCTCCCCGGTCACCCCCATCCAGACCGGCGCCGCCGCGGGAAAGAACCCCCATTTCGCCGCTGGTTACTCCGCGGGTTATTCGCGAGGCTTCTCTGACGGGTTTTCGGAAGGTTTCGCCGTGGCAGAGAGATCGAAACCCGAACCTGCTCCCGCGGTCCGGCCCGCAGGCAATCGGATCGTTCCGGTCAGCGCCACGACCTCGCTCGCCCTCCTCGAACCCACCCAGCCGGCGTCCCCCACGGCGGCGGATGATCGGGAGCAAAAGGAGGCCCGGCCGGAGACCCCTCCGGAGACCTCGTCGCCCTCCCCCCCATCGCCTTCCTCGCGTTCGTCCTCTACTCGCTACTCCCGCCCCGCGAGCCAATCCCGCACCACACGCTACTGTCCCGGAGGCAGGTGACGATGATTCCCGCGCCCCAGTGGTCCACTGGGGCTTCGCCGAAAAAGGCTCTCTCCGCCGGGAGAGGGCCTTTTTTCTTTCCCCGCATTCGCTTTATGAGGCAAAACCTTTACATCACTTAAATTGTTTTTGTTCGATCCCGCAGCACCTTGCTTGGCGGGTATGGATCAAAACCAGACAATCCTGTTCCTCTGCACGGGAAATTTCTACCGGAGCCGCTATGCCGAGGCGGTCTTCAATCACCACGCGATCCGCCACCAGATGACCTGGAGAGCCATCTCCCGCGGCCTCCGCCCGAAGCGGGAGGAAGAAGGCCTCTCTCCCTTGGCGGGCCGCCGGCTGGAGGCGGACGGTATCTCCACGGCTCTCACCGCGCCGGTGCCGCGCGGCGTTTGCGAGCCGGACCTCGCCGATTCCTCGCTCGTGGTGGCTCTGTATGAGCCGGAACATCGCCCCATGATCGCGACCCGATTCCCCCGCTGGGAAGACCGCATCGCCTACTGGCAGGTTCCGGATATCGACATCTGCCCCGCGGATGAAGCGCTGGACCAGATTGCCCGCCAGGTCGCCGAGCTCTGCCATATGATTCGGCAGGGTTGCGCCCAGGGGTGTGGCTCCGGGGTTGCCCTGGAATTCTGAGCAGCACCGGTCAGGCCAACTCTCCGCTCCCTCTCCTTCTCTCGATGTCCCCGAGCACCCGGTTCACCACCTCGTCCACCTCCAGATGGGTGGTATCGATGAGAACGGCATCCTCCGCCGCGACGAGGGGAGAGTCCTCCCGCGAACTGTCCTGCCGGTCGCGATCGCGGATCGAATCGGAGATGCCTTCCTTTCGCCGGCGTCGCGCGCGGGTTTCGGGATCGGCGTCGATGAAAAACTTGTAGGGCGTATCGGGAAACACCACCGTGCCGATGTCCCTCCCTTCCATGACGAGGGAGGTTCGGTCGCCGTAGGCGCGCTGTTCCGCGACGAGCCGGCTGCGGACCTCGGGAATCGCCGCGATCGCCGAGACCCACCGGTTCACTCCGCTGGATTTCAGCTCCGGGGTGTCGAGGCGGCGCCCTTCGATCTCGATGGTTCCCACCAGATTCTCTTCACCGAAAGAGAAACGGGTTCGCTGCAGCAAATCCAGCACCTCGATCCGGTCTCTCGGATCGATCCCCTGCTCCAGGATCCACCAGGTGAACGCTCGATACATCGCCCCCGAGTTCACGAACACGCAACCCAGAGCCAAAGCGACCCGGCGTGCGACGGTGCTCTTGCCCGACGCCGCGGGACCGTCGATCGCAATCGTGAAGCTCCCTTCGCCACTCATGACCCGCCATCTTGAAACACCAGGCGATTTTCGCAAAGATTATCTTGCCCCCTGGGAGACGCTGGATTAATTCAGATTTCCTGACCTTCACGCCTGCCATGATTCTTTCCGACGCCGAGATTTTGCAATCGATGAAGAAGGGTCTGATCGTGATCGAGCCCTTCGACGAAGACTGTCTCGGGACCAACAGTTACGACGTTCACCTGAGCAGACATCTCGCCACCTATCGGCAACGGGTCCTCGACGCGCGGCAGCACAACGAGATCGAGCATTTCGAGATACCTGAAGAGGGCTTCGTCCTGGAACCCCAGATCAATTACCTCGGATCGACCATGGAATACACCGAGACGCACCACACGGTGCCTTTTCTCGAGGGCAAATCCAGCGTGGGCCGGCTCGGTATCGACATCCATGCCACGGCGGGCAAGGGTGATGTCGGCTTCACCAACTACTGGACCCTCGAGATATCGGTGAAACAACCCGTCCGCGTCTACGAGGGCATGCCCATCGGACAGCTCATCTACTTCCGGGTCGAGGGCGAAATTCTGACGCCCTACCACAGCAAGCGCTCCGCAAAGTACACCCAGAGGAGTCCTTTCCCCGTCGAATCGATGATGTGGAAAAACAAGTTCTAGCGGGACGGCCAAGGCTTCAGGATGAAAGAACTTCGCCTGGCCAGAAATCTGCGGCCTTTTTTGGTGTGACGGCCGGGTGCAGTGGGCATATTCTGAGACATGTCCTCGCGCTCCATTTTTCTCCTCCTGGGATTGCTGCTCCTTCCGGCAGGTTCGCCCCACGTCGCGGGCTACGAGCCGCCGGAAGACCTGTATCGCTACCTCGCCACCGTGCGTCGCATCATCGATGGCAGAACGATTTCCGCCGATATCGACCTCGGTTTCGGCGTCTGGCTCCACAAAACGGAAATCCGTCTCAAGGATGTGGTGCCCCCGGAAATGAAGGGGGAAACGAAAGAAGAGGGCCTCGCCGCCCTTCAATACCTGCAGGAGACGCTCTCCGACCAGGAGCGCATCCTCGTCCGAACTTTTTACGATCCCTCGGGGGAGTACGACGGATGGTTGGGGGTCGTCTCGATCTGGGATGAGGAAACCGCCTCCTGGCTGTCGGTGAACGACATGATCATCGAGGCCGGTCACGGCAAGTGAGCCCCCATCTCCCTGCTCGCAGGCAAAGCCCCCACGGCAATCGGGGGACAAAAAAAGAGCGCGCGCTCGGTCCGGAGACCGAACGCACGCCTTCACCACCACAAGAAGGGGCGCACGCCTCAGCCGATGGCGAGGAATCGACTGACGCGGCCGTCAGTCACTCGGACCAGGGCAGGTCTACCGGAGGAACGACTCGACTCGGCATAGGCCTCCTCGGGCTTGGTCACTTCGCGCCGGTTGATCTCGGTGATCACGTCGCCGGGCCGCAAACCCGCCTCGGCGGCCGCGGAATTGGATGCCACCTCGATCACGAGGACGCCGGAGGCATCGGCCGAGAGTCCCAGTTGCTCTCGATCGCGATCTTCCAGCGCACGGAGCCGAACCCCGCGGAGAGCACCTTCCTCGATCTTCTCGGGTTCGGCCGGAGGTCCACCAGCCAACAGACCGGAAGGCATGCGGTCGATGCGAGCCCGCAGGGCTACCTCCTCGCCACCTCGGTTCACCGTGAATTCCAGTTCCGTTCCCGGCTTCCGTCCGCCCACCATCCGGCGAACATCGGCGACATCCTCCACCTCTTTCCCGTTCACCGAGGTGATCACGTCGCCGGCCTTGAATCCCGCTTTCTCCGCCGGAGCGTCGGCCACCACCTCATTCACCAGGGCCCCGCGATTCTTCACCCCGAGGGCCTCGGCCAGTTTCCTGTCGAGAGGTGCCAGCGTCACCCCGAGGTATCCGCGCTCGATCCTGCCCTCCTCGATCAACTGTTCCGCCACCGAGACGGCCATGTTGACGGGGGTGGTGAAGCCGATGCCCACGTTGCCGCCACTCCGCGAGAAGATGGCGGTATTGATTCCGATCACCCTGCCGCGGTTATCGATGAGAGCTCCGCCCGAGTTCCCCGGATTGATGGCGGCGTCGGTCTGGATGAAGTTCTCGTAGCCCACGATGTTGAGGTTGTCTCGGCCCGTCGCGCTGACGATGCCCTTGGTCACCGTCTGGTTCAGTCCGAAAGGCGAACCGATGGCGAGCACCGTGTCGCCGGGCATGAGATTCTCGCTGTCGCCGAGCGTCGCCGCGGGCAATCCCTCGCCCGGCACTTTGATGACGGCAAGGTCAGTGGCCGGGTCGGTGGCGATGGTTTTCGCCTCGAACTCGTCACCGTTGTCCAAACGCACCCGGATGTCGCTGGCCTTCTCGACCACGTGATTGTTCGTCAGGATATACCCGTCGGCGCTCAGAATAACTCCCGATCCGAGTCCCCTCTGCTGGGGAAGGCTGCGCGGAGACCTTCGCGGCTTCTCGGGGCGCCCCGGTTGCGGGTATCCGAAGAAATCGCGGAACAGGGGCGACTCGAACAGATCGGGCAACTCCCTCATCGAGGGGTGATCCATCGGAGCCATCTCCCGGGTCGTAAAGATGCTCACCACACTGGGAGACACCTTGGCAACGACGTCGGCGTAACCCCCGGTTGGCCCCGTACGCAGCGGTGGCGACTTGTCGACATCGAGCTTCGGAACCAGGACGGCGGTGCCGTTGTTGGCGGAGAGCCCGAAGATCGCACCGGAACCGGCGACCAGGGCGAGAGTGAGAAGTATCGTCTTTTTCATCATGGAGTTTGGGATGCTATGGTTTTCTTTTTCCAACACGGCGTCAGTATGCGGCGTCCAGATTACCGGCCCCTTACCTCAGCATTACAAATCGGTAATTCTCCCCATTGACTCTTTACCTCCCGCCTTGCCCATGAAGATTCTGGTCATCGAGGACGATCCCACCATCTCGGAATACATCGCCAGGGGGCTGCGCGAGTCCGGCTACCTCGTCGACGTGGCAGCCGATGGGATTGAGGGCTCGGAACTCGCCCGGTCGACCATCTACGATGCAGCTGTCATCGACATCATGCTGCCCGAGGTCGACGGGTTGACCATCATCGAGGAGATGCGCCACCGAGGCATCGAAACCCCCGTGCTCATCCTGAGCGCACGGCGGACCGTCGACGACCGGGTGCAGGGGCTTCGCGCGGGAGGCGACGACTACTTGGTCAAACCGTTCTCTTTCTCCGAACTCGAGGCGCGCATCGAGGCATTGATCCGAAGATCCTCGCGCGGCGTGGGCGGGGAATTCGAGGGACGCGATGTCCTCCAGGTCGCCGATCTGAGCCTCGATCCCTGGAAGCACGAGGCAAAACGGGGCGATGCGGTGATCTCCCTGCAACCCCGGGAGTTCCGCCTTCTCGAATACCTGATGAGGAACGCCGGACGGGTCGTCACGAAAACGGCCATCCTGGAGTCGGTCTACGAATATCATTTCGATCCACAGACCAACGTCGTCGATGTCCTGGTGCACCGCCTGCGTGGCAAGGTGGACAAGGGCTTTGAACCCAAATTGATCCACACCATCCGGGGAGCCGGTTATGTTCTGCGCCAGGAATAAGACGCGAGGCCTGTCGGACCTTCTGCCCAGTCTGCGTTCGAGCGGCTTCTATGCGCTGTTTTTCGTCATCGGGTATGCCGGGATCCTGTTCTCCGCGGACCTTTTGATCCGCGATTCGATCGCCGATAACGAACGCGAGATCGTCAGCGAACGCCTCATCGAATACCGAGCCTGGTTCGCGGAGGGCCGGCTCGGTGAACTGCGTTCCCGCTTTCAGGAGCAGAGCATCAGGAGCGAGGAATTGCTCTTCGTCCGCATTGCCGGCCCGACCACGAATGCGGTCCTCTTCAGTTCCCCCCGGGGAGAGGACCTGATCGATCCGGCGGCGCTCAATCGGCTCTCACGCAGCGGAAATCCCGTCGTGGCCACGCTGGAAACGCGGAACCCCCGCAACGTGTGGACGATCGCATCGGCTCCGGCCGCCGGCGGTCACCTCATCCAGGCGGGCCGCATCTCCACCAAATCCTTCGAGCCGGCCAACCGATTCCGCCGCTTTTTCACCTGGGCGACCATCCCCATCGTGCTGCTCGCCCTCGCGGGGGGCGGGTGGCTCAATTACCTGGCGATGAAGCCGGTCCGCGATCTCACCGCGACCGCAGCCGATATCGTGGAGACGGGCAACCTGGACCGAAGGGTCGCCGTCACCGATGATTCGGGGGGCCTCGCCCGCATGGCCATACTCTTCAACGAGATGCTGGATCGGAACCAGTCGCTGATCCGATCCATGAAGGACTCCCTGGACAACACCGCCCACGACCTCCGCACCCCGCTCGCCCGCATTCGTGCCAGCGCCGAATCCGCTCTCTCCGGGGAAAGCGGCCGCGAAGACATGAGAGAGGCCTTGGCCGACTGCCTCGAGGAATCGGAACGGGTCGGCACCATGCTGGACACCCTGATGGATATCGCGGAAGCGGAGACGGGGGTGCTCGTGCTCCACCGCAAGAACGTCGACCTTTCCGCCCTGATCCGCCAGGTGGTGGAACTTTACGATCTGGTCGCCTCGGAGCAGAACATGAAGATCGAGGCCGACCTGCCTGACTCCCTCACGCTGGAGGCAGACCCGTCGCGTCTCCAGCAGATCGTCGCCAATCTCGTGGACAACGCCATCAAATACAGCGGGGCGGGAGGCGTGATCCACCTTTCCGCACACCGGGATGCAGACGAGGTCACGATGGCGGTACGCGATGAGGGCATGGGAATCTCCGAGGAAGATCTGCCCCGCATCTGGGAGAGACTGTATCGGGCCGACCAGAGCCGCTCCCGGGCGGGCCTGGGTCTCGGCCTGAGCCTGGTCGAGGCCTTCGTCACGGCGCATGGAGGCCGGGTCTCGGTGGAGAGTGCCCCGGGAAAAGGTTCCACGTTCACCGTCCGATTGCCCGCGGTCCCGACGACAAACGGGGATTGATGGCCCCCGCGCCGGCATTTGTCAGGCGTCGGGCGGATGCGGACAGAATCCCCGAATCCCGCTGGGCCGGAAGAAAAGGGTTCCCATTGACGAACGCGTTCATCTGGTAAAAATTCAGGAATCATCAGGCTATCCCCCCAATTCCTTCTTCTTCCCCTCGGTCTGCTCGTGGCGTTCACGGGATGTCAGACCACGGATCCCTACACCGGCGATCCCCGCATGAACCGACAGGGCCGGGGTGCCTTGGCCGGAGCCGTGGGCGGTGCCGCGCTTGGAGCCGTCATCGCGAACAACACGGGGGAAAACGGGGACGCCGGCCGGGGAGCCCTCATCGGCGCTGCCGCCGGCGGTCTCGCTGGGGCTGGTATCGGAAGATACATGGACCAACAGGAAGCCGCGATTCGGGAGCAGCTGCGGGGCTCGGGTGTCAGCGTCACCCGAACGGGTAACGACATCATCCTGAACATGCCCCACGACATCACCTTTGCGGTCGACAAAGACGAAATCCGCCCCCAGTTCGCGGGCACGCTCGATTCCGTCGCTCTCGTGCTGAACAAGTTCGACAAGACCACGGTCAGCGTGACCGGGCACACAGATTCCGACGGATCGGAATCCTACAACCTGGAGCTTTCGCGGCGGCGCGCCCTGGCCGTCTCCCAGTATCTGTCCGACCACGGGGTCGCCCCCTCGCGTCTCCTCGCCCGAGGGTTCGGGGAGGCTCAGCCCATCGCCTCGAACGCCACCGCTCCAGGTAAGGCGCAGAATCGCCGGGTGGAACTGCACATCGTGCCCCGACAGTGACCGGGTCCCGGGAAGCCTTTCCGGCAATCAAAACGGAAGCGGAGGCCGATCCTTGCGAGCCTGTTTCTGCGGAGTTCCCTCTTCCTCTTCGCTCTCTTGTCCGGGAAAGAAAAAATCC
>CAZLUZ010000192.1:0-8647 GCA_964562825.1 uncultured Akkermansia sp.
GATCCTCCGGTATTATCGCCGAAGGACGGGCGCTGGCAAGCTGGAGTTGGCGCTGGAGGCTGGAGGCTGGAGGCTGGTCAGGACCCAGGGGACCAGCGATAGAACAGGTCGTGGATGCGGTGGCCAAGGGAGCGGCCCTTCTCCTCGTACCGGGTCGGACCACGAAAGGATTCCAGGTCGATCGCGGTGGGTGTGGTGTCTTTGATGGGCGCAGCGTTCGTGATAGGATTGGTGCCCGTGGTTGCGGTGGTGTCCGTGGTTGCGGTGATGTCCGTGGTGGCGGCGGTGTCCGTGGTGGCCGTGACGCCCGGATGGGGCGCCCAGCCCGCGCGCGAGGCGATGACTGCGTCGGCGTGACGGCGGTAGGTCGCGACATCCGTGGCGAAATGAAAAATGCCCCCAGCCTCCATGCGAGGCTCGATCAACTCGAAGAAGTCCGGCTGTATCAGACGGCGATGGGCGTCCCCTTCCTCAGGCCAGGGATCGGGAAACAACACGCCGACCCGCCGAAATCGCACGTCACCCGCCAGGTGATCGCTCAAAATGAGCCGGGCATCACCCCGCATCACCCGAACGTTGGTCAATCGCCGATCGCGAAGCCGCGCCAACGCCGCCCCAAGCCCCGGTTTGTGCACCTCGATGCCCAAAATCCAGGCGCCCGGATGGCGCTCCGCCAGATGAACCAGGTTCTCCCCCATGCCAAAGCCAATCTCCAGAAAAAGAGGGGGAACCAAATCCGGTTGAACCCATCGGCAGGGCAATGCGGGTTCAGGGGAAGGGGACGTGGGAGTGGACTCTTCAGCCGAAGGGGACGTGGGAGGGGAAGTGGCAGGGGAAGGGGCAGGCGAAGGGGTTTTGGGAAGAGAAGGGGCAGGGGAGGGATCCGTGCCGTCCTCCGAAGGGGATGCCAGGATGTCCCGAAGAGAAATGCGGTGCCCGTGCCGGAACTCGATGCCAAAACGATGCCAGCCCTCGCGCAGGGCCCGCTTCTGCCCCGGGGTCATCTGTCCCCGACGCCGCAGGTAGCTGGGCACCCAGCGGAGCACGCCGTTTTTTCGCAAATCGGACATGAATCTCGCATATCATTCGCAACAGAGCGTCCATCTCATGTAACGAATGTGTTTTTCAGATTTGGCTCAGTAAGTGGCCAGTGGTAACAGGTAGCAAAGCAAAAACGTCGTGGGATTCTTTTCCACGGCGTTTTTGTTTTTCCTCCCCTCGGCCAAGTTCGGCCACCCGGTCAACCGCGGCCATTTGGACGTCCGACTATTTCCCGGCGAGTCGCTCGATACGGGCCAAGGCCGTGGCAAAGGCTTCCGCTCCGTCCTCCTGGGGTTGACAACTGACCCCGCGGTCGTCGACGTAGGCGCTGGCCAGGGGCTTGCCCGCCCCGGTGTCGATCTCGTCGTAGGCGAACCCGTGGCGGTCCAGCCAGGCAGCGATGAATCCGACTGTCGCCGCCGCCTCGGCCGCTGGCGCCTCTCCTGCTGCCGCTGAGGCGTGGTCGGGACCGGCGTCGGGGACCTCCCGCCGGAGGCGAGAAGTGGAGATGACAACGCGGTAACGCGAGGCCAGGTCCCGGGTGAAATCGACCGCGCCCGGGATGGGATCGCCGATGTGGTCCGCCCCCTTCCATCCCTCGTAGCGAGCCAGGACACCGTCGAGATCGAGGCACACGGTCTTCCCCGCACCGCGTTGGCGGGGGGATTTGGCGGAGCTACCGGAGCTACCGGAGCTAATGGAGGTCTTGGAGAGGCTGGAGGTCCCGGAGGTGTTGGAGGTGTTGGTGGTCTCGGATTTTTGCACGCGGTCCGGTTGCTCCGCAGCGGGCGGCGGCGGTCCCGGTGTGGTGGCGAGGAATTGATCGATCGCGGCGTCGCCGGATAGCCAGGGCTCGTCGAGCCACTCGTCCCCGCACCACACCCGGGTGTAGTGATCGTGGGTGTGGTGGAGTCCGGGCAGGCGCAGCCAGGCACCCAGCTTGCCCTCCTCGATCCGGCCGCTGCGGGGGAAGATTTCCGGCGCGAAATCGAGATTCTGTTTCTCCCAGTCGGAGACAAGGGCCGAAGCGAAAGCAAAGACATCCGGAAGAGGAGCCGGCTCGGCAAAGAGCACCATGAGGTGGTAGCCGCCCCGGCCGTTGGAGTCCATGAGCAGGGGGTCGTAACCCTGCGACTGCAGTCGCTCCCACCAGGCGATGGCGGCGGCGTAGTTGCGCCGGGCCACGTCATCGCGGAGCCGCTCGTCGGCGTCGTGCAGGTCGAGGTCGACGGCGAACCATCGGCAGGTTTGCTCCGCACTGCTAGCGTGGAGACCGACCAGATGGTGGCGTTTGCCGCTGCCGAAGTGGCGCTCCAGCTTGTCGAGGGTGACCATGTCCCGTCCCCGCATCGACCGGGCGGGCAGGGTCAAGGCCTGGTAGGCGCGCCCGGCCCTCGCCTTCTCCGCAGCCGAGGGGGTGGTGTACTGGCCCCAGACATCCCGGCGATTGACGAGGCGTTTCCCGGCCCATTCCGCCATCTGGTGCGCCCGGGCGCTCCACTCCGCCCCAATAACGTCGAAGGCTGTGTTCATCCCGGAGAGAGCATGACACGACAATCGCCCATTGGCCAAGGCCGGATCGGACCGGCACCGGCACCGGCGAGGTCTCGTCGAGAATCCGACCTTTTTCTGTCACTTTTCACGGACGCGCGCCGTACCTCCTGTGTTGTAGACGAAAATTAGACAAAAAGCAGTCAAAACCTAAACAGAACAATGGATAATTTAGCCCTTCCTCCCGAGCGTGGGGAAAACGGCCTTTACGCCGTGGACCTTCACCACATGGCCAACTACTTCAGCTTCTCGCCTGCCGAGTTTCAGGCGGTCGCTCACGTGTTGACCCTAGGATCGGCGGTTTTTGCCGCGGCGATCTTCTACTTCATCCTCACGCTAAAACAGGTGTCTCCCAAGTATAGGATGACCAACGTCATCTCGCTGGTGGTGACCGTTTCCGCGTTTTTCATGCTCACCATCCAGGCTTTCTCCTGGACCTCCACCTTCGTGCTGAACCCCGACACCGGGGAATACACCCGGAAAGCCGGGGCGCTGTTCTCCAACGGTTTCCGCTACATGAACTGGGCCATCGACGTGCCCCACCTGCTCCTGCAGTTGGTCATCATCATCCCCGTGTTGACCCTGGCGAAAAAGGTCAACTATGCGATCCAGTTCGCGGTGGGCGGCTTGATCATGGTGCTGGCTTCGTGGTATGCCGCGTTTTATGAGAACGGGCACCTCGTGGAAGGCGTGAGCCCCGTGCCCTTCTGGGTCTGGTACCTGATCGGGTGGGCCGGTTACGTCTGGATTCTGTTCGTCCTCTTCAAGGCGATCAAGGCCGGCAAGGAAAGCACGCCGAAGGAGTCGCAACCGCTCTGGAACGCGATCACCGTGATCTTCCTGATCTCGTGGAACATCTACGCCTTCGCGCTGGTGCAGCCCGCTCTGGGGGCCTTCATCGATCCGCTGTGGAGTTCCGGCAGTGTGGTGGCGCGACACATCATCTTCACCTTCGCGGACGTCACCTCGAAGGCGGTTTACGGGGTGTTGCTCAGCACGATCGCCGTCCAGGTGTCCAAGGTCGAGGGATACCACTGGGAAAAGCAGCCGAATGCCTGAGGCGTTCGCCTGACCCAATTCGTTCAACCCTGGCGGGACCCGGATGCGGGTCCCGCTTTTTTTTTGTTTCTCCGGGGAGTGTTTTTCGGGAAAAAGCATTTTGCCAATCCTTATATTCTGGGGGTAGGTAAAGTCTCAACCCCCGAAGCCATGCCCCGCCGACCGGCCAAACCGAAACCATTTTTCGAGCAGCTCGAGCTGGGGCTGGATCTGGATGGGAAGAAGGCCCTGGAGCCCGAGTCTCCGCCCAGGGTGACCCATCATTTTGTGGGGTGGGACCGGCCTGTACTGGAGAGCGCGGTCGACTTTTTGACTGCGGACTGGAACCGGTGTGGGGCGCTCGATCTGTCCTCGCAGTTGGTCATCACGCCGACGCGGCATTCGGGTCGGCGCCTGCGCGAGGCCCTGGCGATTCGCGCGGCGAAACACGGTGCCGCGGTGTTGCCTCCGACGGTGGTCACGCCGCTATTCATCACCGATCCCGCCCGGCTCGAAATCCTGGAGCGACCCGTCGCCGATCCGGGAACGATGCTTGCGGTGTGGACGGCGGCGCTGCTATCGCTGGATCTGCATCGGTATCGGCATCTTTTCCCCGTCGATCCGGTGGAACGGAACCTGTCGTGGGGAGTCAAGGTGGCGGGCGATCTCCTGGAGGTCCGGGACCTGCTCTGTCGCGAGGGGCATCGGTATGCGTCGGCGGGCCTGGTGTTGGCCGAGAACGGTATCGAGTCGGGTCGCTGGGCCGACCTGAAGCGGCTGGAGCGCGAGATCGTGGGCCGGACCGAGGAAGCCGGCTACACCGATCCGGTGGAGGCGTCGCACGAGGCGGCGGGAATCGCCGCGGTGCCCGCCGAAGTGACCGGGGTGACCCTGATCGGGTGCGCGGATCTGGCGCGGTTGACCACCGAAACGCTGGAGCGGATCGCGCGGCGGACTCCGGTGGACATCGTGATCGCGGCGCCCGCGGAGCGAAGAGCATGGTTTGACGGGTGGGGCAATCCCCGGCCCGAGGCGTGGCTCGAGGCGGAGATCGATCTGCCCGCACCCGAGGAGCGGATCCGGGCGGCGGCGAATCCGGCGGAGCAGGCGGAGCTGGCCGCGAGGCTGCTGGAGGATCACGAGGACCCGGCGGCGGCCGCGGCGGTGGGGGTACCCGATCCCGAGACGATCGCGCCGGTGGTACAGGTGCTCTCGTCCCGGGGATGGTCGACGCACGATCCCTCGGGCAAAGCACTGCGGCAGCACCCCGTCCACTACCTGCTGCAGCAGACCCACCGGATGGTGGGGAACGAATCCTTCGACGCTTTTCGGAAACTGGCCCGGGTGCCCGACTGGCTCGGGGCGATGATGCGATCGATCGAGGCGAAGACCGGCGAGAGTCACTCCCAGACCGGATTTCTCCAGCGCCTCGACGAGATGGCGGCGGAGGTTCTGCCCGACGACCTGGGAGACGCGGAGGCGGCCGCGACGGGCCGGTTCCGGAAGCATCCCGAGCTGGAGCAGGGCATCGCGTGGGCGAGGGCATGGGTCGACCGATTTCGCGGCGGGGATTTTGGCGACACGCTGATCGAGTATCTCGTAGAAGTCTTCGAGACGAGAGTTTTCGCCGAGGAAGACGGCAGCCGGTTCCCCGAGGTGTCGTCCCATCTCATGCCCGCGGCCGACCTGATTCGCGAGAGCGAGCGGATTTTTGCCCGGCCCCTGAATGCGGCGGCAAAGTTCGAGTTTCTCCTGGAACTCGTGGGGGAGAAACGGCTCTATCCGGAGCGGAGGGCGTCCGACATTGATCTGGAGGGCTGGGCCGAGTTGCTCTGGGAGGACGCGCCGCACCTGGTGATCACCGGGATGAATGACAGCCGGGTGCCCGAATCGGTGGTGAGCCACTCCTACCTGCCCGATTCGGCGCGGAAGCTCCTCGGGATGACCGACAACGACAGGCGGTTTGCCCGCGACGCCTATCTCCTGACCGTGTTCGTGGAGAGCCGGCGCCGCACCGGCGGGCGGGTCGATTTCCTTTTCGGGAGGCAGAGCGTGTCGGGTGATCCGCTGCGTCCCTCGCGTCTGCTCTTCCAGTGTGCCGAGGAGCGGCTGGCGGAGCGCACCCTCCAGTTTTTCTCCGGGGAAACCCGGCACCGCGAGCCGATGCCGTGGAAGCTGGCCTGGAAGTTGCGTCCGAGACGGCTGCCGGAGGACTGCCCCATCTTCGAGCGGCTCACCGTCACCTCCCTGAAGCACTACCTTGCGTGTCCGTTTCGCTTCTACCTGCGGCACGGTTTGGGGATGGAGGAATACGAAGCGGGCAAGACGGAGATGAACGCCATGGAGTTTGGCAACCTGGTGCACGACGCGCTGGAAGCGTTCGGGCGGGACGAGGGCGCCGCGGCTTTGACCGAGGCGAAAGAGATCGCCGCATTTTTTCACGAGGAAATCGACCGCATCCTATCGCTGCGCTACGGCCGGGACTGGTCCACACCGGTGCTGGTGCAGCGGGAGGCGGCGCGGCACCGGCTGGGTTGGTGGGCCGAGATCGAGGCCGAGGAGAGGCGGAAAGGCTGGCGGATCGTGGACCCGGAGGCCACCATCGGAACCGCGGAGGCTCCGTTTCAGATCGAGGGGATGACGATACGGGGCCGGATCGACCGGATCGAGCGTCACCCGCAATTCGGCATCCGAGTCTTCGATTTCAAGACCTTTTCGCCGAAGGACCGGGGGGTGATGCAGTTTCACATCGAATCGATCAAGCGGAACGAGGGCTGCGAGGACTTTCCCGCGTGGAGCCTGGTGGAACCCCTGGAAGGCGCGCCGGGTCGGTGGGTGGACCTGCAGCTACCCCTCTATCGGCTCGCCGTGGAAGAGCGCTTCCCCGACGAGGAGATCCGGGCCGGGTACGTGACCCTGGGGCAGACGGAGAAGGAGGTGAAAATCGATATCTGGGAAGACCTGGACGAGCAGTACCTCGAATCGGCACGGAACTGCGCCGTGGGGGTGATTGCCGCGATCCGGGAGCATCGGTTCTGGCCCCCGGCGGAGAAAGTGCCCTATCCCGACGCGCTGGATGACCTGTTTTTCGGGGATGTTCACGAGGCGGTCGATCCGACGTCGCTGATTCCGGCATCCCCTTGAGCGGTCTACCGGGGCAGAACGGAAGTTTCCCCGCCCAAAGCGGTTGGGGACCGTGTGGACCCGCTCCGGGTGGCCGCGCGTCTGGCCAGGGCTTTTCGGGTATCCTTTTTTCTAAGAAAACCAAAATTTTCCCCGTGTGAGTCTGTAGATGTCCCACCCTCCCCGGTAGACTGTCTGCGTGATGAAAACGACCACTCTTTTTCAAGACAAAACGGCAACCAGGCAAGCGACGCCTGTCACCATCAATCGGCTGGGCTCCGTCGAGGAGGAACTCCAGGACCGCATCTTTCGCGAGAGGGATGGCGAGCGGATCTTCAAGTTCTGCCGGGAGCTCTCGGTGGTGCTGATCCGCGGCTACCAGCAGTGCGATGGGGAGATCGGAGAACTCCGGGCGAATCTGCGTGCGAGTTTGGTGAAAACCCTGAAATGCGGGGAGCATCAGGCGGACTGCCTGATCGAGTTGGCTCTGGAGCTGGTTTACGTGCGTCTCTATGGGCGCTACCGGCGGAGCAACGTCGATCTGAGTCTGCTGATCGCGACGGCGACGGGAGCGGTGGGAGACGTGAGCGTGAACTAGGCGTCTGTCGGAACAGTTTCAGGCTTCGGGGGCGATTTCCTGGATCTCAAGCCCGGTGTCGAAGCTGTCGTCCCAATAATAACGGCCGAAGGCTGTGAAAGTGCAGTCCCAGGGCAGTTCGGGGCGAACGTACTTGACGTAGAGGTCGGAGAGGCCCTCATACCTCCCGCCCAGGTTGTTGAGGCCGATGCGCTGGCCGATGAAGGCGTCGGCAAAGCCGTTGAAAGCATGCACGGTGGCAAAGGGAGTCTTGAAGTTCTCTCCCAGGTATTCCAGCCCGGCGCCCAGAGTGCCTACTTTCGTTTCCTTCTAATAAAAACCGTGGCCGTAGAAGGCATCGTAGTCGTTGCCGGTTACCAGGGTGCTTTGCCCGTTCTGCCAGGCCGCCTCGAGGCGCAGTCCACCGATCTCGTAAATGGCGCCGAACGTGTTGCTTTCTCCGACGTTGGTCGAGGCTCTCACGCCAGCCACGGGATCCACGTCAACGAGGTAGGCGTAGCCGCTCAGGGTGGAGTCGTCGAGTTCGAGTGAGCCGTTGATAAAATGGAAGGCGCCGTCCATTTCCCTGGCGAACTTGGTGGCGCTTGCGCCGAAGAGCCGCTGGGTGCGGTTGGAGATGGCGTAGGAAAAGTGGTAGCCGTCCCCCTTGTAATCGAGCCTGACAGCGTCGAAAGTCTGCTCGTTCTGGCGCCAGAGGATGTTGCCGACGATAGCGGCGTTGTTCCGGATGATGCGCTGGCGTCCGACCTTGGCGGTCAAGCCCGAAGGACTCGTGTGCTGAATCCAGAGGCGGTTGAGTTCGGCGTTTTCCGGATCGAGGATTTCCGTCTTGCCGTGGTTCACCGGATCGGCTCCGCCGCCAGCATTGTAGTCGTCGACAAGGGCGTGGAGACCCTCGAACTCTCCGAAGACACTGAAGCCATTCCAGGTGCGGCTCAGGAGACCAATCCGCGCGCGGGTGGTCAAGGCATGGGAGGCATCGAAAAAGTCCTGTTCCCTGTATTCGTAGCGAGTCCGAATATCGAGCGTGGGCTGGAGAAGGGGTTCCGGATCCTTGACGACGATTTTATCGGCGAGGGCAACACCCGACATGGCCGCCGTAAGGGTGAGGACGGCGAATTTCGATATGATGGAACGGCGTGGTGGACAGGAGTTCATGCGGAAGGCTGGTGTGGTTAACTGCATCTATGCTCCGACCCATGAATTCGTCAATTCCGAAGTCACCCGGGCGGCTTTTCGGCAAAAGGGTAGGTGGCATGAAGTGGTGGTGCGGGGATAGAACCCGCAACCCGACAG
>CAZLUZ010000193.1:0-8376 GCA_964562825.1 uncultured Akkermansia sp.
TAACCGCCGTCCGCACCGTGGCGTAAGCCGTTAAAACCACCACGACCGCGGTGGGACACCGTTTTTGGATTTCGCCCATCACCTCCAGACCATCTTCCTCACCGAGTCGCAGGTCCAGGAGAATGAGATCGAATGGTTCTTCACCGAGACGCAGCAGCGCCTCATGCCCTTCTCCGACGGCCTCTGCGTAATGGCCCTCTGCTTCAACGGCAGCGTAGGTGCTGTCGCGGATGGACTTCTCATCATCGACGATCAAGACGTTCATGGGTTTCACCGGAGGAAATCCGGGCGTGTCCAGCCCGGTGAAAAACCCCACCACGCGCCCCGGCCGGAGGCAAGGTGAAAAATGGAGAACTCGATGAAAGGGGCGATCGAAACATCGGAAAAATCAATTCATCCATCGCAGGAGCAGGCCCTCTCCAGGTGGGTCGGGTGCCGGGGGGAAGCGATTGAGGGATAGGCGAATCGGTCAAGGTCGCTGCGGGCCGTGTGAGGAATTTGCGCTGTCATCCGCCGTCTGCCCTGATGAAATGGTCCGGGTGTCTGTGCCAATAGGGATTGTTCGGCGTGCGCACGGGACTCCACCTCACCGAAGAGCTGGTCAATCGACTCGGAAAGCACATTCGACAACTCGTGGACTTTCTGTGGATCAGCGCCTGCGTCCGATTCGATTTCCCCTATATCGCGAGCGAAAGCTGCCGCCATGGTTTCAATTCGCTCCATTTTGGGCGCGAAATCTTCCTGAGCGGGTCTGGATAGACAGGCGATCGACCACTTCAGTTCCTCGATCTCGGTCTCGACAATGGCTAAATCTTTTTCCAGGGATTGTTGCAATATGGGTGCTGTCATGGCGGGTGAATACAGCGCAGAACCTGTGCCACGGTGCGTCGGGCTCGAATCCAGTCTCGGTTCCCGATGCCGAGAATATTGCGCTTGGAAGAGGTTGCGTTCTGCAAGTTTCGGCAGGGCGGTTCGCACGACGGGGCTCCCCGTCAGACCTGCCGCGCCGGCTCCTACCGACGATTGCCACTGGGCAAAGGGGAGAGCGTTACCCGAGCCAGATCAATCCGAGGACACCGAAGAAGTAGAGGGAGAGGATGCCAAAGCTCTCGAACCCGATATTCGCGATGCCTCTTTTCTCCCTGGTGAGCAGGCCCATGAGGAGGATGCCGGTCATGACGATGGCCAGCGAGAGAATGAAGACCTGGCTTGGCCCGATGGCGTGGTAGATGGAGCCCTCCCGATAGGCCGCGTCGGCAATCGCCACGAAAATGGTGTCGAAAGCATTTCCGCCGATGATCCCTCCCACAGCCAGCGTGTAGGCGCCGAAGCGAACCGCTGCTATCGAGGTAACCAATTCGGGAAGGGACGAGGATACGGCGGTGAAGAAACCACCGACAAATGACTCCGAGAGGCCGATACTGCCGACGGCGGCGATTCCGCTGCGGGCGAGGAGCCATCCGCAGGCGATGACGATGGATCCCAGGAAGAGAAAACGGGGTATCCGGGAAGGCCAGGACACCTGTCCGGTCGCCTGGTCTCTCGGTTCGCTCTGAGTTTCGCTGGTTCGCTGGGGATGCCACATGGGGGCGTTTTTGCTGCGGGAACTGAGGCTCACCCCGTAGAGGTAGGCAACGATGAGCAGAGGGCTGATGGGGTGGATGGCAAACAGAGTCACTTCAGGAAGGTTGGCGGCCAGCAGAATGGCTCCGAGCAGGGTGACGAGAAGAGCTCCCTGGATCAGGTTTTCCGGGGATGCCGCCACGTGTTCGAGGTTGGTCTTCGGGTGGCAGAGATCGGCGATGCCGAGAAAGGCGGTCTGGGCGGCGATACCTCCGACCGCGTTGGCCACGGCCATTTGGGGGTATGACGCCAGAGCCGACGTCACTGACGTCATCAGCCCGGGTAACGAAGTGGTAGCTCCGAGCAGGAAACCTCCGGCGATGGCTTGACCCATGCCCGTTTCCCGGGCCAGGGTCTCCGCGAGACGGGTCAGAGCGGTTCCGGCGAATAGGATTCCGATAGAACTGGCCAGAAACAAAGCCACGATGATCGGCAGGGAGATTTCATCAATACTCGGCATCATGATCAGTCGGAGGAGGTGGGCGACGCGCCTGAAGAGGGGGCCGGGTCGGCGCCTCTTGGTTGAGCAGATTTCTCTCCGAGAAAAGCCCGGACCGCCAGATGGCGCGACGGGAGCGTGAACGAACGGAGATTTTCCCGGTGACTGGATCGATCAACGGTTGGCAACGCAGAGCGAGGCGGCGCGAAAGCTTGCGCCTCGCATCTTACTGCCATGCACAATGCAAATGTCGGGCGTGGATACCGGAGCAAGGAAACCCGGGAACCTCGCGAGCGGGTGGAGAAACACCGCCATCCCCGTCGTGGAATAACCCATGCTTTACGATTCGGCATGGAAATCTATCGAATCCCTTTCTGGAAAAGCCTTGGAATCGCCCTCCTCCTCTGCTCCCTGCCCATCGGTGCCACCGCGAAGCGCGCGCCGAGCGACGACGAGGTTCGAGAGGCGGTGCGCACCTCGTTGCAGGAATTTCCTCCGACCGCGTCGGTTCCGGCTGATGTGGAGGTGAGCAACGGCATCCTCCGGCTGACGGGTCAGGTGGAAAATCTGCCCGTGAAGCTGCTGGTTTCCGAACGTGCCGCCACGGTCAGGGGTGTCCGGGCTATCGTGAACGAACTGGAAGTCAGACCGGAGGAACGGCCCGATGATCGGATCGAAAAGGAATTGGCGGAACTCCTCACGTTGGGGCCCGTCCGGGAAACCGGGGTAACGCTGCGGGTAAACGACGGAGTGGTCAGCCTTACTGGCTCGGTGCCAACCTTCTCCCTGAGGAGGTTGGCCGGCACTGCCGCCGCCGCCGTCCCCGGGGTGCGCAGCGTGGTCAATCATCTGCGCGTGCTCCCGTTTGCCGAGGTCGACGACAACGATATCCGACTGCAACTCAGCCTGAGGCTTGAAATCGATCCCTGGGTCAGGGATGATTTCGTCAAGTTTTCGGTGGAGGAAGGTGTGGTTCGTCTCTATGGAGCGGTGGATTCTCTCTCCGAGAAAGAGCGGCTCATCTCCTTGGCCGAGGTCCGGGGCGTGATCGAAATCGATGCGGAGAATCTCGAGGCATCGCCCGGACTGCGCCCCCCGTTGGAACGGCCCCACCGCCCTCTGTTCCGCTCCGACGATGAGTTGAAGGAAGCCTTGGAGGAAGCGTTTTACCAGGATTATCGGATCGGTCGTGGAAACATCGAAATCAGCGTGACCGACGGGCTCATCACCCTGACCGGGGCGGTGGAAAGTATCGGCGCCAAGGCTGCGGCCGAGTCGGTCGCCGCGGATCTGCCGGGCGGGGATCAGGTATTCAGTTTCCTCACCGTCAGCCGTCTGGAAGCCGTGTCGGATGACCAGATCGCCGAGGCCCTGCGCGAGAGGTTCCGCGGCGATTCCGTCCTCCATCAGAGCGGCTTCACCGTCGAAGTGGAGGAATCCGCGGTAACCCTTTCTGGTCAGGTAGAAACCGTTTACCAGCGGATGAGGGCGATGCGAATAGCGGCGAACCAGCCAGGGGTCGCTCGGGTTACCAGTCGACTCCGGATTGACTGGGACGGATGATCCCGCGGTAAATCGCGGCGCCAGCCTGCTTGGGGGCGGCGCGCGATTCTGCCACCGGGTGAACAGGGAGTCGGCCCGCTTTCGTTCAAGACGGGTGTTCCGTCGCCCCTTCGCTCCCGGATGCGGTCTCCAGGCCGCGTTGGTAGGCTCTCCGGGCGGTAGTGAGTCGTTCCACCATTTCGCGGCGCCGCACGTGTCTGTTTTCATCCGGTTCCGCCAAGAGTTCGAACCACCAATCCAGAGCGGCGATGCGCTCTTCGATTTCGTCCAGTGCGCCGCCCAAGGAATCCGAATCGGACGAAGCTTGGCCTTGGCCCGGCCATTCCCGCATGGTCCGCAGGAGAGTTCTTGCCCGGCGCACTCGCTGCTTCAGGGCGTCATAACCGGATTCGGTCATGGTCCCCTTTTCATCTCGATGTTCGGATAGGAGATTCGTTACCTGTTCGGGCAGAGCCGGTGACTCTTTTCTTTCTTTCGAGAGATGATACAGGCGGCGAATGGTCTGGGCCGCCGATTCCGCGCAATTCTCCGGTTCCACGCTATACCATCGCTCCATGCGCTGCAGCCACGGCAGGAGAGTCGGCTCCGCTCCTGCAACACGACGATGCGAGCGCTTTTCCGCTTCCTCTCGGCCGAGATTGAAAAACATGAGACCGACCGAGAGCATCTCTTTCTTACCACCGTCGAGAGAGCTAAGCTCCTCGGGAAACCGACCGGGACCCTGGCGGAGTCGCCGGGAACAGATTGCCTCCACCAAGGTGGCGATCTGGGACGAAAGTTCCGGAACCGGTTGGCGGTAGTCCACGGCAGGTGGGGGGCCGGATTCCTTTCGATCGTTTTGCGAGAATGATTTGTGCATAGGGGATTTGTCAGGGGCTTCTCGGTCGCAGCCTCGCCGAAGAGCGAGCGTGACTAGCGGTCCCTTCATTCGGGACCTGCGTGGTTCGGGTGCCGGGTGCGTCCGGTCGGAGAACCAGGCGATAAGAAGCACGCTCGAGAAGACGGCCGCGGGAGGTTGAGGTGGGAGTAAGGTTGGGGGAAGACAAGGGGGAATCGATTCAAGAGCTGGGGGAAAGTCAAAGACGAATCGATTCACCGAGATCCCGCCACCAGGTTCAGGCTATTCCGTTTTCGCCCGGGAAGTCAAACCGCAATTGGTGAAATCCTCCGATGAGTCAAATCCTAACCCGGTTCCGAACCGCCCGCCGGCAGACCCGCCGCCAGATTGCAGGCGTCGTGGATGGAATAGGATAGATGATCCATGCTTCCTTTCCTCCAGATTTCTGGCAGGCGCGACCGGCTCTGCCGGGCGAACCCGGTCTCTTCGTCGAGGCGGTGGCGAATGAAATCAGCGGTCAGATGCAACTGGAAGACGGTCCCCTGCAGCAGGTCCGCGGCGAGTTCCGTCTCTCTCGGGTTGTGGCTCCCGCCGTAGCTGCGCTCGATCTGCAGGACCACGTCTGAGTCGAGCAGGGAAAGCGGTGCCGAATCCTGATGCAGCGACGATGAAATGGTGACGCGGTGAAGGCTCGCAACGCGATCGATCTCCTCTTTGCGGGCGGCGAGGAACTCCTCCATCAGGCGCGAACTGGGAGCGCGGGTGTCGGTCGTCAGGCGAATCTGTTCCGCTCGTCTCCACTTTTCCTGTGATTCCGCGATGTCGATTTCGACTTCCTCTCCGCCCTCGGTCCGGGGCTTGTGCAGTTCGGAACGGGCGAAGTGATCCAGTTGGGACGCGATGTCCGCGGTGAGGTTCGGGTCGATCCGGCCCCCGATGCCCAATTGCAGGCTCACCGTGCCGGGGATCACATTCCGGTTACGGCCGGGCGAGATCGTCGTGCCGCCGACCAGGGGGTGTCCGTCGGCCGGAGTGTCCGGCGCGTGGCACGCATCGAAAAACTTCTCTACCAGGCGAGCCGCACTCACCGCCGGGTCTCGGCGGTCCTCGGGTTGCGTTGCGCCGGCGTGATTGCTTTCTCCCCAAATATCACAACGGACCGCCCAGGATGGTGCGGCGACCTCGCCTCCGAGGGAAAGGAGCTCGAAGATGCCGAGGGTGAACCGCAGTTCGCGGAACCGATTCTCTCGCGCCTTGCGGTGGAGCCGCCCCGCCAGGTCCCATCCCGCGGCTTCGGCATGGAGACCTTCGATAAAGAAATCCTCGTGACGAATTCCAGCGATCCGCGAGGCGATCGCCAGGGGAACACCGCGCCGATGCAGGCCCAGACCCTGTTCGATGTGCCTCTCGAGGTAACGGCCCGGCAGGAAACAGCACGGTTCGGGAGCCGATTCCAGCAGACTACCATTCGGTCTCTCCAGATCCGGCGCCAGAACTTCGATATCGCCCGCTTTGGCGGAATCGCGCAGCGCTTCCCATAGATGCAGGAGGCAGTCGTCGTAGCGCTCCCCCTCGGCGTTCGTCATCTCGAAGATCTCCTCCGGGCGACTCAGCCCGGCCACGGCGGCACTCCCCGGCAGCGAAACGCCGCCTCCGGTGAAGGTCATCTCTTCCCCGACGTAAACACTGACCATCAGGGGACGATCGCCATGATCGTCGAAACAGGCGCCGAAGATCGAATCCAGGTCACGGAGCAGATGGACCAGCTCTATCCCGGAGTAGACACCGAGTCTCCCGTCGAATTTGCCTCCGTCGTGGACCGAGTCGATGTGGGAGGCGAAGCAGAGGGCCTGACGGGTCATCCGTGCGATTGACCGGGAATCGCGCCGTGCCCGACTCGCAGCCCTGTCGCTCAGCTGAATTCCGTGCAGATTCCCCACCCGGTCGACGAACACCGATAGGCCGGCCCGGTTCATCTGACGGATGGTTTCGATGGCGGTCTGTCGATATCGGGGGTTGAGGGCCCGCGCATCGATACGCCCCCCGGTGTCCCGGGAGAAAGTGGCCGCGCTCTCGATGCGTCTTCTGAGGCGCACTCCGATACCGTGCAGTGCGCGCAGCCCGTCGGAATCTTTGAGAAAAGTGCCGACATCACCATCGCGTCCGATGTGTTCCGCCAGCGCTTGGACGGAGTTGAAGTAGGATATGGCGTTTGCCGCTCTCGCCAGAGGAGCGATTTCGGTCTCGCATCGCTCCGCCTCCCGGTGAAGATGTCGCCTGAGGTTCAGTTTCTCCGCCAATTGGCGCAGGCTCTGGATCGTGGCAAGAACCTCCTCCTCCCTGTTCGCCGATCGTGCGGCGAGCAGTCGTTCCACCAGGGGCCGGGCTCGTTCGCCCTGCCCGGTCTGTTTCCGAAGCCTGGGGTAGTCCGCGTGGTCGGCCCCGACAAACAGGTTGTTGAGCCAGGTCCAGGTTTCCGGGTCTCCGATCGATCCCGGTTCCGCTCCGGTGAGATTGCGGAAGAGGTCTGCCTCGGTCGACTCCGACAGATCGGAGAAATCTCGGCCTTCCCCAACATTCCGTTCCTTCGCGATCTTCTGCTCGAGGGTCCAAAACTCGGGATCGATCCGGAATCGCCCCATCAGCGGAGCGGTGAAAATCCATGCCTCGGGAGAGGCGAGCATTTCCCTCAATTCCATCGGGGCAAAGAGGCGATTTCGCTCGAGGGTGACGTCGGCGACGAGGGCAACCGCCCGGGCCTGCGCCTCATCCCAAAAGATAATCAAGGGCGCGACGTGGCTTCTCGCGAGGATGAATTGGACTTGTTCGTGAAGATGCAGCCGGTAATCCCCGGAGAGAAGGGCGTCCTCGTTCAAGGCGACGTCTTCCAGGTGGTCTCGCACGAACCGTCGGAACGTGGGATCACGCGAGGGGGTGCGGCGGGCGAGTGCGTTGGAAGCGACGAGGGCACCCCTCCTCCGCCGGAAGTCAGTCGTTCCGAGGGCTTGCGGAGAGAGATCCGGTTCGATGATGAGACCACGACGGAGAGCGTGAGGGGCGATCCCGTGCTGCAGAGCCAGCATGCGGATGACCACGCTGGCCTTCTGCCCGCAGCCGTGCTCCACTACCGAGTAGGGCAGGGGCAGGTAGTTCAGGATGAGTCTCAGCACCTTGTCGCGCTCCTCCAGCAAGGGAAGTCGAGAAAGAGGATCCCGGCGGATGCCTCCCGGTCCAATCCATCGGCTTCCGCGGTATAGATTCAAGTCGCTGGTCATGGAATACGGTCACTCTGCCGGCGAGATCATCGGGACTGCAGGCCCGAGGGTGTATCCGGCGACGATGATGAGGATCAGGACCAGGAGCGAGAGCCAGAAAAAGACGGAAAAACCGATCTCGACGCCGTGGCGAAACTTGGTTTCCGCGGAGCTCTCGACCTTTTGGCGGCGCTTTTCCTCCTCGCGGGCGCGGCGCGCCTCCGTCGGCATCAGGGCGAGGAAGATCAGGGCGAGAAGGCCAGTCACAACCAGCGGCCCCATCCAGTAGGTTTGAAAAATCACCGGGCCCGTCGGCTGGATCCAACGTGCTCCGGCCCACGCCGCGAAGAAAAGGATGAGGAAGAAAAAAAGAAAACCCGAACCCGGACCGGGACCACCGCGACCCAGACCGACCAGCAGGGCGGCAACGATGACGGCGGCGAGGATGCTGAAAAGTATATCCGAAATCATGTGACGTGCAGGGTGCAGGATGTGTTCCGACCGCGTCGGTCTACGCTCGATCCGCTCCGGCGCCGGGGAGGCCATGCCGGGACTCGTCGACGGATCACCCATCTCCCTCTGAATCGAGCAGATCGCCCAGTGGTTTCACCGGTGTTGGGCGAAATGCATGGGTTGGAGCGGTCAGGTTTGGTAAACCC